>CANIEC010000120.1 GCA_947466085.1 Rhodospirillales bacterium
CGCGAGGAATATCCGGAGTGCTTCGCCACCACATCGTCGTCGGTGTCGCCGCAGTTCCGCGAGTTCGAACGGTTCACGACGACGGCGATGAACGCCTTCGTGGGCCCGAAGGTGCGCAACTACGTGACACGCCTCGAATCGGAGATCGAGGCATCGGGCTTCAAGGCCGACCTGCGCATCATGGCCTCGAACGGCGGCGTCGCGACGCCCGGCATGGTGGCCGAGCGGCCGGTGCTCACCCTGCTCTCGGGACCGGCCGCCGGCGTGATCGGCGGCGACTGGGCGGGCGCCCTGTCGGGCAAGCGCAACCTCATCACCTTCGACGTCGGCGGTACCTCGGCCGACATCGGCATCGTCACCGAAGGCGGCTTCGGCGAGGCCACGGCGCGCGACACCTGGATCGCCGGCTTCCCCGTGCTGGTGCCGATGATCGACGTGCACACGATCGGCGCCGGCGGCGGCTCGATCGCCTATGTCGACCAGGCCGGTGCCTTCAAAGTGGGGCCACGCTCGGCGGGCGCCGTGCCCGGCCCCGCCGCCTATGGACGCGGCGGCACGCGGGCCACGGTCACCGACGCCAACGTCGTGCTGGGGCGGCTCGACGGCGGCAATTTCCTGGGCGGCGGCATGGCGCTCGACGAAGTCGCGGCCCGCCGCGTGATCGGCGAGCTGGCGCGTGAGCTCGGCCTCTCCGACCACGAGGCCGCCGAGGGCGTGATCACCCTCATCAACGCCAACATGGCCAACGCCATCCGCTCACGGACCGTCCAGAAGGGCATAGATCCCCGCAACTACGTGCTGGTGGCGTTCGGCGGGGCCGGTCCGCTGCATGGCGCCGAAGTGGCCGACATGCTGGGCGTCACGGAGGTGATCGTGCCGCCGCATCCCGGCATCACTTCGGCCGTCGGCCTGCTGATCAGCGACCTGCGCTACGACGCCATCCGCACCTCGTTCCAGGTTTCAGGAGCGGCCGACCTCGCCCGCATCAACGCCGACTTCGACGCCATGGCCAAGGAACTCGCTGGACGTTTCACCGCCGACGGCATCGATCTCTCGAAGGTGACGTTTGAACGCCGCGGCGATCTTCGGTACGTCGGCCAGGGCTACGAACTCCGGGTCACCTTTCCCGACGGCGTTCTCGATGACGCTGCCCTCGCCAAGGCCTTCGAGGCCTTCCACGAGGTCCACAAACGCGAATACGGCCATCACTTCGCCGACTCCGCGATCGAGATCGTGAACCTGCGACTGGTCGGCGCGGCCAGCGCCGCGACCATCGCGAAGCCCGTGACGGACGGCGCCCGCTCTCTCAGCACTGCGAAAGTGCGCTCCGGCAACGGCACGTTCCGGGTCGACGGCAAGCTCGCCGACTACCCGACCACCTTCTACCGCCGCGACCTGCTGCCGATCGGCGAGCGCATCCCCGGCCCCGCCATCGTCCTGCAAATGGACACCACCACCGTCGTGCCGCCGCACTTCAGCTTCGAGGCCGACGCGGCCGGCAATCTCATGATCCGCAAGGAGGCCAAGCAATGAGCACAGCCACCGCCCGCCAGCCCGCGACCAAGCCGGACCGCATCGACCCGATTACCAGCAGTGTGATCCAGGGGGCGCTGGAGAACATCGCCATCGAGATGGGCTACAAGCTGATGCGCATGAGCTACTCCTCGATCATCCGCGAGTCGGAGGATTTCGGGGCCGCCCTCGTCGATGCGGAAGGCCGCGGCCTGGCCGAATCGGCGCAGTCGACACCACTGCAGTCCGGCCCGATCCCGGGCTATGTGCGCGGCATCCAGCGCATCCTGGCCGCGCGCGGCGAGACGATCCGCCCGGGCGACGTCATCATGCACAACGACGCCTATTCCGGCGCGAGCCATGGACCCGACGTAGCCTTCATTGTGCCGGTCTTCGTGCAGGGCCGCCTGATCGCCTTCGCGGCGACCACCGCGCACCATCTCGACATCGGCGCGCTGTCTCCCGGCTCCTGCGGCATCGTCGAGGCGATCGACGCCTATGCCGAGGGCCTGCAATTCAAGGCCATCAAGGTCTACGACCGCGGCGTGAAGAACGACGCCGTGTGGCAGATCGTGCGCGACAACATCCGTGCCTCCGACCTGGTGGTCGGCGACATGGATGCCCAGGTCGCAGCGGCCCGGATCGGTGCGGAGCGCATGGTTGAACTGGTCGAGCGCTACGGGCTGGAGACCTTCGAGCAGGCGTGCGGCGCGCTGATGGATCATGCCGAGCGGTTGATGCGGCAGGCGATCGCGAAGCTGCCCGACGGCGTCTATCGCGCCGAGACGGCGATCGACGGCTATCTCGACAGCGACGATCCCACCAAGAAGGAACTGCCGATCGTCGTCACCATCACCAAGAAGGACGACGCCCTGGTGGTCGATCTCACCGGGACGGCGCCCCAGGTGCCCGACCGGCCGATCAACATGCCGCTCGAAGGTACCGCCGACATCGCCATCTGGCTCACCATCCGCTCGGTGCTGCTCGACACCGAGATCCACGGCCACATCCCGGTCAACGCAGGCCTCATCCGGCCGATCACCATCGTGGCGCCCAAGGGGTGCCTGGCCAACCCGACCTTCCCCGCCCCGACCATCGCGCGCTTCTGCCCCGGCAACCAGCTCGCCGACACGGTGATGAAGGCACTGTCCCTGGCCATGCCCGGCAACGTCTCCGCCGGCATCGGCAACCTCAAGGTCATCGCCTTCTCCGGCCTCAAGGACGAGACGCACTGGGTGCATATGGAGATCTTCGAGGGCTCCTATGGCGGGCGTCTGGGCAAGGACGGCATGGACGCCGTCGACACGCTCTATGCCAACACGCGCAACAACCCGATCGAGGACATCGAAACCCATCTGCCGCTGCGCGTGCTGCGCTATGAACTGCGCGAGGACGTGGCGGGCGCCGGCAAATGGCGGGGCGGCCTGGGCTCGGTCCGCGAATTCGCCTTCCTGAGCGACGGCGGCGCCTCGGTCGAGGGCGAAGGACACCGCTACCGGCCGTGGGGCTTCCTGGGCGGCGGCGAAGGCATGCCGGCCAAGCTCGACCTGATGGTGCCCGGCCACGCCGACCGCGCGCTGCCCTCGAAGGTGCCGCACATGAACATCGCCAGGGACGGCCGCTTCGTCTGCTACGGCCCGGCCGGCGGCGGCTACGGCAACCCGCTGGAACGCGATCCGGCCGACGTGGCGGACGACGTGCTCGACGAGGTGATCTCGGTCGAAACCGCGCTGCGCGACTATGGCGTCGTGGTCTCGGCCAAGGGCGTCGTCGACGTCGAGGCGACGCGGAAGGTGCGCGGCGGCTGAAGCGGCTCGCGGTCCCGAGCCCTCCCTTGGCAGGTCCCGCATTCTCCGCCATCAAGGCACGATGGATTATCAGCTCAGGGACCGGACCTGCCTCGTGTCCGGCGCAAGTTCGGGCATCGGCGCAGGGGTCGTCAGGCTCCTCTCGCAACAGGGCGCGCAGGTCGTCGCGACGGCACGGCGGGCCGAGAAGATCGAGCGGCTCGACGGCGTGACCGCGATCGCGGGCGACGTCACGAACCCGGCCGATCTCGCCCGGATCGTCGCCGAGGCTGGCAAGCTGCTCGGCCCGATCGACATCCTGGTGAACTGCGCCGGCGGCTCGCGACCGACCGGGCCGGAGGCCGGCGAGGATGTCTGGGAGGAGGCCTTCGCGCTCAACTTCACGGCGGCGCGACGGCTGACCCAGGCCCTGCTGCCGGCGATGCGGGCGCGCAAATGGGGTCGGATCGTCAACATCAGCGGCTCCATGGAGCCGCGCGGCCTGAATGCTGCCATCGCCGCCAAGGCCGCACTGCATCTGTGGGCAAAGGGCCTGTCCTGTGACGTCGCCGCCGACGACGTCACGGTGAACACCATTCAGCCAGGGCGCATCAACAGCGAGCAGATCCTGCAGAAACTCCACCCGACCGAGGAGGCCCGCCGCAGCTTCATCGAGCGAAACATCCCCATCGGCTATTTCGGCGAGCCGGAGGATGTGGCACATCTCGTCGCCTTTCTGGCCTCTCCGGCGGCGCGCTACATTACGGGCGCGGTCATCCCGGTCGATGGCGGCATGCACTATTTCGCGCACTGACGGCGCGGTGGAGGAGGGATTTTGCTGAAGTGGCTGCGTCGTTCTGAGCCGAAGGAAGTTCCGGCCGCCAGCCTCGGCCCGCTGCAGATCGTCAAGCCCTGGGCCCGGTCGTCTTCATCGCATCCGGATATCGCCGGTGCCTACATGACGGTGGTCAACGACGGCGAAACAGATCGGCTCGTTTCCGCCAGCTGCCCCGCCGCCAGCGTCGTCGAAATCCATGCCATCCGGGTCAGGGGCCCGGTGCTCGAAATGCGGAAGATGGACGATGGCCTCGTCATCCCGCCGGCCAACCAGCAGATCCTCAAGCCACGCGGCTATCACCTGCTGATGAGCGGCCTCGCCTCGCCGCTGGCGGTTGGCGGCAAACTGCCGATCACCCTGGTCTTCGAGAAGGCCGGCAGTGTCACCGTGGACTTTGCCGTGGAAGCACCCGGCGCCGTAGGACAAGCCTCCCTCAGCTCGTCGTAATGGAGCCATCGGACTGCCGGATGCGCCTCGGCGTCTTCGTGCAGACGCCCGGCCATCATGTCGGCGGCTGGCGCCATCCCGAGGCGGATGCACGGACACCCAACCTCGCGCTGATGCAGCACATCGCGGCCACCGCCGAGGCGGCCAAATTCGACATGTTCTTCCTGGGCGACGGCTTCGCTACCGGCTACGGCGAGCATCCGTCGACGATCGGCAAATTCGAGCCGCTCGGCCTTCTCTCCGCGCTTGCCATGGGCACGAGCCGACTGGGACTGGCGGCAACGGCCTCGACGACCTATGCCGAGCCCTATCATGTGGCCCGCGGCTTCGCCTCGCTCGACCACCTGTCCGGCGGGCGCGCGGCCTGGAACGTGGTCACGACGGCCTACGCCAAGTCGGGTGCCGTGTTCGGCCGCCGGCATCCGCCGCATGCCGAGCGCTACGCCATGGCGGAGGAGTTCGTCGAAGCCTGCCGCCTGCTCTGGGACAGCTGGGACGACGACGCCTTCATCGCCGACAAGGAGGCCGGGCTGCTCGTGCGGCCGGGCAGCCTCCACGTGCCGGCCTTCGAAGGGAAGTACGTCTCGATCCAGGGTGCCCTCAACGTGCCGCGGCCGCCGCAGGGCCATCCCGTGCTGATCCAGGCCGGCTCCTCCGGCCCCGGCCAAGCCCTGGCGGCGCGCATCGCCGATGTGGTCTTCACCGCACAGAACGACCTCGCCGAGGCGCGGGACTTTTACCGGGCGCTGAAGGCACAGGTGGTGGCCCTGGGGCGCCCCGCCGACGCCATCCTCGTCATGCCGGGCGTGATGCCCGTGGTGGGCCGGACCGAGCGCGAGGCGCAGGAGATCTTCACCGAGCTCAATCGCAACATCGACATCGCCCAGGCCTTCACCGTCCTGTCGGAGCGGCTGGGCGCCGACATGTCGATACACCCGCTCGACGGACCGGTACCCGACGTGCCGGAGACCGAGCACCTGAAGAGCCGGGCGGCGCTGCTGATCCAGATGGCGCGACGCGAAAACCTCACCCTGCGCCAGCTCTTCCACCGCGTCGCGGCGGCACGCGGGCATCTGCTGCCCATCGGTACGCCCCTTCAGGTCGCCGACACGCTGGAGCGCTGGTTTCGCGAAGGCGGCGCCGACGGCTTCAATGTCATGCCGCCGTTCTTCCCGGGCCAGTTCGACTCTTTTGCGCAGAGCGTCGTGCCGATCCTGCAGGAGCGTGGGCTGTTCCGCGCCGACTACACCGGCACCACGCTGCGCGATCATCTGGGCCTGGCGCGGCCGGCCGATCGCCGACAGCATAATTAATCATTTGATATCAATATCTTGTGGAACTTTCCGAAGGTCACTCACAAGGATCCCACTCTGGCCTTGCGCCGGGCGCCCGGACTCCTGATATAACCGCCTTGAGGGGCCGGTGTGGGCGGAGCAGTCGCCAACCCGGTCAGATCCGGAAGGAAGCAGCCGTAACGAATTCGCTTCGGGTCATGCCGGTCTCTCACCCGTTCCCCTGCGCGCGCCGCCGCGGAGGGCGGGCGGCCCGGGCGCGATGACCGCCGGGCCTCAAGGGGCCACGGCGCAGAATAGCGGGTGATCGCCATGGCGCAGGCCACCAAGGGCCCGGAAGATCCGGCAACCCCCTATCGCGTCCTCGCTCGCAAATACCGTCCCGTCGATTTCACGACCCTCGTCGGCCAGGAGGCGATGGTGCGCACCCTGCGCAACGCCATCGCCACAGGCCGCATCGCCCATGCCTTCATGCTCACCGGCGTGCGCGGCGTTGGCAAGACGACGACCGCCCGCATCATCGCCCGCGCGCTGAACTGCGTTGGCCCGGACGGCACCGGCGGTCCCACGGTCGATCCCTGCGGCGTCTGCGACAACTGCAAGGCCATCACCGAGGACCGCCATGTCGACGTGATCGAGATGGACGCGGCCTCCCGCACCGGCATCGACGACGTGCGCGAACTGATCGAGGGCGTGCGCTATCGCCCCGTCTCGGCGCGCTACAAGGTCTACATCATCGACGAAGTGCACATGCTGTCGGAGAAGGCCTTCAACGCCTTGCTGAAGACGCTCGAAGAGCCGCCGCCGCACGTGAAGTTCCTGTTTGCCACCACCGAGATCCGCAAGGTGCCGGTGACGGTCCTGTCGCGTTGCCAGCGCTTCGACCTGAAGCGCGTGCCGCAGGAAACGCTGGTCGAGCATTTCGGCAAGATCGCACAGGCCGAGAAGGTCGAGATTTCGCCCGAGGCGTTGACCCTGCTGGCGCGCGCCGCCGACGGCTCGGTGCGCGACGGTCTCTCGATGCTCGACCAGGCGATCGCCCATGGCGGCGGCGTGGTCGATGCCGCGCAGGTGCGCGACATGCTGGGCCTGGCCGATCGCAGCCGCGTCCTCGAACTCTTCGAGAAGGTGATGCGCGGCGACGCGCCGGCCGTGGTCACCGCGCTGGGCGAGATGCACGATTCCGGCGCCGATCCCGTGGTCGTGCTGCAGGACCTGCTGGAACTCACGCACTGGGTGACGCGCCTCAAGGTCGCGCCGGATGCAGCGGCCTCGACGGCCGACACCGAGCGCGCCCAGGGACTGGCGATGGCCGGCAAGCTTTCCATGGCCTCGCTCACTCGGGCCTGGACGCTGCTGCTCAAGGGGTTGCAGGAAACGCTGGCGGCCCCCTCTCCGCTGCGCGCCGCCGAGATGGCGCTGATCCGGCTCTGCTACGTCGCCGACCTCCCCTCGCCCGCCGACGCCATCAAGGCGCTGCAGAATGGCGGCGGGGTCCCGGCTGCTGGCGCATCCGCTCCGCCGGAGCCGCGAGGCAACGGTGGCGGCGGAGCGGCCGCACGCCTGGCGACCCAGCCGGCCACGGCAATTGCCACCCAGGCAGCGCCAGCGATGCCGGCGCCGCGTAACTTCACCGAGGTCGTGGCGCTGTTCGAGACGCGCCGCGAGGCCCGGCTGGTCCACAGCCTGATGCATCATGTGCACGAGGTGCGGTGCGAGCCGGGCCTGATCGAGTTCCGGCCGGAGCCCAAGGCGCCGACCGATCTGGCGCCACGGCTCAGCGAACTCCTGAGCCAATGGACCGGCCGCCGCTGGATCGCCTCGGTTTCCAGCGCCGAAGGCAAGCCGACGCTCATCCAGCAGAAGGCCACCAAGGCCGACGACCTGCGCAGCTCCGCCGAGAGCAACGAGCTGGTGCTGGCCATATTGAAGACATTCCCGGGTGCCAAGCTGGACACGGTGCGGCGCAAGGGCGAGCAGACCTCCCTGGTCTCCGGCCTCGGCGATATCCTCGCCGAAGAGCCGCCTCCTGCCGAGGAATACCCGGCCGACGACGATATCCCGGAAAGCGAGTACTGATGTTCGACAAGCTCAAGGACCTTGGCGGCCTGATGCAGCAGGCCCAGCAGATGCAGCAGAAGATGCAGGAGCTGCAGGCGGCGCTCGAGCGCCTGGAAATCGTGGGCTCGTCGGGCGCCGGCCTGGTGAAGGTCACGGTCAACGGCAAGAACGAGACCCGCCGGATCGAGATCGACGCCTCGCTCTTCAAGCCCGAGGACAAGGGCGTGGTCGAGGACCTGATCGTGGCAGCCGCCAACGACGCCCGCGCCAAGGTCGAGCAGACCGTGCAGGAGCAGATGCGCGACATCACCGGCGGACTGCCGCTTCCACCGGGCTTCAAGCTCTAGGGACGTACCGCCGATGAACGGCCCGGAGATCGAGCGGCTGATCCAGCTCCTCGGCCGCCTGCCGGGGCTGGGGCCGCGTTCGGCGCGCCGCGTGGCGCTGCATCTCCTGAAGAAGCGCGAGACGCTGATGCAGCCGCTGGGCGCCGCACTGGCCGACGCGGCGCGCGCCATCCGGGCCTGCAGCATCTGCGGCAACCTCGACACGATCGAACCCTGCTCGATCTGTGCCGATCCCCGCCGCGATGCCGGCCTGATCTGCGTCGTGGAGGATGTCGGCGACCTGTGGGCCATGGAGCGCGGTCGCATCTTCTCCGGCCGCTATCACGTGCTGGGCGGCTCGCTGTCGGCGCTCGACGGGATCGGTCCGGAGGAACTCAACATCGGCAGCCTGGTGAAGCGGGTTTCCGCCGGCGGCATCCGTGAGGTGATCATGGCGACCAACGCCACCGTCGACGGGCAGACGACGGCGCACTACCTCGCCGAGCGGCTGGCCGAGCACGACGTGCCGCTGACGCGCCTGGCGCACGGCGTGCCGGTGGGCGGCGAACTCGACTGGCTCGACGACGGGACGCTCGCCACCGCCTTCAAGGCGCGGCGCGCTCTGTAGCGTCGCACGCATGAGCGCCGAAACCCTCACTGCCATCGCCGTCGCCCTGGGCGCCGGCTGGGCCAGCGGTCTGAACGCCTATGCCGCCGTGCTGGTGCTGGGTTTCGCGCAACGCTTTGGCCTGGTCACCCTGTCGCACGACCTGCAGGTCCTCGAATCGCCCTGGGTGCTGGGCGTGGCGGCGATCCTGTTCGCGCTCAACTTCCTGACCGACAAGATCCCCTACATCGACAGCATCAACGACGTGTTGCAGACCTTCGTGCGCATTCCCGCCGGCGTGCTGCTGGCGTATGGCGCCGCCGGAGGGCTCAGTCCGGAGATCTCGATCATCGCCGGCCTGCTGGGCGGAACGCTCGCGGCGGGGACCCACATCGCCAAGACCGGCTCGCGTGCGCTGATCAACGGCTCGCCGGAACCGTTCAGCAACGTCCTTGCCTCCTTCGGCGAAGACGTCACGGTGTTCGGTGGCCTGGCGCTGGCGATCGCCCATCCGATCACTTTTCTGTGCCTGCTGGCCTTGTTCGTGGTCGCCCTCATATGGCTGCTGCCGAAGCTGGTACGACTGGCCCTTGTGCCGTTTCGCCGGCTTGCCAGGGGCCGCCCGGGGCCTTGACCAGGGCCGTCATCGACCTTTGGCGGAAGAACTGGCGCTTTCCTTCGCGCGCCCGAGGCGTACACTCGAAACCGCAAGCACATGTTCATCCGCCAGAACATCCAGTCCCTCAGGTTCTTCCGCACGACGCCGGCGATGCGCTGCCCGTACTTGCCGCATCGCCTGGAGACCAAGCTCGTCACGGAACTGAGCGGTCCCGATGCCATCTCGCAGCACGACACCCTCACGGACGCCGGCTTCCGCCGTTCACATCACTTCGTCTATAAGCCGCTGTGCGATGGTTGCAGAGCCTGCGTGCCGGTCCGCATCCGCGTGCGGGATTTCGAGCTCAGCCGGGCCCAGCGCCGCATCCAGCGCCGCAATGAGCATGTCCATGCGATCGAAACGCAGGCGCTGGCCACCGGCGAGCAGTTCGCGCTGTTCTCGCGCTATGTCCTGACGCGCCATCGCGATGGCGACATGGCCGACATGGATTTCGACGACTACCGCGCCATGGTCGAGGAGAGCCCGGTCGATACGGCGATCATCGAGTTCCGTGACGATTCGGCCGATGGCCGTCTGGTGGGGGCTTGTCTTGTAGATTGGCTGTCGAACGGCGTGTCGGCAGTCTACAGCTTCTTCGACCCCCAGGATCCGCGACGGGGCCTTGGCACGCACATGATCCTGTGGCTGGCCAATGCCGCCGCCCGGCGGGGCCTGCCTTATGTCTTCCTCGGCTACTGGATCGCCGATTCGAACAAAATGGCCTACAAGCGTTCGTTCCGTCCGCTGGAATTCTTCGGTCCGGAGGGGTGGACGGAGTTGCCTGCTGCATAGGCAATGCCGTAGCGGTGGAGCGACTTGACGCACCTTGCCTGCATTGCGGACCGATGCAGGCTATGGCATCGCGCAGCGGTCCAAGTTAAGAAAGCGTGTCCGTCGGCGAGAACGGATGAGCGGTCAACTAAGAACTCGCTTTCAGGGGAGATGGGATGCGCTCATTGCTGGCATTCAGCGCGCTGATCGACGCGTTAAACGAAAAAATAGGGGTCATCTGCAACTGGCTCGTGTTGCTGGCGTGTGTCGTCAGCGCCGGCAACGCCATGGTGCGCTACGCCTACGACAGCAGTTCCAATGCGTGGCTCGAAGTACAGTGGTACATGTTCGCCGTCATCGTGATGTTCGGCGCAGCCTACACGCTGAAGCGCAACGAGCATGTGCGCGTAGACATCCTCTACATGACGCTGAGCCGCCGCGGGCAGCTCTGGATCGACATTCTCGGCGCACTGGTCTTCCTGCTGCCGACCTGCGCCATCCTCGCGTGGCTGAGCTGGCCGTTCTTCATGCAGTCGTTCAACGTCTACGAGCACTCCTCGAACGCCGGCGGCCTCCTGCGCTGGCCGATCAAGCTGGTGCTCCCCGTGGGCTTCGCCCTGGTCGCCCTGCAGGGCCTTTCCGAACTCATCAAGCGCGTCGCCTTCCTCAACGGATATGCCGTCGACAGCCTTGAAGCCCACTACGAGAGGCCGACGCAATGATCCCGCTCGATTGGATGCCGCCGCTGATGTTCGGCGGCCTCGTCGTCTTCATGATCATCGGATACCCCGTCGCCTTCTCGCTCTGCGCCGTGGGTTTCTTTTTCGGCTTCCTCGCGATCGAGATGAACTACTTCACGATGGCCTTCATGCAGGCCATCCCGGGCCGCGTCTTCGGCTCGATCCTGTCGAACGAGCTGCTGCTTGCCATCCCGTTCTTCACCTTCATGGGCGCGATCCTGGAGAAATGCGGGCTGGCGGAGGACATGCTGGAGTCGATGGGCCAGCTCTTTGGCCCGGTGAAGGGCGGGCTGGGCTACTCGACCATCATTGTCGGCTTCATCCTCGGCGCGATCACCGGCACCGTGGCCGCCCAGGTCATCGCCATGGCGCTGATCACCCTGCCGGTGATGATGCGGTACAAGTACGACATGCGCTATGCGACAGGCGTGCTTGCCGCCTCTGGTACGATCACTCAGCTCGTTCCGCCGTCGCTGGTGCTCGTCGTCCTGGCCGACCAGCTCGGCCGTTCGGTCGGAGATATGTATCTGGGCGCCTGGGGCCCCTCACTTCTGCAGATCGCGCTGTTTGCCGCCTATACGTACTATGTGACGCTGGTCAAGCCGGACGCCCTTCCGCCGGTGCCCCGGACGCTGTTCGGCAAGGCGCTGCTGATCAAGTGCGCCTGGGGCATCATCCCGGCCGCGGTCCTGATCTTCCTGGTGCTGGGCACCATCATGATGGGCCTGGCGACTCCCACCGAGGCGGGCGCGATGGGTACCATCGGTGCGATCGTCCTGGCGGTGGTGCGCAATGCACCGCTCACCAAGTTCGACCGCCTGATGTTCTTGGGCGGTTGCGCCGCGGCCATCATCGGAGCGCTGATCGGCATCGTTGCCTTCAAGTCGTTCGCGTTCAAGTTGGCCTTTACCATCATGTTCGCCTCGGTCATCTGGCTGTGCTGGCGGGCCTGGCAGGTGAAGGATCTGCGCGACCTCATCGTCCAGGCAATGCAGGCAACCATGCGCATCACCGCGATGGTGGCCTTCATTCTGGTTGGTGCGACCTGCTTCTCGATCTCGTTCGCGGGTGTCGACGGTGGCCACTGGGTCGAGCATCTGCTGACGGGCCTGCCCGGCGGCGTCTGGGGCTTCCTGATCGTCGTCAATCTCTTCGTCTTCTTCCTGGCCTTCTTCCTCGACTTCTTCGAGATCGCCTTCATCATCATCCCGATGCTGGCGCCGGTCGCGCAGAAGCTGCTCACGCCGGTCGTCGGTGCCGATGCCGCCCTCATCTGGTTCGGCGTCATGCTCTGCGTAAACATGCAGACCTCGTTCATGCACCCGCCTTTCGGCTTCGCGCTGTTCTACCTGCGCAGCGTGGCGCCCAAGGAAGTGAAGAGTTCGGACATCTATTGGGGGGCCGTCCCCTGGGTGGTCCTGCAGATCATCATGGTGGCGATCGTGATCTTCGTACCGCAGACCGTGACCTTCTTCCTCGACAAGCCGCATGGGGTCGATCCCAGCAAGGTGACCATCGAGCTGCAGGCGCCACCGTCGGAAGATTCACCACCACCGGTCTTCAAGTAGACCGAAGGCAAAAAAAAGCCCCGCCAACCGGCGGGGCTTTCTCTTTGTGGTCTTCTCTCTACCGGCCCTGGGCCGACATCGAGAAATTGAAGTTGTCGAAGGTGTTCTCGGCGACGCGGAACCACAGGTTCTCGTCGGCGCGGAAGGACTTCATGTTGTCGTAGATCTTCTTGAACTTCGGATCCTTCGCCGCGAGTTCATCGTAGTACTTGTATGCCTCGAGGAAGCACGGCTCGAGCACGGCACGCGGGAACGGCCGCAGTTCCGTACCGGCCGCCACCAGACGACGCAGCGCGGGCGGATTGCCGGCATCGTACTTGGGCACCATCCAGGACGTAACGCGGCCTGCAGCCGCCTCGACCATGGCCTGGTAGGGCTTCGGCAGTTTCGCCCACGCATCGTTGTTGATGTAGAGCGAGCCGACCGACGCGCCTTCCCACCAGCCCGGGTAGTAGTAGTACTTGGCGACCTTGTTGAAGCCGAGCTTCTCGTCGTCATACGGACCGACCCATTCGCAGGCGTCGATCGTGCCCTTCTCGAGGGCCGGATAGATGTCGCCGCCGGCGATCTGCTGAGGCACGACACCGAGGCGCGTGAGGATCAGGCCCGCGAAGCCGCCGACGCGGAACTTCAGCCCCTTCATGTCGTCCATCGACTTGATTTCCTTGCGGAACCAGCCGCCCATCTGGCAGCCGGTGCCGCCGAAGGTGAACGATCGGAAATTGTAATCCTTGTAGAACTCGTTGACCAACTCGTGACCGCCGCCGAACTCAAGCCACGCACAGTACTGGCGCTGGTTCATCGAGAAAGGCAAGCCGGTCTCGAACACGAAGTTCGGATGCTTGCCGAAATAGTAATAGGCCGCGGTCTGGCCGGCCTCGACGGTGCCGTTCTGCACCGCATCGGCAACCTGCAGACCCGGGACGATTTCGCCCGCGGCGAAGGGCCGGACCTGGAACTTGCCGTCCGACATCTCGCCAACGATCTTGGCGAAGAGCTCGGAGCCGCCATAGAGCGTGTCGAGCGACTTGGGGAAGCTCGACGTCAGACGCCACTTCACTTCCGGCATGCTCTGGGCAATGGCCGGCGCAGCGATCGTGGTCGCCGCCGCAACACCCGCGGCACCTACGCCTGCGGTCCTGATAAATTTCCTGCGCTGCATGTTCCTCTTTCCTCCCTTGGATGCCTTCATGGCCCCCTTCACCGTCTGCAACACTGGCATGCATAAATCGCTTTGAAAAGCTCCCGCACGCCGGAAAAACCTTAAATATCTGCAATGTTCAACGCTTTCGCCGTCGGGGGCAGGCAATAAAAAGCCCCGCCGAAGCGGGGCTTTTCGACCGACATATCGCCGGGTCAGAGCTTGTTGGCAGCCGACTGGCGCGCCATGAAGTTGTCGAACGTGTTCTCGGCGACGCGGAACCAGAGAACCTCCTCGTTCCGGAAGGGCTTCCACGAATCGTAGACCTTCTTGAACTTCGGGTTCTTGGCGACGGTCTCGGCGTAGAGCTCGTTGGAGGCATTGTAGCAGGCCTCCATCACCGCCTGGGGGAACGGCAGGAACTTGGTGCCGGCCGCCACCAGCTCGCGCAGCGCGCGCGGGTTCTGGGCGTCGTACTTGGCGACCGACCAGCTCACTGCGTCAGCCGCAGCGGCTGCGATCGCTTCCTTGTACATCGGCGGCAGAGCATCGAACGCCTTGTCGCCGCAGTAGAGGGAGAGCGCCGCACAGCCTTCCCACCAGCCGGGGTAGTAATAATACGGCGCAACCTTGTTGAAACCGAGCTTCTGATCGTCATACGGACCGACCCACTCGGCCGCGTCGATCGTGCCCTTCTCCAAGGCGGGATAGATGTCGCCGCCGGCGATCTGCTGCGGCACCACGCCGAGCTTCGACATGACCTGCCCCGCGAAACCGCCGATGCGCATCTTCACGCCCTTGAGGTCGTCGACGGTCTTGATCTCCTTGCGCCACCAGCCGCCCATCTGGGCGCCGGTGTGGCTCATCAGGAAGGAGGTCATCTTGTATTCCTTGTAGAAGTCCCGCATCAGCTCGAGACCGCCACCGAAATAGACCCACGCATTGTGCTGGC
>CANIEC010000121.1 GCA_947466085.1 Rhodospirillales bacterium
GCCGTAGAAGAAGGAAGCCTGCTCCATGCCGAGCACGGCCTGACGCGATGCCATTGTCTGTCCGTCGGAGGAAAACGAGCGCGGCTTTACCACCGCTCTGCGATCAGGGCGAGGGCCGGATGGCACCCGAAGGCTTGCCGGAGCAGCGGCCGCGTGAAAGCATTTCGACAAGCAAAGAACGTGGAGGAAGCCCGATGGACGTCGGCATGATGATGGTCTTCACCAACTATGGTTGGGAGAACTGTTTCGATCAGCGTGTATGGGACGAGGAGATCCGGTTGGCCCGGATCGCGGCGGACTCGGGCTTCGACTGCCTGTGGTCGGCGGAGCATCACTTCAACGACTACTCGTTCGTCCCTGACAATCTTGCGCTGATGACCCACCTGACGGCCTTGTGCCCGAACATCGACGTGGGCACCGCGGCCGTCATCCTGCCGTGGCACGACCCGCTGCGCGTCGCCGAGAATGCCGCTGTGCTCGACCTCTTGAGCAAGGGGCGGCTGCGGCTTGGCATGGGGCGCGGCCTGGCACGGCGCGAGTTCAACGCCTTCCGCCTCAGCATGGACGAATCGCGCGGCCGTTTCGACGAGGCCGCGCCCATGATCGTCGAGGCACTGAAGACCGGCTTCATGGAAGGCGATGGCACGTACTACAAGCAGCCGCGCATCGAGATCAGGCCGCGGCCGCAGCACTCTTTCGACGGTCGCATCTACGCTGTGGCGTCGAGCGAGGATTCGATCGACTCGGCGGCCAGGCTCGGCGCCCACATGGTGATGTTCGCCGATCGGCCCTGGGAGATGCGGGCGCCGATGATCGAGAAGGGCCGCGACCTGCATCGGAAGTATCATGGTACCGAGCCGCCACGGGTGATGCTGACCGAGTTCTGCGTCTGCGGACCCGACGCCGCGACGATCGAGGACGAGGCCCGGCAGTACCAGGGCAAATTCGTCGAGAGCAATTTCCATCACTACGAATTTCTCGGCGAGCACTTCAAGACGGTGAAGGGCTACGACTCTTACCAGCAGAAGGCCGAGATCGCGCGCAAGAGCGGCCTCGAAGGCGCCGTCACGGGCTTCATGCAGGCGGCCTCCTGGGGTACGCCGGACAAGATCCTGCGCAACCTCGAAGCACGCCGCGAACTGCTGGGCGACTTCGAGATGAACGTGGCCTTCCGCTTCGGCGGCACGCCCTACGAGGTGAGCGAGCGCGGGCTGAAGCTGTTCGCCAAGGAGGTCCTGCCGGTGGTGAAGTCGTGGGGACCGGTCAAGGCGGCGCAGGCGGCTTGAGCGATCTCGGTCGTCCTGAGCGGAGGCGCCCGTAGGGCGACGCAGTCGAAGGACCTCTTTCCCGGCGCACGGTCTGTCGAAGTGAAAAGAGGTCCTTCGACTACGCGCCTCCGGCGCTCCGCTCAGGACGACGGTGTGGTTAGCACCCCGTCTTTCGCGACGATGCAGCCTGATTTGACCACGAGGCTGCGGCGTTTGCGGGTGGCGACGGCTTCGGCGAGCGTGGTTGCTTCCACGGTCACAAAATCGGCCGGCCCACCGATTTTGAAGCCGTAATCGTCGAGGCCCAGCACGCGTGCCCCGGCCGCGGTTACCATGTCGAAGGCGAGCGCCAGTTCCTCGTCGTGGCGGAAGTTGGCGCGGTAGCCGATCAGCATGGCGCGCTCCAGCATGTCGCCGTTGCCGAATGGCGACCAGGCGTCGCGGATATTGTCGGAGCCGCCGAACACCTCGACTCCATGCTCGCGCAGCAGCTTGAGCGGTGGAATGGTCGCGCCTCCGGGACCGTGGCTCATGATCGCGACGCCGGCTCGGGCCAGCGTGTCGGCGGCGCGGGTGACGCTGTCGGTCGAGACCGAGCCCAGCGCGAAAGCATGGCTGACCGCGACCTTGCCCTGCAGGCCCGTCGCCTCCGTCCGCCGGGCGATTTCGAGGATCTGCGACAGCCCGGTGTCGCCGCCATCGTGCAGGTGGATGTCGACGCCGACGCCGCGGCGCTCCGCGATGGCGAAGATCGCGTCGAGATGGGCGTCGAGGTTGCCGTCGATGCCGACCGGATCGAGCCCGCCCACCAAATCCGCGCCCTGCGCGATCGCCTCGTCGAGCAACTCCGCCGTGCCGGGAGAGCGCAGGATGCCGCTTTGCGGGAAGGCCACGATCTCGATGGTGACGAGGTCGCGGAAATGCTCGCGGATCTTCAGCACCTCGTGGAGGTTGCGGAGTCCCAGTTGGTTGTCGACGTCGACATGGCTGCGCATGTGCAAGGTGCCGCTGGCCACCACCTGGCGCACCAGGTTCGAGCCGGTCTCGAACTCCGGGACGGTGCGCGCCGCGCGCACCCGGCGCTCGGCCTCGATGCGATCCGAGACCGTGTTGCCGGCCGCTTGGTTGGGGACCCATGGCAGGCCGAGCAGGGTCTTGTCGAGATGGATGTGACCGTCGACCAGCGGTGGCAGGACGATCGTGCCGCCCAGATCGACGGCGTCCGGTGCCGACGTCGAAGCCGGGAGGAGGGCGGAGATCCGCCCTCCCTCGACCACGATGTCGCGCTGGCTGCCGTCGGGCAGCATGGCGTTGACGAAGCGCACGCCTCTGCCCGCTTTACTTGGCCGCCGTCGGGCCGCCTTCCTTGCGGGTGATGTCCACCGCCTCGCGCGCGGCCTTGGCCATCAGTCCGGCATCGTTGGCGATGGTGACGAGCTGGAAGCCCTTGTGGACCATCTTCGCGGCGTAGCTGCCGGTGCCGTTGTGCAGGCCGGCGAACTGGCCGCGCTTCTTGGTGGCGGCGAGCAGCTTGTCGTAGATCGACAGGATCTGCGGCTCTTCGCGATCGAGCATCGGCTTCAGGCCGAGCGACAGGCCGAGATCGGACGGCCCGATGTAGATGCCGCTGACGCCCGGCACATCGAGGATGGCGTCGATATTGTCGATCGCCTCCTGCGTCTCGATCATCGGGATGATCAGCACTTCGTCATTCGCCATCGCCTGGTAGGGCGTCGCCTCGCCATAGGCGCCGGCGCGGATCGGGCCGTTCGAGCGCTTGCCCTTGGGCGGATAGAGCGCATAGGACACCAGTGCCTTCGCCTCGGCGGCCGTGTTGACCATCGGGCAGATGACGCCCCAGGCGCCGCCGTCCAGGACCTTGCCGACGATGCCGGGCTCGTTCCAAGGCACGCGCACCAGCGGCGTGATCGGATGCTTGTCCATCGCCTGGAAGCAGCGGACCATCGAAAGGTAGTCCTGCACGCCATGCTGCATGTCGACGGTGACGCTGTCCCAGCCGCACTGCGCCATGGTCTCGGCGGCGAAGCCATCGGGGATCGCCAGCCATCCATTGACGCAGGCCTTGCCGGCCTGCAGCCGCTTCTTCAGCATGTTCGACATCGACGCGTTTCCTCGCAATTTGAGAACGCGGGAGTTTACACAGCGACGGAGGATTGCGTGACGCTTTTGTCGCTGCGGGCGGGCCGTCTCGCGGTCGACCTGGCGCCGGGGGGCCGGCGGGTCGATCGCACGGTTTTCCCTGGATGGCGCGGGCGATCTGCTGCGTCCCGCGTCGGATGCGGCGCTCGCCTCCGGCACGGGCAGGGACACGGCCTGCTATCCGCTGGTGCCCTTCTCCAATCGGATCGCAAACGGCCGTCTCGCGGTCGGCGATGACGTCATCCAGCTGCGCGTGAACTGGCCCGGTGTGCGTCATCCGATGCACGGCGACGGCTGGGCCCGGGTGTGGGACGTGCTGCGCCATGATCGACGGTCTGCAGAACTGGTCTATGTCCATGAAGCTGGTGCGGGCGTTGCCGGCTGGCCGTTCCGCTATCGCGCGCGGCAGACCTTCGACCTCCACGAAGCGGGTCTCACGGTCGGGCTGTCGATCGAGAACCTCGATGATCGCGACGTGCCGGCGGGCCTGGGGCTGCATCCTTTCTTCGTGCGGGATGCCGATACCGAACTCGCCTGCCGCCTCGCGGGTGTATGGCACACCGATGCGGAGGTCCTGCCGCTGCAGCGCGTGCCGGTGCCGCCCGAATGGGATTTCTCCGGCGCGCGGCGCGTCGATCGGACGGGCCTCGATCACTGCTTCGACGGCTGGGACGGCGAGGCCACCGTCACCTGGCCGCAGCGCGGCCTGCGCCTCGTGCTCTCCGCGACGGAGGCTTTTCGTCATCTGGTGATCTATGTTCCGGACGGCCAACGTCATTTCTGCGTCGAGCCGGTGAGCCATGCCAACGGCGCGGTCGGGCGGACGCGGCTCGCGGCCGGCGCCACGCTCGGCGGCGAGATCTCTTTCAGGCTGGTTCATATCTAGAGGAATCTAATGCCGCCCTTCGCTTCCTATCCCAGCCTCTCGGGCCGCACCGTCTTCGTTTCCGGTGGCGGTTCGGGCATCGGTGCCTCGATCGTCGAGCATTTCGCCGAACAGGGCGCCAAGGTCGGCTTCGTCGACATCGACGAGGCGGCTTCCAAGGCCCTGATCGAGAAGATCGAGGCCAGGCGCCACACAGTGCCGCTGTTCGTGCCCTGCGACATCCGTGACGTCGCGGCCTACCAGCGGGCCATCGAAGGCGTGGCGGCGAGACTCGGGACCATCACCGTGCTGGTGAACAACGCCGCGCGCGACGATCGCCACACGCTCGCCCAGGTGACGCCGGATTTCTGGGACGAGCGCATCGCGGTCAACCTGCGCCACGCCTATTTCGCCATCCAGACGGTGGCACCGGCGATGAAGAAGGCGGGCGGCGGCTCGATCGTGAATTTCAGCTCTGTGAGCTACCACACGATGACGCCCAACCTCTCCGTCTACCAGGCAGCCAAGGCCGCGGTGATCGGCATGACGCGCGGGCTTGCACGCGACCTCGGGGGCGACGGCATCCGCCTCAATGCCGTGACGCCCGGCTGGATCATGACCCAGCGCCAGCTCGATCTCTGGGTGACGCCGGAGGCGAAGGCCGCGCAGCTCGGCGCCCAGTGCCTGAAGGAGCTGCTCTATCCGCCGGACATCGCGCGCATGGTCCTGTGGCTTGCCGCCGACGACAGCCGGATGGTGACCGCCCAGAACTTTGTCGTCGATGGAGGCCGGATGTGAATACGACGGCCATCGCCTCGCTGCCGAGGCGCTTCTTCCATGGCTGGATCGCGATATTCCGCCACCTGCTTCCGCCGACCCTCTATTTCTTCGTCGCCTTCAACCTGATCGTCTTCACCACCAACCTGCTGGCCCGCAACTACTGGTTCAATCTCAGCAGCTTCCTGGTGGCCAGCACGACGGCGCTGATCGTCGGCAAGGTTGTGCTGGTCGTCGACAAGGTCCGCATCATCGACAAGTTCCGCGGCGCGCCGCTGATTCAGCCGATCCTCTACAAGACGGTCTTCTATTCCGTCGTCGTGCTTGTCGTGCGCCTCCTGGAGAAGGTCCTGGATGTCGCGTTCGACGCGCACAGCCTCGGCCAGATCTATCAGATGGTGCTGGTCGACTTCACCTGGCATCGCTTCATCGCGGTGCAGGTCTGGATCTTCGTGTGCTTCCTGCTCTACGTGACCGCCAGCGAGCTCAATGCGCTGGTCGGGCACGGCCAGCTCAGGCGTCTCTTCTTCCATCACAGGTCGTCGGAATACGGCCTGACGCGCCGCCAGCATATCCGCGCGCTGACGGAGATCAGCCGCCTGGCGCGCGACACGCCCCGCGACAAGTTGCTCGACCCGGCCACGCCGCAGGGCAGCCGCCTGGCCGAGCTGATCGACCGGCTGCGCCGGCGCAACCCCTGACGAAAGGTCTGATCATGCGTGCCTCGTTGTTCCTGCGCGTTCTTTGCGGTCTCGCGTTCCTGGCCCTTCCAGCCAACGCGCAGGACTGGCCGACCAAACCGGTGAAGATCGTCGCGCCCTTCGCAGCCGGCGGAAATGTCGACGTCACCGCGCGAATCGTTGCGGCACGCCTGCAAGCCGATCTGGGGCAGCCCGTGGTCGTAGAGAACAAGACAGGTGCCGGCGCCATGATTGGCTCGGAGTTCGTGGCACGCGCGGCGCCCGACGGTTACACGCTCCTCATGACGTCGGCCTCGCTGACCAACAGCCCGGCCCTGTTCGGCCGCGCGCCGTACGACTGGCAAAAGGACTTCACCTTCGTCACCGCCGTTTCGTTCCAGCCGCTGGTCCTGGTGGTCAATCCGTCGATGCCGGCAAAGACGATGGCAGAATTCCTCGAGCGGGCCCGCAAGGAGGGCGGCAAGATGACGATGGGGACGGCGGGCGCCGGCTCGTTCACGCATCTCGCCGGCCTTCTGGCCGAGCAACGCACCGGCGTGGCGTTCGAGGCCGTGCATTATCGCGGCACCGCGCCCGGGCTGGTCGACCTGATGGCGGGCCAGATCCAGTTCCAGTTCGAGCCGATCGCGACGGCGTTGCCACTCCTGAAGGACGGCAAGCTGCGGGCGCTGGCCGTCACCTCCCTGCAACGCGCGCCGGCGCTGCCCGACGTGCCGACGCTCGCCGAGACGATCCCGGGTTACGAGGCGATCAACCTGCTGGGCCTGATTGCGCCCGCGAATCTGCCCGCGCCCGTGCTGGCGAAGCTCAGCTCCTCGATGAAAACCGTGCTGCAGGATCCGGCCGTCATCCGCCGTTTCGACGAACTCGGCACCGAAGCCCGCTTCACCACGCCCCAAGCGTTCTTCGAGATCATGCGGACCCAGGCCGACACGTGGATCCCCGTCATCCGCAAGGCCAACCTGAAACTCGAATAGTCGATGGCCATCGACACGAGTTGGCGCCGGATCGCCTGGCTGATCCTCGGCATCGGCGGGCTGATCGCGGCCGGCGGCGTGTCGATGGGGCTGGGCAATCTACGCCACGTGCTCTACGGCGAGCGGGCCGATGGCGTGGTCACCGAGATCCTGCGCGACGGCGACATGTATGCGCCGGTGGTGCGCTTCCGGCTGCCGCAGGGCGAGACCGTCGAGGTGAAGGACCTCGGTTCCGGTGCGCCGGATTTCTCCACGGGCGATGCGGTCACGGTTCTCTATCTCCCCGAGAGTCCGCGGGACTTCCGGCTCAACACGTTCGAGCGACTCTGGTTGATGCCGATCATCATCACGGGCTTCGGCGGCTTCTGGCTGATGTTCGGAGTGGTCGCCTGGGCGCTGTCGCGCAACGCCGACCTCGCGCTGGTGGGCGAACGGGCCTTCTCCTTGATCTCGCTGTCGGCGCTCGTGATCGGCATCGTCGTCTTGTGGAGCGCCGTCGACCTCTATGCGAGCGGGGGCCGGGCCCGTGGCACGGTGACGGAGATCCGCGAGAGCCGCTCGATCGTCACGGAAGAGGTGACGACCCCGGACGGTCGCGAGGTCCGTCGCGACGTCGAGCGCATTTCGTTTGCGCCCATCGTGCGCTTCACCACGCCGGAGGGTCGCGAGGTCGAGTTTCACGGACGCGGCGGCAGCGGCACCGCGTTCACGGCCGGCGAGGTGGTGAACGTCGTCTATGACCGCAGCCAGCCGGGCCACGCCCGCATCGTGTCGTTCGTCGATCTGTGGCTGCCCGCGGCCGTTTCCTTCGCGGTGGCGCTGATCTTCGGCGGCGCGGTGCTCCTGTCGCGCTGGAGCCGCCGCCGCGTTACAGGCTAGCGCGTTCGATCCACGCAGCCAGCAGCGCCGAAAGCTCGTGCGGCTTCTCGAGCGGCGCCATGTGGCCGCAATCCTCGAGGATCTTGAAACTGGACTGCGGCAACGCCTGCGCCATGCGCTCGGTCTCGGCCAGCGTACGCAACCGGTCCTGACGGCAGGCCACGACCAGGGACGGGCAGGTGATGCGTTCGAGATCGGCATAACCGTCGCGGCGGACCAGCGCGGCCTGGCGCTTGCGGACTTCGGGTCCGAGCCGCCGCTGCATGCCGCGCAGGCGGTCGAGCAGCAGCGGATCGGTATCGCGATCGGGATGCAGTCCCATCGCGTTGGAGGCGGCGCCGGCGGCACGCGGCGGCCGGTCGCCCGGCCGAAAGCCTGAAATCCTGCGCGTTCGTTCCTCGTCGGAATAGCCGCGCGCTGAGGAGGCGACGAAGGCGACGCCCTTCACGCGCTCCGGCGCCATCAGCGTGAGGACGCGCGCCACGAACCCGCCCATCGAAAAGCCGACCAGCACGAAGCGTTCCGGCGCTTCGGCCAGAACCCGCGTGGCCATGCCTTCGAGCGAGTCGTCCTCGTAGACGTTGCCGAAATGGAGCGCACCCAAGGCTTCGAGATCCGGGATCATGTCGGTCCACAGATCAGCGTCGCACAGGAAGCCGGGAAGAAGGACGAGGGATCTCATATGGCTGCTTTCGACGGTCATTCCACTCAAACGACGAGCACGGCGGCCCACGCCGCCACCAGCATCAGGATCTGACCCGGAACGACATAGAGTGCGAAGCGTGAACCGCCGGTGGTGAAGGCGAACACCATCTTGGTGATCGTGTTGGTCGAGAAGGCGGCGAGGATCGGGATCACGGCCGCCTGCGGCACCAGCTTTCCGGCGGCAACGAGCGACGCGACCGAGATGGCGGGCGCATGCGTGTCGGCAAAGCCCGCCGCGCCGGCCGCGAAGATGACGCCGGCTTCGCCGAACCAGTTCTGCAGCGCTGCGGCGAGCACCAGGACACCCGCCAGGATGGCGGCGAAGATCAGCGCCGTGCGCAGGCTGAAGGCGCTGCCTTGGATCTGCTCGACCTTGCCGCGTTCCTGTCGCAACGCCCACAGGGTGAAGGTGCCTCCATAGAGGATCGCCGCACCGCCGGAGAAGAGCAGGGGCACCAGGAAGGCCTTGAACGCTGCGAGGTCGATAGCGGCGACCAGTATGCCGAGTTGCACGACCGTCGCGACGGAAGACAGGACTGCGCCGGCCGCTGCCGGCATCATCATTTCCTGCTCCCTGGCGGCGCGCGCGCCCATGGCGCCGACCGTGGCCGAGCTCGAGATGAAGCCCGAGGCGAGGCCCGCCAGCGGCAGTCCAAAGCGGGGGCCCACGATGCGCACGGCGATGTAACCCAGCGCGCTGACGCCCATCACCAGGATCACCACCAGCCAGATCGTGTGCAGGTTCAGTGCGCCGTAGGGTCCGATCGGGTGGTCGGGCAACAGCGGGAGCACGACCAGCGTGGCACCCGCAAAGATCAGCAGATCGCGGATCTCCTCGTTGGACAGCATCGAGCGCACGAAGCGGTGCAACTCGTCGCGCGCATTGAGCAGCAGAGCGATGACCACGCCGATGCCTGCCGCGAAGGCGGGTTCCCGGATCGCGAACCCGCCCACCAGTGCCGTCGCCACCAGCGCCGTCTCCGTCGTGAGGCCAGGATCGGTCTCGCGCGCACGCCAGTAGGAAAGGCCGGCGAAGGCCACCATGCCCAGCACGACAGAGGCCAGGAGCAGATCGCCGCCCGCCGCCGCGCCCGTTGCGCCGGCGAGCGAGGCCAGGGCGAAGGTCCTGAGGCCCGCCGCGCCACGGTTGGGCCCTTCGCCCTTCTTGCGCTCGCGGTCGATGCCGATCAGCAGGCCGACGCCGAGGGCGACGGCGAAGCCGAGAAGCATGGAGTGAAGTTGGAACATGGGCGGGATGACTGTAGCACCGGTTTACGTCGGGAGCGCGCTGGTCAGCGCACCGGACCGCTCGTTCGCACGAGCATGACGGTCGCGGCGAAGGCTACCGTGGCGACGACGAAGGTAAGGCCGAGCACGCCCTCGGCGCCGTATTTGGCCATCACCGCCGCCAGGACCGGCGGTGCGGCGGCCGAGACGATGCCTTGCGGCAGAGCGAGGCGGCCGAGATAGGTGCCGAACTGGGCGCGCCCGAAAAGAGCGAGCGGCAGGGTTGCGCGCAGCACCGCCTTCAGGCCGTTGGCGATGCCGTAGGCCAGGAGGCAGAGGAGCGCGACCACGAAATTGCCGCCGGCCAGGAACGCCAGCCCCAGGCCGAGCGGCAATACGGCCGCGGCGAACAATGCCGAGCTGCTGATCGCGTAGCGGTGGCCGAACACCAGCTCGATCAGGCGCACCGCCACCTGCGCCGGCCCGATCAGCGAGGCCAGCAGGAGGGCTGAGGCGGGATCGTGACCCAGCCCGCGCATCACGCCGATGGCGTGCACGATAAAGCCGGTGAAAATGAAGGAGCCACAGGAGAAGGCGACGGCGAGCAACAGGAAGATGCGATTGCTTTGGGCCGACGGTGCTGCCGCCGCGGTGGTGCCTGCGGCGGCATGCGTTCCGATCGCCGGTCGGCCGGGAAGGACCAGCAGGTGTACCGGCGCGCAGACCAGAAGATGAATCGTGGCATAGATCAGAAGCACGCCGCGCCAGCCGATGAGGACTTCCAGCGCCTCCGAGACCGGCCAGAACACGGTCGAGGCGAAACCGCCGACGATGGCCAGAACGGCGATGGCCTGGCGTGCGCGGGCGCCCGCGACCTGGGCCAGCGCGATGCTGGCCGGCGTGTTCAGCGCCAGGGTCGAGGCGATACCCATCGCGGCCCAGCACAGGAGATAGCTCACGAGCCCCTGCGAGAAGGAGAGCGCCGCGAGCGACAGGGCGTAGACGATCGAGCCCACGGTCATGACGGAGCGCGCGCCGGTGCGGTCGAGCAGGCGGCCGACCCGGGGGGCGAACAAGGCGCCGACACCGAACATCACGGTGATGCCGCCGTAGACGATCTCGCTCGGCAGTTCTAGGTCGCGCGCGATGTGGCGGCCCAGCACCGAGGGCATCAGGAAGGTCGTGCCCCAGCCCACGATCTGGGTGAAGCCAAGACCGGCAGTGGCCTTGGCCGCTTGGCTGAGCTTCACGCCGCCCGGGTCTGTTGTTCGGGATAGAGGGAAAGAAGCCCTGCTTCGCTGGCGGCACAGACGCCGCGTTCGGTGATCAGTGCCGTGACCAGGCGCGCCGGTGTGACGTCGAAGGCCGGATTGGCGGCTGCGCTGCCGTGGGGAAGAATCTGGACGGTTGCGAGTTCGCCAGTGTCGTTGCCATCCTTCACCAGGCGTCCCGTGATGTGCGACAGCTCGCGGGCGCTGCGCTCCTCGATCGGGATGTCGCGCACACCGTCGACGATCGTCCAGTCGATGGTCGGATAGGGCAGGCCGACATAGAAGGGCACGCCGTTGTCGTGTGCGGCCAGTGCCTTGAGATAGGTGCCGATCTTGTTGCAGACGTCGCCGCCGCGCGTCGTGCGGTCGGTGCCGGTGATGACGAAGTCGACCTGGTCGTGCTGCATCAGGTGGCCACCGGCATTGTCGGCGATCACCGTGTGCGGCACGCCGTGCTTGCCCAGTTCCCACGCGGTCAGGCTGGCGCCCTGGTTTCTTGGCCGCGTCTCGTCGACCCAGACATGGATGGGGATACCCGCATTGTGCGCCTGGTAGATCGGCGCCAGCGCCGTGCCCCAGTCGACGGTGGCGAGCCAGCCGGCATTGCAATGGGTGAGGGCGTTGATGCGGCCGCTCTTGTCGCGTGGCTTCAGTGCGGCGATCAGGCCCAGCCCGTTCTCACCGATACGCCGGCAGATCTCGACATCCTCGTCACAGATCTCGGCGGCGCGCCGGTAGGCGGCTTCGCGGCGCTGCGCCGCCGGCAGCGGCGCCAGTAGCGCGCGCAGATCGTCGAGCGCCCAGCGCAGGTTCACCGCGGTCGGCCGCGATTCCATTAGCACCGTGTAGGCACGGGCCAGCATGGCGTCGGACGGATCGGCCGCCATGGCCAGCGCCATGCCGTAGGCCGCGGCGGCGCCGATCAGCGGCGCGCCGCGAACGATCATGGTGCGGATCGCCACCTCCGCGTCCTCCATCGTGCGAAAATCGCGCACGACGAAGCGGTGGGGCAGCAGGGTCTGGTCGATGGCCTGGACGGTCGTGCCGTCGGGGCTAAGCCAGATGGTTCGGTAAGGGGTGCCGTCTACTTTCACGCCGCCAGTTTAGACGGCGCGCGCCACCGCGTCGATTATCGCCGCCGAATCGAGCCCGTAGGTTCGATAGAGATCGGGAATGTCGCCGGACTGGCCGAACTTCTCGATGCCGAGCGGCACGACCCGCTGGCCGCGCACCGACCCCAGCCACGACAGCGCCAGCGGATGGCCGTCCATGACCGTCACGATGCGCGCATCGCGCGACAAGGGGGCGAGCAACCGTTCGATCGGGCTCGGCGACCGGTCGACCTGACCGGTCGTACGGCCACGGTTCCGCTGCGCGGCGAGCCAATCGGTGTGGAGCCTGTCGGGAGAGGTCAGCACCAGCAACCCAGCGCCCGCGAAGTCGCGCGCCACGCTCTCATGGGCCGCGATGGCTTCCGGCGTCACCGCGCCCATGGCGACGATGGCGACGTCCGCGCCATCCTCGGGCGGGGCATACCAGTAGCCGCCGGACACGATGTCAGCCTGCTGCTGCGGCGTCAGGGTGCGCTCGGGCTGGGCCAGGCTGCGCGTCGAGAGGCGCAGATAGACCGAGCCGCCGTCGGGCTGCTGCATGTAATCGAAGCCGTGGCGCATCAGCACCGCCAGCTCGTCGACGTAAGCCGGCTCGTAGGAGACGAGGCCAGGTTGGCCGATGCCGATCAACGGCGTGTGAATGCTCTGATGCGCGCCGCCTTCCGGCGCGAGCGTCACGCCGGACGGGGTCGCCACCAGCATGAAGCGCGAATCCTGGTAGCAGGCATAGTTCAGCGCATCGAGGCCGCGCGCGATGAAGGGATCGTAGAGCGTGCCGATCGGCAGAAGGCGCGCGCCGAAGAGCTGATGGCTGAGGCCCAGCGCGGCGAGCTGGATGAACAGGTTGTTTTCGGCGATGCCCAGCTCGACATGCTGGCCCTTGGGCGTCTGGCGCCAGAGCTGGGCCGACACGACCTTGAGCTCGCGGAACACGTCCTCGGCTTCGGTATGGCCGAACAGGCCGCGCCGGTTCACCCAGGCGCCGAGATTGGTCGACACCGTCACGTCGGGCGAGGTCGTGACGATGTGGCGGGCCAGTTCGCCGTCTTCCGACGCGATCGCGTTCAGGATCTTGCCGAACCCTTCCTGCGTGCTCGACTTCTTATCATTGGGCTTGGTGAGTTGCGCCGGGATGGCGACGACCGGCGCCTCGGTGCGGCGGCGGCCTTCGGCGTTGAAGGGCGCTGCGTCGAGGAAGCCCTGCAGATCGGTCGGCGACGCGGTGAGGCCAGAGAACTTGTCCCATTCCTGGCCGTCCTCGATGCCCATGCCCTTCTTGAAGCCCGCCATCTGGTCGAGCGTCATCAGGCCGGAGTGATTGTCCTTGTGGCCGGCGAACGGCAGGCCCTGGCCCTTGATCGTGTAGGCGATGAAGCAGGTCGGCGTGTCGTCGTTCACGCCCTCGAACGCGTCGACCACGGCCTGCATGTCGTTGCCGGCCAGGTTGGTCATCAGCCTGTGCAGCGCCGCGTCGTCGTGCTGGTCGAGGATGCGTCGCACGCCCGGATACTGGTTGAGGTCGCGCGTCAGCGCCTCGCGCCAGCCGGCGCCGCCCTTGAACACCAGCGCCGAATAGAGCGAGTTGGGGCAGGCATCGATCCAGTCGCGCAGATGCACGCCATCGGGCTGGGTAAAGGCGGTCTCCAGCAGCTTGCCGTACTTCAGCGTGACGACCCGCCAGCCGACCAGTTCGAACATCTCGGCGACCCTGCCGAACAGCCGGTCGTTCACCACGCCGTCGAGGCTCTGGCGGTTGTAGTCGATCACCCACCACAGGTTCCGAACGTCGTGCTTCCAGCCTTCGAGCAGCGCCTCGAAGATGTTGCCCTCGTCGAGTTCGGCGTCGCCGACCAGCGCCACCATGCGTCCGGTGGGACGCTTGCCGTCGCCCAGGTTCTTCAGGCGCACATAGTCCTGCACGATCGACGAGAACAGCGTCATGGCGACGCCGAGCCCGACCGAGCCGGTCGAGAAGTCGACGTCGTCCACGTCCTTGGTGCGCGACGGGTAGGACTGCGCGCCGCCCAGCGCACGAAAGCGTTCGAGCTTTTCGCGGGTCTGGTGGCCGAACAGGTACTGGATGGCGTGGAACACCGGCGAGGCGTGCGGCTTCACCGCGACGCGATCCTCCGGCCGCAGCACCGAGAAATAGAGCGCCGTCATGACCGTCGCCAGCGAGGCGCAGGAGGCCTGGTGGCCGCCGACCTTGAGGCCGTCGCGGTTGGGCCGGATGTGGTTGGCGTGATGGATCGTCCAGGCGCTGAGCCACAGCACCTTGCGTTCCAGTTCACGGAGGAGGCGAAGACGCTGGATGGGGGCGAGGGTGGTCATGGACACCGGCATACGCCTGCTCCGCTGGTAGGTCCTTGCGTTCGGGTCGCCAAACGGGCTGTATAGGGTAGAATTTCCCCAGATTGTGGCGATTTGAGCAATGATCTCCCTAGACGCGATCGACCGGCGCATTCTCGAACGGCTGCAACATGACGGCCGCCTCAGCAACGCCGACCTGGCCGAGCAGGTCGGGCTCTCTTCGTCGCCCTGCTGGCGGCGGGTCAAGGCGCTGGAGGAGGCGGGCGTCATCAAGGGCTATGCCGCCCAGGTCGACGCCAAGTCGGTCGGCCTGTCGGTCAACGTCTTCATGAGCGTGTCGCTCACGAC
>CANIEC010000122.1 GCA_947466085.1 Rhodospirillales bacterium
TTGAGTCGGTCGATCTGGTCAGACAGGCTGCCGCGCCCGCCGCGCAGCACCACGCGGGCCAGGGCCAGCAGGAGTGCACGGGTCTCGGCCGAGATCAGATCGGTGCGCAGGACGAAGACGGCGCCCGGTACATTCTCGACCCCGAGATGGGTCCGGGACCGGCTGGCGCGAACCAGGGTCTCCAGCATGGACTGGAGATCCTGCACATAGGAGGTGCTGCGCTCGTTCAGGATCACGAGATCGACTGACAGGCCCTTCAGTTGCCAGTACTCGCGCGCCCGCAGGAGTTCGCGCACGATGCCGGTGTCCTCGATCTCCTCGACCCGCACCAGCACGATCGGCAGATCGCCCGAGATGCCTTGTGACCACAAGGTCGGCGGTGCGGCGAGGCCGCGCCGGATCGCATCGGGCGAGGAACGCAGCGCCGGATTGGCGTAAAGCACATGCCCCGCCAGGCGCTGGAAGTAGCTCGCCTCGACCGCATCGATGTCGAGGTGGCGGAGCTGAACCTGCGCCTGCGTCCAGGCGAGCGTCGTGGCGCGCGTGAAGGCATTGACGTCGAGGTGACAGTCGATCGCGTTGAGCAACGATTCGCGTGACGATGCAACGACTGTCCAGAACGCGATCCGCGCCATGCCGCCTGCAGGCACAAGCAGGCGGCGGCGCAGAGCGAACACCGGATCGAGGACCGACCCCACCGTACCGGAGAGCCGGCGACCGTCGGTTGCCGCGATCGCGTCGCCGATCTCGTTCCCACGACCGATGAAACGCGCGCGATCCGTCTCGACCTCGATCTCGCCCACGGCCATGCCTTCCACCACCGCGAGATGGGCCGCCCACAGTTCGGGCTCGCCCGGCCCGCGACGCCGTCGCGTAGCCAGCAGCGCGCCGGCGGTCGGCAGATATTCGGTATGCACGAACATCTTGGAGAAGGCCTGGTGCGCCGCATCCGCGCCGCGCGGCGCCAGGACGATTTCGGAGTAAGACGTCAGTTCGACGGTACGCGGCAGCCTGCCGACATTGGTCAGCGTCACGCGCCTCACCTCCGCGTCGTCTTCCGCAGAGACGACGACGTCGAGGCTGGTGACCAGCGTGCCATCGTGGCGCACGAACTCGGCGCGATCTTCCGCGAACATCACTTCGTAGCGATCAGGAGGCTGGCCACACGGCTGGGCGGTAGCCGACCAGACGGTGCCGTTCTCGACGTCGCGCAGGAAGATGTAGCTCCCCCAGTCGTCGCGCGTCGTGTCCTCGCGCCACCGGGTCACCGCCTGGGTGCCCCATTGACTGTAACCGGAGCCCGCCGCCGTCAGCATGACCGAATAGCGTCCGTTCGAGAGGAGATGCACCGAGGGGCTGGCGGCGTGCGGGTTGCGCAGGCGCCGGACCAGCGCCGGCTCGGCATCTCTTGCCAGCGCGCTGGCGCCGACTTCCTCGGCGCGCGGATGGGCGACCGCGACATCGCGCGGCGCCCGCTCCTGCAGCAGCAGCTCCGTCGCCTGGACTCCCGGCTCGGCATGAAAGCGTGACCTCATCACGCCATCGAGCAAGGCGTTGGCAATGGCCACCACCGTCATGCCCTGGTGATGAGCCATGTAGGCAAGCACGATCGCACGCGACTCGCCGTCCGGCAGACGCGAGGGCGTGAAATCGAGCGCCTCGTAGAAGCCGTAGCGGCCGCGCGCTCCGATGGCGGCCAGCCGTCCGAAATTGGCGGCCGCCGCCGCGGGATCGATCATGGCGGCCAGGCCGGTGGCATAGGGTGCAATGACGAGGTTCTCACTCAGGCCGCGCTTGAAGCCGAGCCCGGGCACGCCGAAGTTCGAGTACTGGTAGGTCAATTCCTTGTCGCGCGCATTGTAGGCCGACTCCGATATCCCCCACGGCAGACCGAGTTCGGTCGCGTACTGGATCTGCCGGCGAACGATGAGACGGTTGGTCCTTTCGAGCAGACTGCCGAACGGCGCACGCATCACCAGCGACGGCATCAGATACTCGAACATCGATCCCGACCAAGAGACCAGGGCCGCGCTATGGGCGACCGGCGTCACTTCGCGGCCCAGCCGGAACCAGTGTCGGGCCGGAATGTCGCCCGCCGCGATGGCGACGAAGCTTGCCAGTCGCGCTTCGGAGGCGAGAAGGTCGTAGCAATTGAGGTCGAGCCGGTCTTCGGCGATCAGGAAGCCGATCGACAACAGTCGGCGGCGCTCATCGAACAGGAAGTCGAACTCCATGGCGCTCGCCATGGCCCGCGCGGATGTCTCGATTGTGAGCAGGCGACGGTCCAGATCGTCCCTCATCCGGTCGGTCCCGGCGTCGCGATGATGGCTGGCAACCGTGCGCTGCGCCGCCTCGATCCAGAACAGCATGTCGGCGCTCTCCGGATCGGCACGCTCGCTCGCGAGCGTGCGCGCGAGATCGACGGCGGTTTCCGCCAGGGTCCGTGCCGTTTCGAGCCGGAGGGGCGACTTGGACAGGGCCGCCGCGAGCTCGTCGAACGCCCGAACGAGCTCGGGCCGGGTGACGAGATGGGTGCGGCGGTCGTCGGACAGCGCCGTCAAGGCCTCGCGGGCGAGGTCGAGACTGTCGGAAGCGCCGCGCGCGCCATCGGGCTGAGCAGCGCCTCGTATGCGCCAGGCGCCGCAGGCATTGGCGAGCGCGATCAGGTGTCCGGCGAGGTTGCCGCTGTCCACCGTCGAGACGTAGCGCGGCTCGAGGGCACGCAGATCGGTCGTGTCGTACCAGTTGAAGAAATGGCCGCGAAACCGTTGCAGCCTCTCCATAGTCGCGAGGGTGGCTTCAAGACGCTCCACCGCCTCGGCGGTTCCGATCCAGCCGAACTCGCGGGCAGCGGCCGTCGAAAGCAGCAGCAGACCGAGATTGGTCGGCGATGTGCGATGCGCCACGACGGGAGTCGGCGCCTCCTGGAAGTTGTCCGGCGGCAGCATGTTGTCCGCCTCGGTGACGAACGTCTCGAAGAAGCGCCAGGTCTGGCGCGCAATGAGGCGTAGCGAAGCCGCCTCGGAGGGCTTGATTCGCAGGCTGCCGGCATCGCGGGGCGGGCGACTCACCCAATGGGCGACCGCGGGCGCGAGCAGCCAGGCCAGCACGAACGGAGCGGCGACCGGCATCGCCGCGGCGCCGGCCTGCCAGACCACGCAGGCGGCGACGAGCGCGACCACGACGCTTCCTGCCATCTTGCCGTAAAGGCCAGGCCAACCGGCCCGCAGGCTCTGCTTGGATTGCGCGGCGGTGATCCATTCGAGGAGACGGCGATGGCTGACCACGAGCCGGAACAACGTCCGGCCGATCGCGTCGGCCATCAGCCAGGCATGGTGAGCCACGAAGACGACGAGCAACGCAGTCTGCTGGGCAGCCGAAACCACGTCGCTCCACAGGGCATCGAGATGACTGCGGGTCGTGATTTTCGCATGTCGCGGGAACAGGGCCGCTATCGCCGGCAGGAGCGTGGGCAGCGCAATGGCCATCACCACGAAGCCTGTCCAGACCAAAGCGGCCGGGAGGGGGAGCATCCAGCCCGCCAGCAGGGAGAGGACAGCCGCCGGCGCCGACAGCGTGCGACGCAGATTGTCGAACATCTTCCAGAAGCCGATCGCGGGCAGGAACTCCGCCCGCCGGCGTGGCACGGTTTCCTTCACGAGTCCGAGCATCCATGGCAGGAGCTGCCAGTCGCCTCTTGCCCAGCGATGCTGGCGTGCCGCCGCCACGTCGTAGCGCGCGGGAAACTCCTCGACGACCTCGATGTCCGACGCCAGTCCGGAGCGCGCAAAAGTGCCCTCGAAGAGATCGTGGCTCAGCATGGTGCTGTCGGGAACACGCCCGTGCAGCGAAGCCTCGAACGCATCGATATCGTAGATGCCCTTGCCCGAATAGGAGCCCTCGCCGAACAAGTCCTGATAAACGTCCGACACGGCCGACGCATAGGGGTCGATGCCGCTACTGTTCGAGAAGACGCGCTGGAACCTCGAGCCCTCGGCACCAACCGGCAGCGAGGGCGTGACGCGCGGCTGCAGCACGCCATAGCCTTCGACCACACGGCCCAGAACCGCGTCGAAGCGCGGCCGGTTCAGCGGATGGGCCATCTTGCCGACCAGCCGCACGATCGCGTCGCGCGGCAGGCGTGTATCGGAATCGAGGGTCACGACATAGCGCACGTCCGCGGGCAGCGGTCGGGCGGCGCCCGGCACGGCAACGAACGTCGTGCCCGTCGAGCCGCGCAGAAGATGGTTGAGTTCATGCAGCTTGCCGCGCTTGCGCTCCCAGCCGATCCAGGCCCGCTGCGCTTCGTTCCAGCCCCGACGGCGATGCAACAGAATGAAGCGATCGACGCCCTCTTCCGCGGGATAGCGGCGATTGAGGCGCGCGATGCCCTCGACCGCGGTCGCGAGCAGGGCCGCGTCCTCCGGCATCGATTCGGCGGGCGCGTCTGTCCAGTCCGACAGCAGGGCGAAGTGAATCGCGCCGGCCGGGTTGGAGAGATGATGGACCTCAAGGCTCTCGATCTGTTCTTCGATCGACGCCTGCGTCGTCAGTAGCGTGGGAATTGCCACGATCGTCCGCAGATGCGGCGGCACGCCATTGCGCAGTTCGAGGCCGGGCAGCAGCGTGGCGCCGAAGCCCCCGGTGATCAGCCGGTTGACCAGCAGGAGCGCGGCATCCACGGCGGGCAAGAACCCCGCTGCGGCCATCGCGACAAGCAGCGAGCCGCGAATCCCCAGCAGCGACAGACCGAGCAGCGGCAGCAGGAGCACAAGGCCAGCCGTGACGGCAAGGCTACCGACATAGCCCGCGAGGCCGGTCCGCAGGAGCCGCCGCCGCACGGTCAGGCCCCTGGTGCGGAAGCCGACCGACCGTTCGAAGGCTCGGCGGCCACTGCCGATCAGATGGTAGCCCGGCTCGCGTCGCCGCCCGTCGCCGTCGTCGTCGACGGAGGCGTTCGCCGCCGCGACCAGGGCGCGCCGGGCGATCTCCGGCTCGTCGAGCGCCGTGCCGCGGGCGATCTGCTCGATGGCGGTGCGATAGAGGTTGCGGGTCGCAAAATCCATGTCGATGAAGACACCGCCGGTTCGCAGCACGTCATCGACCGGACTCACCTCCTCGAAGAGCTTCGCCCAATCGACGTCGGAGACCAGTCGCATGCTTGTGATGATGTTGCGGACCGTGACGTTCGTCGCGCCCTGCAGCTGATGCTCGCGCCGCACCAGCTCGTCGGCACTCGTCCCCTCGCGCGCCAGGCGCTTCTCGAGCCAGCCGACTGCCAGGGTCGTCTCGGGATCCTGGTCTCGCAGGCGATGGACGAGCTGGACCGCGAAGCCTTCGGAGAAGCCTGCCCGGTCATAGGGCTCGAGAGCCGCGGGGTCCGCGGCGTGATCCTTCAGTCCCAACAGGCGATCGGCGACGAGGTTGGCCTGCTCACGCTCCGCGCGCCGGTTGACGATACGGCTGGCCGAACGACGCAGGTTCTCGATCAGGACGATGCGGAGCGTGATCGCTACGGCCCACAATTCGCCGATGGTGAGAGGTTGGACCGTCTGGTACGCGCGCACGAAGCGGGTGAGCGTCTCGGGATCGAAGCGACTGTCGGTATGTGCCACGAAGGCCCACGCCAGGCCGAACACCCGCGGATACCCGGCCAGGGGCCCTTCGCTGAGCTTGGGAAGCTGACGATAGTAGCCGGCGGGCAAGTCGGTGCGGACCTCGCGGACCTGCTGCTCCACGAGATGGAAGTTGTCGAGGAGCCATTCCGCGGCCGGCGTGATCGTACGGCCGGCATCGACGGCCGCCGCAATCGAGCGATAGGCTTCCAGCAGCACGCGTTCGTTGTCGCGCAGACGGACGACGAGCGACTTGCCGGCGGTCAACGCGGCATGAACAGGTTGGCTGGCCGCCAGGCTTTGAGCATGCTGCTCGAGCCGCTCCATGCCGAACAGCTCGCTGCGGATGGCGTCTTCGTCTGCCCGAATGGAAGCGGGTCGCGCGCGCCCGAAGGCGCGCCACGCGAACGATTTCAAGGAAATGAGGCCTTTCAGGCTAAGGCGTGCAAGCAACGAAAATTGATCTCGCGCACGCATGAAGCGCCCTCCGGCAAGCGGGGCCGCTATAAACGGTCTTCTACAGCAAACGCCCAGCGGCGACGAATCGCGCCATGCGCTTCAACGCGAAACCTCCCCCACGGTTCCAGGGGACTATTGAAACTCTTTTTGCTATCGCTCTCCGGAGATCATCACGGGAGACCGATCATGCTTCGCGTTGTCACCTTGGCCGCCGCCGTCCTCGCCGTCTCGGCCTTTCCCGCCCTTGCGCTCGATTGCCCCAAGCCGCAGCCGACGGCGAAGCCCGGAATCCTGAAGGAAACCCCGGCCCAGATGGCGGCCGTCGGCAAGCAGCTGGCCGGCGGCGACACGTTCAACGCCATTGCCTCGGCGACGGCCGATCTCCGTATCCGCTACCCCGGCGTCGAGAGCGCCGAAGTGGTGAACTATCTCGTCACCGCCTACTGCCCGGCCGTGGCGGCCGACAGCAAGCTGAGCGAAGCGCAGAAGAAGGCGGCCGTCGACGGCTTCGCCGCCCAGGTGATGCGCCAGGTCTATTGATCCTGCCGAATACTTCCCCCTTCGAATGGGGAAGTGCCCCGGTCTTACCGGGGCGATGGGGTCATGGGCGTCGCGAAGGTCATGACCCCTCCGTCGCGTTTGACGCGACACCTCCCCATCTGAATGGGGAGGAATGCGATTGAATGCCTAGTGACGAGCCGCCTGGCCGCCATCGAGGGTCATGACCACGCCGCTGATGTAGCTGGCGCGGTCGGAGGCCAGGAACACGGCGAGGTCGGCGACCTCGTCCGGTTCGGCGGCGCGGCCGAACGGCATGTGCTTCGTCAACTCCGCCCAACGCTCGGCATCGCCGAACTTCTTTTCGGCCTGTTCGCGCAACCGCGTCAGCATGCGGTCGGTGCGGGTGGCCGGCGGATTGATTCCCACCACACGCACGCCGTGATCGACACTCTTCGACCCCACCGCGCGGGTGAAGGCCATGATACCGGCGTTACCCATCGTGCCGGCGACGTAGTCGTAGTTGAAGCTCTCGCCGGCGAGGCCGATCACGTTCACGACGACGCCCGCCTTGCGCGCATACATCTTCTCAAGCATGGCGCGGGTGGCGTTCACATAGCCGAACACCTTGAGGTCCCAGGCTTCGCGCCACCTGGGCTCGGTCATGCCCAAGATGTCACCCTGCGGGATGGCACCGGCATTGTTCACCAGGATGTCGGCATGGCCGACCGCCTCGACGACTCGGCGCGCGGTGTCGCCGTTGGAGAAATCGGCGGGGTGGATCTCGACCGGCACGTTGTGGCGGGCGCGGATCTTTTCCCGTGCGGCTTCCAGCGATTCCTTCGAACGCGAGGCGATGTGCACCGTGCAGCCCTCGGCCGCGAAGCCCATGGCGCAGGCGAACCCGATGCCGCGGCTGCCGCCGGTGATGAGCACGGTCTTGCCGGAGAGCTTCATGTCCATTGGTCGTTCCCCCTAGAGCCGGTAGACGCTGTCGATGGCGGCGCGTCCGTCCTCGGTCTTGACCCGTCCGTCCTTCACCATCTGGACGAGATGCGCCAGCATCGAGCGGCCGGCCGCCGGGTGCAGATGGACCGGCGTGTCGGCGTAGTTCTTGGCGACCATCTGCGGGACGGTCTGCGGCCCGTCCTTGAGACGCGCGATGATCTGCGCCTCGCGGCCCAGCCGATGATCGATATAGGCCTGCACGAACGGATTGGGATCGCGGATCTCGGCGCCGTGCGTGGGGATGTAGAGGCTCTCGTCGCGCGGCAGCAGCTTGCGCAGCGAGGCGAAGTAGTCGGCCATGTTGCCGTCGGGCGGCGAGATCACCGCCGTCGACCAGCCCATGACATGGTCGCCCGAGAGCAGCGCCTTGTCTTCCTTCACCGCGAAGCAGAGATGGTTGGAAATATGGCCGGGCGTATGGACGGCCTCGACGTTCCAGCCATCGCCCTGGATCACGTCGCCATCGTTCAGCTTCACGTCGGGGGCGAAGGAGAAATCGCCCTCCTGCTCGGCGGTCACGCCTTCGGGCGTCGGATGCGGCCCGTAGCTGTAGACCTTTGCGCCCGTCGCCTTGGCCAGCGCCGGCGTCGCCGGCACATGGTCGACATGGGTGTGCGTCACCAGGATATGCGTCACCGTCTCGCCGCGCAGCGCGCGCAGCACGGCGTCGATATGCTCCTGCTGGTCGGGCCCGGGATCGACGACCGCGACGTTGCCGTGGCCGATGATGTAGGTGCCGGTGCCCTTGAAGGTGAAGGGGTTCGGGTTGTTGGCGACGACCCGCCGAATCAGCGGCGTCACCTCCATCGCCGTGCCGTAGTCGAACTTGAAGTCCCTGATGAACGGAATGCCGGCCATGTCAGCCTCTTTTTTGATTGCGCCGACTACGGCGGCGTCAGTTTGTAGAGCGAGTTCCGGATGTCGGAGCTGACATAGACGATGCCGGTCCGACCGACCGCGACCCCGGTCGGCACCAGGGCCGGCGGTCCGCCGGGGAACGGTGCCAGGCCGATGTCGAGATTGGAGGCGATCACCGTCTTCGCGCCGGTTGCGGGATCGATGGCGACGACCCTCTTCTGGCCGACTTCGGCAACATAGAGCCGGCCGTCCGGCCCGAGGTCGATACCCTCCGGACCGGTGAGGTTGTCGGCCACCACCCGGCGCGTGCCCGCGGCGACGTCGATCTCGGTGACGACGCCGGCCGAGATCTCGGTGATGTAGATCAGCGGGCCCGCCCCGTGGACCATGGCAACCGGGCCGCGCAGCTCCTTCATGACGGTGCTGCGCTCCTTGCCGTCGGCGCTCACCTTCACGAGGTTGCCGCTCGCCAGCTCGGCCACGTACATCGTGCCGTCGGCGAACTCGACCGCATCCACGGGGGCCGCGAATTCGCCGAGCGTCGCCACCAGCTTGCCGGTCTTGCGATCGACCTTCTCGACGGTGTTGGAGAACCAGCTCGACAGCAGCACGTTCTTCGGGCCGACCGAGATGCCGATCGGATAGGCGTGCGTCTCGCCATGCACGCGCAGCACGTCCGTCACGTCGCCGGTGGCGCCGTCGACTTTGCGATAGCTGAACACGTCGGCCACGTGGACCGTGTCCTTGCCGTCTTCGCTGGTGACGGCGAGGTCGGTCGGGACGGCGAGCTTGCCTTCCACGATGGTGCGGTGCGCGCCGGTCTGCTTGTCGACCAGGTAGACGCCGTTATCGGTCATCGAGGTGACGAACAGGCGGCCGCGCGAATCGAAGGCGAGATTGTCGAGGCCCGGCTTCATCGAGGCCACCAGCTTCTTGGCCTTGCTGGTGAGGCTCACGCTCCAGATGCCGCCGGTCCCGGTGTCGACGACATAGACGTTGTCGCGGTTCTGCGGATCGATGTTGGCAGCGGCCGGCGTCTTGAAGCCCGAGGCGATCACTTCCGTGGCGCCGGTTTCGAGATTCACCTTCACGATCTCGCCCTTGAACCAGAGCGGCCCGTAGAGGAAGCCGTCGTCCTTGTGGACCTCGAAGCCGTTGAGGCCGCCCAGCTTCTCGGCGATGCGGCGCAGCTCGTTGCGCGCCAGCGGCTTGAAGTCGGGCTTGTCGACGTTCCTGATGTCGATCTCGTAGAGGGCGTCGCCGAGGAAGACCTCGGAGACGAACAGCCGTCCGTCCTTGCCGAACGCGAGCGAGTTGGGGCCGCTCATGCCGTTGGCGACCTCGATGGTCTTGCCGTTCGGCTTGCGCACATAGACCTTGCCGATCAGGAACGCCGTCCACGCCATCGTGCCGTCGTCGGCGAAGGCGATGTCGTCGGCCATGCCGGTCGGCGGATCGATCACGCGGTCGACCTCGCCCGAATCGACCTGCACGCGGTAGAGGGTCTGGCCGATCACCGAGCCAGCGAAAAGCTGGTCGTCCTTGTTGAAAGCAAGCCCGTGCACGCCATGGAACCACGAACCCGGGACCAGGAACTGCTGGCTGTATTCCTTGGGCGGCGGCGCTCCGGCCTGCTGCGCCCACACGCCACTGGTTACGCCGAACGCAAGCACCGCCGACGCGACAATGCGGCCCAACCCCATCCCGTTTCCTCCGACCGACCCACTCGCGGCGCGGACTTTAGACCGCGTGACAGGTTTTGTAACGCCGAACCCTTCGGCTACCATCAGCGTTCGACAGAAGAACACTCATTCTGCAGGAGGAAATCATGGCAGGCCCGCTTAACGGACTGACGATCGTCGAACTGGCCGGAATCGGTCCGGGCCCGATGTGCTCGATGATGCTGGGCGACATGGGCGCCGACGTCATCCGGGTCGACCGCACCAAGGCGCATGTCATGGACCGTCTGGCCGACCCGAAATTCGCAGTCCACAACAGGAGCCGCCGTTCGGTCTCCGTCGACCTGCAGAGCAAGGCGGGCGTCGAGGTCGTGCTGCGCCTGATCGAGAAGGCCGACGGCATGACCGAGCCGTTCCGCCCGGGCGTTGCCGAGCGGCTGGGCCTCGGGCCCGATGTCTGCCTCGCGCGCAACCCGAAGCTCGTGTACGGCCGCATGACCGGCTGGGGCCAGGAAGGCCCGCTCGCCAAGGCGGCCGGCCATGACATCAACTACATCGCGCTGACCGGCGCGCTGCATGCGATCGGCGGCAAGGACAAGCCGGTGCCGCCGCTCAACCTGGTGGGCGATTTCGGCGGCGGCGGCATGCTGCTGGCCTTCGGTATGGTGTGCGGCCTGCTCGAGGCGCAACGCTCCGGCAAGGGCCAGGTGGTCGACGCCGCCATGGTCGACGGCGCGGCCCTGCTGCTGGGCGGGATCTACGGGATGGCCGGGGCCGGCCTGTGGAACGACGACCGGGAGAGCAACATGCTCGACGGCGGCGCGCATTTCTATGGCACCTACGAGACCAAGGACGGCAAGCATGTCTGCATCGGCTCGATCGAGCCGCAATTTTATGCGCTGCTGCTCGAGAAGACCGGCCTGAAGGACGAGCCGCTGCCGGCGCAGATGGACCGCAAGGCCTGGGGCCAGCTCAAGGAGCGGCTGGGCGCCATCTTCAAGACCAGGACGCGCGACGAATGGTGCGCGATCATGGAAGGCACCGACATCTGCTTCGCGCCGGTGCTCAGCATGAAGGAAGCGCCGTCGCACGCCCATGCCAAGGCGCGCAACGCCTATGTCGACGTGGCCGGCTTCCCGCAGCCCGCCGCCGCGCCGCGCTTCTCGCGCACCAAGGAAGGTGTGAAGGGCCCCGCGGCAAAGCGTGGCCAGCACACCGACGAGATCCTGTCCGAGCGCGGTTTTTCGGCCAAGGAGATCGGTGAACTGAAGGCCGCCGGTGTCGTCGGCCCGCAGGCCTGATGTCACAGTCATGACAGGACGCCCATGATCCGTGCTTTCGAACTGGCGGTGCAGCAGCTTGGCGATCCCAAGCTGCGCGTCATCGTCTGGCAGTCGCTGGCGCTGTCGCTGGTGCTGCAGATCGCGCTGGGCGTGCTGGCCTGGTGGGGGCTGCAATCGCTTGCGACCTTCCAGTGGTCGTGGGTGAACGAGACGATCCGCTGGCTGGGTGGTGGCGCGGTTGCCGTCCTGGCGCTGATGCTGTTCCCGGCCAGCTTCGGCATCGTCATCTCGGTCTTCATGGAGCGGATCGCCGATATCGTCGAGGCGCGGCACTATCCGCAGCTCGGCCCCGCCCGCGGCATTCCGCTCTGGACCGGTCTCTGGTCGGGCATCGTGTTCCTGTTCACCCTGCTGGCGATCAACCTGGTGATGCTGCCCTTCTATATCGTCGCCCTGTTCGTCGCCGGGCTGGGCGCCGTCCTCTTCTATGGCGTCAATGGCTGGCTGGCCGGCCGCGAATATTACGAACAAGTCGCGTTGCGCCGGCGCGACCCGGCCGAGGTCAAGGCCTGGCGCAAGGCCAATGCCGTCACCCTGTGGCTCACCGGCATCGCCATCGTCTTCCTGGGCACCATCCCGATCCTCAACCTGATCGTTCCGGTCCTCGGCGTGGCGGCGATGGTCCATATCGCGCAAACGCTGAAGCCGCCTCTTAACCGGCCGATGACGCCGCGTTAAGGTGCGGCCATGAAATCTGCATTTGGGGCACTCGCGGCCGTCCTTCTGCTGGCCGGCTGCCAGACCGACGGCCCCCAGGAATATTCGCTCGGCGCCGGGGAAAAGGGCGTCTTCAGTTCGCGCAATGCCGGCTCGCCGATTCCGCCTGAGCGCATCAAGGGCCTGGACGAGGCGCAACTGGTCGCTTTGTTCGGCGCGCCGCAGCTCGACCGCAAGGACGGGACGGCCCGCGTGCTGCGCTACAAGTCGGACGCCTGCACCCTCTTCGTGTCGATGTACCAGCGCGACGGCCAACCCTTTAAGGCCGAATTCGCCGACGCCTACGACACCCATCTGCGGCCCCTGCCGCCCGACCAGTGCGCCGGCTCCATCGCGGCGCAGAAGAAGCGCGTCGCCTGACATCTCGGTCAGGTCAGGTCCCGCTTTCGCCTGACAGCCGCCGCCAAAGCGCGGCGATGGCTGCACAGGCCCTCTCCCGGGCGATCATGTCGAGATGGCCGAGGTCGGGAACCACCTCCACGGTAATCCGCGGATTGAGTTCGGCGAACAGGGGTGCGTACCGCTCGGCCCTGAACAGTTCGTCATTCGAGCCAACGGCGACGATCGTCGGCCGGTCGATGCGCGTAATCTCGCGCCGCCAGTCGCGGCTGAGCTGAAGCCCCGAGGCAAGCCGGAAGGAATAGACCGGCGTGCGATTCTCGCTCGGCGCTGACGCCGTGGCGAAGCGCACGACCGGCAGCCCCTGGAACCAGGGCAGCCCGAAGCCGTCGAGGATCGTGAGCGCGACCACGCGCGGCACGGCCACACTCACCCAGCCGCCGGAGGCAGGGCGCGTCGTGGGGGCATCCTGCGCGACGTAGGGCGAGATCGCGAGATAGGCATCGAAGGCCTGCCGGTTGGCGCCGCTGGCCACGCGCAGCACGAAGCCGCCGCCGGACGAGAAGCCGATCAGTGTCTTCTGGATTCCGGGCTTTATGAGACCGGCAGCCTCGATGAAATCCATCAGATCGTCATCGAGCTGGGTGCGATACGAGGTGTCGCCATTGGCCGTGCCGCTGCCGCCATGGCCGCGCAGGCTGATCGAATAGACCGTGGCCCCCGCCGCCTGCAGCGCCTGCGCCGATTTGTGCATCGAGATGTTGGTGCCCGACGAGCCATGGACCAGCACGACGGCGCGGTCGGGTCGTGCCGGATAGAGGCGGTAGGCGAGCGGCGCACCGTCGCGCGCCATCACGCGCCGCACCGGGGGAAGCTCGGCCATGTTCCAGGTCGACATGCCGGGCAGGGAATCGCCCGCGAGCAGGCGCGGCAGTTCACCCGGACTGCTGAAGGCGATGACACCCGCGAAGACCACAGCCACGGCCAGCAGGAGGAACGCGGGCGCTCGCCCCAGGCGCCGGACCCACCGGCCGGACCGGCCGCCGACACCGCCCAACCAGCCGAGGCCGATGCCGGCCACGAAGCCGCCAACACCGCCGGCCAGGGCGATCCACGCCGGATCGGCACGAAGCGCGGGCGCCATGCCAAAGACGACGCCCAGCGCGTAGCGCACGGCGAAGATCGAGAGGCCGAAAACCAGCATGAACCAGCCGCCGGCGATCTCCAGGCGGCCATCGTCGAGGCGGTGCGCGGTGCGGCGGCGGCCCAGCAGGTCGCCGAGCGGCAAGGCGACGGCCAACGCCACCAGCCAGGCGACGAAGGCCAACGCCGGCTGGACGGCCTGGCCGATGCCGGCGAAGGAAATGACCAAGCCGACGACCGGCAGGATCGCCAACCGCCACAGCGGGAGCGTCCGGGAGCGCAGGCCGAGCACCCCCAGCCAGACGACGAGGACCATCAGCGGCCACACCCAGAGGGGCGTGTTCGTGACGATCTGGAAGACGATGTGCGACGGCTGCGACATGACGGGCTCCGCGGAAGACGGCGTGGCCCTCACCTTCCGTAAGGCGCCGCTTCCGATCCATCGTCGCTGCGTGGAAGTGCTGGCGTTTTTCGCGATCTGCCGTCATTCATCCGTTCACGATGCGCGAATCGCCTTACGTCCGGTCGCTCCCGTACCAGCTGCTGCCGGTACTTGGCATCGCCGTCGTCCTGGCCGTGCTCGGACCGTTCGGGACCTACGAGCGCATGGACCTGACGCAACGGCTGGCCCATTTCGGAATCATCGGCGCCCTGAGCTGGATTCAGGTCGTCCTGCTGGCTGCCTGGTTCGGCACCATCGAGCCGATCGACCGCTGGCCGGTGGCCGGCCGGATGACCCTGGTCGGCCTGCTGGCGGCGGTGCCCAGCACCTTCGAGGTCATCTTCGTACATTCATGGCTGGTGAAGCCAATTCCGCTGTCGCTGGCGCCGAAGCTCTATCCGGAGAATGCCTTCCTGACGGTGGTCGTCTCGGTGATGATCGGTCTGTTCGTCGAGCAGCGCCTGCGCGCCAA
>CANIEC010000123.1 GCA_947466085.1 Rhodospirillales bacterium
CGAGCCCACGCCGCTCAGCAAGGCCTCGCAGTCGGTCACCGTGCCGGCCACGCCGCCGGCGAGGATGATCTGGCCGGTCAACGGCAAGGTCGTCTCGGGCTACGGCACGTCGGGCGGCCAGAAGAACGACGGCATCGACATCGCCGCCGCCAAGGGCACGCCCGTGAAGGCCGCCGAGGGCGGCAAGGTCGTCTATGCCGGCGGCGAGGTCGCCCGCATGGGCAACCTGCTGCTGATCGAGCATCCCGGCGGCTACATCACGGCCTACGGCAACAACGAGTCGCTGGCGGTGAAGAAGGGCGACGTGGTCAAGAAGGGCCAGGTCATCGCCAAGGTCGGCAATTCCGGCGGCAGTGCAGAACCGCAGCTCCACTTCGAGGTCCGCCGCTCCGGCAAGACCATCGATCCGACGACGGTGCTCGGGCCGCAGTGACGGGCGACGTTCAGCTCGCCTCCCCATTCAAATGGGGAGGTGTCGGCGTAATCGCCGACGGAGGGGTCATCGTCGCTTTGACTCCTATGACCCCATCGCCCCCGTAAGACGGGGGCACTTCCCCATTTGAATGGGGAAGATGCTTGAGGCCCTAAACCACCTTCCCGATCATCTTGTACTCGCCTTTGCGGTCCTCGATTTCGAGGACCCAGAGGTCGGGATCGCGGGCGACCTGGCGGGCGATGTAGGCGTCGGCTTCGGCCTCGGTGACGGGCGCAGGCCCGGTGCCCCGGCTCCACGCGGCCTCATCGTCGAGCGTGCTGGTCTGGGTGAACACGGTCACGCCGGCCTCGAAGCGATTGATCTTCAGCAGCACCGTGCCGACATCGGGATCGCCGCGCCGCACGACGGCGGCGGGAATGAACGCGCGGTCGCAAAGGCGTATTTGCGCGCTGACCCAGAGTCCCGTGGTGAGGCCCATTACCATGCGGCTTTCATGCAGGGTGCCGCCCGGCCCGTCAAACGCGGGCTTCGCCCTTGCCCCAACACGGGCTTCGCCCTTACCCCAACGCCGGCTTCGCCCTTGCCGAGGCGGACGGGTTCGGCCAATACAGCGCGCTCCATGGCCGATCCCCCCCTCCTTGCACTGAGCGGCATCCGCTTCCATCTCGGCGACCAGTCCATCCTGGCCGGCGTCGATCTCGGAATCGGGCCGGGCGAGCGCCTGTCGCTGGTCGGCCGCAACGGCGCCGGCAAGTCGACCCTGCTGCGCATCCTGGCGGGCGCGCCGATCGCCGATTCGGGCGAACGCTTCGCCCAGCCCGGCGCCACCGTCGCCACCCTGCCGCAGGAGCCGGATTTCGCCGGCCATGCCACGGTGGCCGACTACGTGTCCTCGGCGCTTTCGGATTCGCTGGGGCCGGACGACTATCGCGTCGCCGCCATCCTCGAGGACATGAAACTCGACAGCGGGCGCGATCCGACCACCCTGTCGGGCGGCGAGGCGCGCCGCGCAGCGCTGGCACGCGTGCTGATCGGCGAGCCCGACGTCATGCTGCTCGACGAGCCGACCAACCATCTCGACCTGCCGACCATCGAATGGCTGGAGGACAGGCTCTCGAAGTGGCGCGGCGCCTACGTGCTGGTGAGCCATGACCGGCGCTTCCTCACCAACCTGACGCGCGCCGTGCTGTGGCTCGATCGCGGTATCGTGCGCCGCCTCGACAAGGGCTATGGCGAGTTCGAGGCCTGGTCGAACGACATCATCGAGCGCGAGGCGACGGAGCGGCACAAGCTCGACCGGCTGATCGAGCGCGAGACCGAGTGGGCCGGCAAGTCGATCCGCGCCCGCCGCACGCGCAACGAGGGCCGCCTGCGCGCGCTCGCGGCGCTCCGCCAGCAGCGCAGCCAGCAGATCGGGCCCGTCGGCCGCGCCAGCATCGAGGCCGGCAGCGCCGAGGCCTCGGGCGCGCTGGTCGTCACGGCGCGCAACATCACCAAGCACTGGGGCGACAAGGTCATCGTCGAGGATTTCTCGACCCGCATCTTCCGCAAGAACCGCATCGGCCTGATCGGGCCGAATGGCGCCGGCAAGACGACCCTGCTCAAGATGCTGATGGGCGAACTCGAGCCCGACAGCGGCACGGTGAAGCTCGGCTCCAACCTGATGCCGGTGGTGATCGACCAGCGCCGCATCGGCCTCGATCCCGACAAGACGCCGTGGGAGACGCTGGCCGACCGCAACGACCATGTGCTGGTGCGCGGGCACCTCACGCATGTGATGACCTACCTGCGCGAATACCTGTTCCGCGACGAGCAGGCGCGCCAGCCGGTACGCACCCTGTCGGGCGGCGAGCGCAACCGCCTGTTGCTTGCGAAGGCTCTGGCCGCGCCGTCGAACATGATCGTGCTCGACGAGCCGACCAACGATCTCGACGCCGACACGCTCGACCTGCTGCAGGAAGCGCTCGACGATTACGACGGCACCGTCCTGCTGGTGAGCCACGACCGCGATTTCCTCGACCGGCTCGTCACCTCGACCATCGTGCTCGAAGGCGACGGCACGGCGACCGAATATGCCGGCGGCTACAGCGACTACGTGGCCCAGCGCGGGCCGCGTGTGGAGCCAACGGGCGTCACGCCGTCGCGCGCAAAAGCAAAGCCGGCGCCGGCCAAAGAAGGCGGGCAGGGCAAGGCCCGCCTCGGCTACAAGCGTGAACGCGCCCTGGTCGAACTGCCGAAGAAGATCGAGACCCTGCAGACCGAGATCGCGACCTTGCAAAAGACGCTGGCCGATCCCGACCTCTACCGCCGCGATCCCAAGTCCTTCCAGTCCAAGACCGCCCGCATCGCCACCGCCCAGGCCGAGATCGAAGCCGCCGAAAGCGAATGGCTGGAACTCGAGATGCTGCGCGAGGAGTTGGGCGGCTAAACGCTTCCTTCCCCATTCAAATGGGGAAGTGCCCCCGTCTTGCGGGGGCGATGGGGTCATAGGCGTCGCAAAGCTATGACCCCTCCGTCGGCGAAGACGCCGCCACCTCCCCATCTGAATGGGGAGGCGTAAAGATTACCTCTCTTTCCGCTCATAATGCGCCGCGATCATCAGCGCCGTCGCGACGGTCACCTTCTTCCCCGTCGGAATGTGCAGGAACTCGTTCGGCCCATGTGCATTGGAATGCGGGCCGAGCACGCCGGTGATCACGAACTGCGTCTTGGGAAACTTGTCGCCCAGCATGCCCATGAACGGGATCGTGCCGCCTTCGCCCATATAGGCGACGGGCTCGCCGAACGCTTCCTGCGAGGCATCGTTCACCGCCGTCTCCAGCCACGGCGCCAGCGGCGGCGCGTGCCAGCCGCTCTGGCCGCCTTCGCCGGCGTCGAACTCGACGGTGGCGCCATAGGGCGGATCGGACTCCAGCGCCTTCTTCATGGCCTTCACGGCCTCCTTGGCGTCGAGCGTCGGCGGCGTGCGCACGCTGATCTTGGCCTCGGTGTAGGGCAGCAGCACGTTGCCGGCATCGACAGGCTCGGGATAGCCCGCCATGCCGACCGTCGCGAGCTGCGGCCGCCAGGTGCGGTTCAGCACCATCTGGCCGAGATCCTCGACCATCGGCTTGGTCGTGCCGGCGAACGGGAACTTGCGATAGACCTCCTCGCCCAGCACGCGCGCGGCCTCCGAAGCCTGCGCGATGCGCTGCGGCGGGATCTGCACGAACAGCTCCGGCAGCTTCATCTCGCCGGTCGCCTCGTCCTCCAGCCGCGTCAGCAGCGCGCGCGTGATGCGGAAGGAGGAGGGCACGATCCCCGACGCATCGCCCGAATGCACGCCCTCGTTCAGCACGCGCACCTTGAGCGTGCCGGCCGCGATGCCGCGCAGCGACGTGGTGAGCCACATCCGGTCCCAGTCGCCGCAGCCGGAATCGAGGCAGACGACCAGCGACGGGTCGCCGATCCGGTCGAGCAGGTGGTCGACATAGAAGGGCAGGTCGTAGCTGCCGGATTCCTCGCAGCCCTCGATCATGATGACGCAGCGGGCGCGCGGGATGCCCTGCTCCTTGAGAGCCAATAGCGCGGCGAAGCAGGCATAGATCGCGTAGCCGTCGTCGGCGCCGCCGCGGCCATAGAGCTTGTCGTCCTTGCGCACCGGGATCCACGGCCCCATGCCCTCGGCCCAGCCCTTCATCTCGGGCTGCTTGTCGAGATGGCCGTAGAGCAGGACGGTGTCGTCGTTGTCGTCGCCCCCATCGGTACCAGGCACCTCGATGAAGATCAGCGGCGTGCGGCCCGGCAGCCGCACCACCTCCATCGTCGCGCCCGCGAAGGCGGCGACATGCGGGCGCGCCCAGTCGGTCATCAGCGTGACCGCCTGCTCCATGTAGCCGTTCTCCTCCCACTTCGGGTCGAAGGACGGCGACTTGTTGGGGATGCGGATGTATTCGGTGAGCGAGGGCAAGATCTGGTCGTCCCAGAAGCTGCCGATGAAGGTCTTGAGCTGGTCGGGGTTCATGGGGCGGGAGTTTACCTTAAGTGGGCTATTGTTCTCTAATCCATCTCGATACGAACCGTACGACGCCTGTGTAGCGCGCTACCTTGAGTGCAAATGGATTCAGCGTTGCCGTTGCAGCGGCATTGGAAAAAAGAGAAAGGATCAAGCCTTCAACAAGAGTCCGTTCATTCGGAGAGAATGCCAATCTGTTCGAGATGTTGGTCGAACCAACGCTGTCCCCGTCGCGATAGCCGAAGCTCAAGATCTCGATATCGAAATCAATCTTGTTAGCCGCATATTTTGGCTCCCACTCACCGTACAGCGGCGTTCGACCGGGTAACTCGACGACGATCAAGTGATGATAGTATTCATCCCAAGCTCGAGCGGCAGCTCCCAATGCAATCCGGCCTCCATTCAGTTCAAGGACAATACTTTCAGGAAGCACATATTTAGAGTCCATCGATTGCTCCTTCCTGATCGCACGTATCCTTGCCCATTCAAGCCATCTCAACCCAGAGCATTAGATCTTCGGCAATTTTTCACTTCCAGCCTTCTCCGTGACCTTGGAGTCTGGGGCAGCATCGGCCTTCTTTTCCGCTTCTTTCGATTTCTCCGGCTCGCCCTCCTGGGGCTTTTCTGTCTCTTCCTTGACGGGCTCTGCCGGTTTTAGGGTCTCGTCCGCCACGGGCTTCTCAGTGTCGTCTTTCACAGGCTCTTCTGCTTCCGCCCTCGCAGGCTCCTCGTCCTCGACGACGGCCTTTGCTTCTTCTTTCACCGATTCTTCGGTTTCCGTGTTCGCAGGCTCCTCGGCCTCATCTTCGGCAGGCTTCTCCGCTTCGTCCTCCGCCGTCGTCCCGACCTCTGGCTTCGCGGGTTCCGGCGGCTCGATATTGGCTGGATCGAACCACGACGCGGCGCGGTCGAACGCCGCGACGAGGGCGGCGGCTTCGGTCGGATCGACGAGGGTTTCGAAGCCGTGGAGGATATTGTTGCGGATGCGGCGCAGTGTATCGAGCTGGCGCAGCCGGTCCTTCGACAGGTTGAAGCGCGGATTCTCGAACAGGCTTTCGAGCGTGGCCGTCCGGTCGTCGGCCATGTCGGCCTGACGCTTGACCTCGCGTTCGAAATTCACGGCGGCGTTCAGCACGGCCTGGTAGGGCATCTTGAGGTCGAGCAGCTGCTTCGGCGCCAGCGCTTCCACGGGGGTCCGCTTGGTGGGGGCGTGGGCGAGGTTGCGGAAGAGCGGGCGTTGGCCGTCTTCCGGCTTTTCCGGCTCGGGTTCGGGCAGGGCGCCTTGCTCCTTCAGCTCCTCGATGCCGACCCGGATGCTGACGAAGTCGTTGGCGGGCTTTGGGACAGGCTTCGGCGCGGGCTTCGCCGCAGGCTCGGGGGCGGGGGCTGGAACGGGCACGAGGGCCGGCTCCTCGACCGGCTTGGCGACGGGCTCGACGATCGGCTCGACCGTCGGCGCGGCGATGAGCGCGGGCGCGGGCTCCGGTTCCTTCTCCGGCGCTTTCTCGGGAGCGGGGAGCTTCAGGGGCTCGGGAGCGGGTGCGCTGACGGCGGCCGGCGCCGTCTGTTCGCTCCGGGCAGTCCGCGCGGCGCGCAAGACCAGCCCCTGCGCCGCCAGGATGCAGAAGAACGCCACGCCGCCCGCCGTCACCCCGTCGAGCGGCATCTGCTTGACCTGGGCCACCAGCGTCCCGTAGGCCGCGCCACCGGCCAGCGGCAGCACCAGCTCTTTCAGCACGCGTAGCGCGATTAGCGTCCTGCCAGCCTTACTCTTGTCCATCGACCCCAATCCATTCGGTCCAGCTCCCGCGCGGCCGGACAAAGCCGGCGCCGTACTAACAAACCTCGGCAGTGCGACCAAGCGCCAGGGCAAGCGGAGGGCGGGGGAGAAGCGTCCCCCGCCTGAGTTGACGCCAACGGACCCGTCCGCTACCCCCACGCCACCCCGAAGGACCCCCAAAAAGTGCCCGATTCCGCCGCTCTTCCCGCTTCCGACGCCCGTCTGGCCGGCCATCCCGCCGGGCTGAGGCGCACGTTTGCGATCATCTCGCATCCCGACGCCGGCAAGACGACGCTGACGGAAAAGCTGCTGCTGTTCGGCGGCGCCATCCATGTCGCGGGCGCCGTGAAGGCGCGCGGCGAGGCGCGGCGGGCGCGCTCGGACTGGATGAAGATCGAGCAGCAGCGCGGCATCTCGGTCACCACCTCGGTGATGCACTTCGAATATGGCGGCGCCGTCTTCAACCTGCTCGACACGCCGGGCCATGAAGACTTCTCCGAGGACACCTACCGCACCCTGACCGCCGTCGATTCGGCGGTGATGGTGATCGACGCCGCCAAGGGCATCGAGGCGCGCACCCGCAAGCTGTTCGAGATCTGCCGCCTGCGCGACGTGCCGATCATCACCTTCATCAACAAGATGGACCGCGAGTCCAAGGACCCGATCGAGCTGCTGGACGAGGTTGCCTCGACCCTGGCGCTCGACGTCTCGCCCATGACCTGGCCCACCGGCTCGGGCCAGAACTTCAAGGGCACCTACGATCTCGCCAACAGCCGCATGCTGGTGTTCGACAATACCGACAGGAGCCGCATCGGCGAGGTGATCGAGAACTACACGATCGCCGATCCCAACTTCGCCGAGGAGGTCGAGCTGGTGCGCGCGGGCTATCCCGCCTTCGATCTCGAAAGCTATCGCGCCGGCCATCTGTCGCCGGTGTTCTTCGGCTCGGCCTACAACAATTTCGGCGTGAAGGAATTGCTCGACGCGATCGCTGCCTGGGCGCCGCCGCCGCGGCCGCAGCCCGCCGAGCCGCGGCCCATCGAGCCGACCGAACCCAAGGTCTCGGGCTTCGTGTTCAAGGTCCAGGCCAACATGGATCCCAACCACCGCGACCGCATCGCCTTCCTGCGTCTGTGCAGCGGCAAGTTCCGCCGCGGCATGAAGCTGACGCAGATGGGCACGGGCAAGATCCTGTCGGTCAACTCGCCGATCCTGTTCTTCGCCCGCGAGCGCGAGATCGTCGACGAGGCGTGGCCCGGCGACATCATCGGCATTCCCAATCACGGCGTGCTGCGGGTCGGCGACACGCTGACCGAGGGCGAGACACTGAAGATCGTCGGCATCCCCAACTTCGCGCCGGAAATCCTGCGCCGCGTGCGGCTGGAGGATCCGATGAAGTCCAAGCAGCTGCGGCGCGCGCTGGAGGATCTGGCGGAAGAGGGCGTGACCCAGGTGTTCCGCCGGGTGATCGGCGGCGACCATATCGTGGGCGTGGTGGGCGAGCTGCAGCTCGACGTGCTGAAGACCCGGGTCGAGGCCGAGTACAACGTCCTTATCGACCTCGAGCCCGCGCCCTTCGAGACCGCGCGCTGGATCTCGGCCGACACCAAGGCCGATCTCGAGGAGTTCATGTCCGCCAACCGCGGCGGCATGTCCGAAGACCGCGACGGCTCCCCGGTCTTCCTCGCGCGCAATGCGTGGGAGCTGGGCTACATCGCCGAGAAGAGCCCCAAGGTGAAGTTCAGCGACATTCGGGAACGTTCATGACTTCTTCCCCATTCAAATGGGGAAGTGCCCCGTCATACGGGGCGATGGGGTCATGACCCCTCCGTCAGCGTAAGACGCTGACACCTCCCCATCGGAATGGGGAGGAAAGTGATCACGCTGCCCTCAGAATGGCCGCACGCCTGTAATGCATGGCTCCGGGCTTTCCGTGCCCGGCCGGGTGTGAAAGTCTTACCGTCCCATTACACAAGCAGCGGGACGGGCCATGCACGACATCGTCATCCGGGGCGGCACCATCGTCGACGGCACGGGCACGCCGGCGTTCCAGGGCGACGTCGCACTCGACGGCGACAGGATCGTCCAGGTCGGCGGCAAGGCCGGTCCGGGCAAGCGCGAGGTCAAGGCCGAGGGACGGCTGGTCACGCCGGGCTGGGTCGACGTCCACACCCATTATGACGGCCAGGCCACCTGGGATCCCGTGCTGGCGCCGTCCTCCTGGCATGGCGCCACGACCCTCGTGTTCGGCAATTGCGGCGTCGGCTTCGCGCCGGTGCGGAACGAGCACCAGAAGGCCCTGATCGAGATGATGGAGGGGGTCGAGGACATCCCCGGCATCACCCTGACCGAGGGCCTCAAGTGGGACTGGGAGAGCTTCCCGGAATATCTCGATGCGCTGGAGCGCCTGCCGCGCACCATCGATATCGGCGCCCAGGTCGCTCACCATCCGTTGCGCGTCTACGCGATGGGCGAGCGGGCCATCAAGCGCGAGATGGCGACCGCCGAGGACATCGAGCTGATGGCACGGCTCACCGAGGAGGCGCTGAAGGCCGGCGCCGTCGGCTTCACCACCAGCCGCACCGACCAGCACAAGACCCTGGCTGGCGACCTGGTGCCCGGCCGCTATGCCGAGCACGAGGAGCTGATCGCGATCGGCAAGGCGATGGGCCGCGCCGGTCGTGGCACCTTCGGCTTCCTGTCCGACTTCAACGACGAGAAGGCGGAATGGAGCTGGATCCGCGAGGTCGCCAAGCACAGCGGCCGACCGGTCTGGTTCCTGCTGACCGATCGCGGCTACGATCCGAAGCGCTACCAGCGCCTGATGGAGGGCGTGCGCGCCTGCCGCGCCGACAACCTGCCGCTCTATGCCCAGGTCGCGGGGCGCCCCGTGGGCCTGACCTTGGGCCTCAACACCTCGCTCAATCCGTTCGGCCTGCGCGAGGGCTATGCGGATCTCGCCCATCTCCCGCCGGCCGAGATGCTGGCCCGGCTGCGCACGCCGGAGGTGCGCCGCCTGATCCTGTCGCAGGAGGCCTCGCCGCGCCTGCTCGAGGTGCTGCCGCCGCTGTCGCGCCAGATCGCGACGCGCTGGGACCGCATGTATCCGCTCGGTGACCAGCCGGACTACGAGCCTGCGCCGGAGCGCAGCATCGCAGCGCTGGCCACGGCCGCGGGCGTGACGCCGCAGGAATATTGCTACGACTATCTGGTCGGGGCCGAGAACCGCATGGTCTACTTCCCCGTCACCAACTATGTGCACGGCGATCTCGAGGTCGTTCGCGAGCTGATCGAGGATCCGCACACCATCCTCGGCCTGTCCGACGGTGGCGCGCATTGCGGCGTGATCTGCGATGCCTCGCTCAACACCTCGATGCTGCAGCATTGGGTGCGCGACCGCACCCGCGGCCCGCGCCTCGGCCTGGAGTTCGTGGTCAAGCGCATGACCAGCAGCACCGCCGACTTCTACGGCTTCAAGGATCGCGGGCGCCTGCAAGTTGGCAAGAAGGCCGACGTCAACGTCATCGACTTCGACGGCCTGACCCTGCACAGCCCGAAGATGATCTTCGACCTGCCGGCCGGCGGCCGCCGCCTGGTCCAGAGCGTCGACGGCTACGACATGACGATCTGCTCCGGCACGCCGATCTTCGAGAAGGGCGTCGAAACCGGCGCCCGTCCCGGCAAGCTGGTCCGTTCGACGGCGTGATCTTTTCTTGTCATCCTGAGCGAAGCGAAGGATCTCACGCTCGCCAAGGAGTCCCCTGGTCGATCCGCAAGGTCCTTCGCGTGCGCTCAGGACGACAGAGGCGTTACCTCTTCGGCGACCAGCCGTAGGCCTTGGCGCAGGCGCCGCCCATCAGCATCGCGCGTTCGCTGTCGCTGAGCGTCTTCGTCTCCAGGAACGGCTTCACGGCATTCTCGTAGTTCACGACGACGAAGGCGCGGGTCCAGTCGGTGCCCCAGAGGCAGCGCTCGAAGCCCCAGGCGTCGAAGATGCGCTTCAGCGGATCCCAGATGTCGGGGAACGGATAGGGCTGCTTCGAGAGCGTGCAGGCACCGCTGATCTTGATCACGGCGTTCGGGCGTTTCGCGAGGTCGAGTATCTTCGGCAGGTCGGCCCACGGCTCGGCGGGCGCGGGCGGGACGCGCGGCTGCAGCAGGCCGAGATGGTCGACGATGAAGCGCGTCTCGGGATGGCGGTCGATGATCTTCATGCCGTCGTCGACCCTGCCCCAGAACAGGAAGTTGAGCGGCAGGTCGTAGTGGACCGCGGCCTTGCAGATACGGTCGAAGCCCGGGTGGTCGGCGGCCCGCTTCTCCTCCTCGCGCAGGAAGATGCGGATACCGACCGCGCCCTGCGTCTCCTTCCACTTGGCGATCACGTCGGCCACGTTCTCGTCGTCCGGATCGACGGGCTTCACGATGGCCATGCGATCTGGATGACGGCGGGCCACGTCCTCGGCGTAGCTGGCGTCATAGCGGTACGTCGCGAAGGGCGAGATCATGATCGCGCCGTCGACGCCGACCGCGTCCATCGCTGCCACCATCTCGTCGCCGGTCACGTGCGCGGGCCAGTTCGGGATGGTGGCCCAGGGGCGCTGCGGCGTGTTGGCCTCGTAGGCGTGGACCTGGGAATCGATGATCGGCATGGCGCGTCTCCTTCCTATTGTTACTTCTTCTTCCGCTCGGTCACAGGCACCGTCACTTCATCGGCGCGCAGCCTGTCCAGCTCCACGGCGCCGAGACCCAGCAATTCGCCCAGCACCGCATCGGTATGCTGCCCCAAGGTCGGCGCCGGGCGCTTGATCTCCGACTTGCCGCCGGTGTGGAGCCGGATGGGCGAGATCGGCACGCGGGTCTTGCCGCGGCGCGGGTGCTCGACGTCGACCCAGAAACCGCGTGCCTCGAGGTGCGGGTCGTAGGCGACCTCGCGCGCGGTCTTCACAGGGGCGCAGGGGACACGCGCCTCGGTGAGTGCGGCCAGCACTTCTTCCTTGGTCTTGGGCAGGGTCCAGGCACCGACCATGTCGTCGATCGTTGCCATGTTCTTCGCGCGGCCCGGCGTCGTCATGAACTCGGGATTGGTCAGCAGGTCCTCGCGGCCCAGCATCTCGCACATCGATACCCAGTGCCGTTCCGCCGAGGTGAAGATCGCGACATAGCCGTCTCGGCAGCGATAGGTGTTGTAGGGCGCCATGGCGAGCGCCGGGTGCCGATTGCCGGTGCGGTCCGGCACGTTCTTGTCGCCGTCCATCACCGCGCCCAGCGCCGAGGCGATCGAGATCGCGCCGGCCTCGTGCATGGCGACCTCGACCCTCTGTCCCTTGCCGGTGCGCTCGCGCTGAACGAGCGCGCCCAGGATGCCGGCGCAGAGATGGATGCCCGCGAGGAAGTCGCACACCGCGGCACCGGCCTTGGTCGGCGGCCCGTCGGCGTCGCCGGTGGCGTTGGTGATGCCGCTCATCGCCTGGATGGTGACGTCCATCGCGGCGAGGTCGCGATAGGGCCCGTCGAGGCCGAAGCCCGAACTGCCGCCATAGACCAGGCGCGGGTTGAGCTTGCTCAGCACGTCGTAGCCGAGGCCGAGGCGATCCATGACGCCCGCCGCGAAATTCTCGATCAGCACGTCGGCCTTGGCGACCAGCTCGAGGAAGATCTCCTTGCCGCGCGGCTGCTTGAAATCGAGGACCACCGACTCCTTGTTGGAATTCAGCATGACCAGCGGATAGGGCTCGACCTCACGCTTGCGGCGGCGCACCACGTCGCCCTCCGGCGGCTCGATCTTGAGCACGCGGGCGCCCATGAAGGCGAGCTGCAGGCCGCAATAGGGGCCGTTGTAGATCTGCCCGAGATCGAGGACGAGCATCCCGTCGAGCGGTCGTCGAATCTGGGGCTGGATGGTCATGGCGTTTTCTCCGGTCGTTCCCCGGACTGTAACGCGATCCTGCGGCGCGGGGAGGGCGGAGTGCGTCTGCGGTCCGTTGTGCGAGCGGAAGGGGCGCTTTAGGGTCGCCGCATGAGCACCATCACGCGAATCGACGTCGGCCCGCGCATGAGCGAGGCCGTCATCCTGGGCAACCGCATCCATTGCTCGGGCATGATCCCCGAGGATACGAGCCTCGACATCACGGGCCAGGTCCGGCAGGCGCTGGCCGAAATCGACTCGCTGCTGGCCAAGGGCGGCAGCGACAAGTCGAAGATCCTGACGGCCACGATCTGGCTGAGCGATATCTCGGATTTTGCCGCCATGAATAAAGTTTGGGACGCCTGGGTGGCGCCCGGCCAGACCCCCGCCCGGGCCACGGTCCAGGCCCGGCTGAACGACCCGGACATGAAGGTCGAAATCATGGTCGTCGCGGCGATCTAGCCTCTGCTAAGGTCCCGCCCGCTTTTGAAGTTTCTTCGAGGAGAGAGAATATGAGCATCAAGCGCATCAACGTCGGCGCCCGCATGAGCAGCGCCGTGGTCCATGGCGACACGGTCTATCTCGCCGGCCTCACCGCCGACGACGCCAAGGCCGACGTCAAGGGCCAGACCAAGCAGATCCTCGCCAAGGTCGACAAGTTCCTGGCCGAGGCCGGCACCGACAAGTCGAAGGTGCTCTCGGCCAACATCTGGCTGACCGACATCTCGACCTGGAGCCAGATGAACGAAGTGTGGGACGCCTGGGTCTCCCCCGGCAACACCCCGGCCCGCGCCACCGTCGAAGCCAAGCTCGCCGCGCCCGGCCTCTCGGTCGAGATCATGATCCAGGCCGCCAAGTAAGGCGCGTCAGTTTCAATGGAAAAGGGCCGGCATCCGCCGGCCCTTTTTCTTTGGGCGTTCCATCCGGCCCCCCGATCCTGCCGCCTTCTTGCTCGTTCGCCGACTAATCGGCCGCGTTCATCGAGTACCCTTGGTCGGCCTCTGTTCCTCTCCGGGAAACATGACATCCCATCAGCGAAGACACTGGCGCTGACAACCAGCCGGAGGTGAGAACATGGCGAACGGAGCAAGCGCGACCGGAAAAATTTTCCAGATCACGTCGGACGGTGCGGACATCACGGGGTTCGATCCGGCCCGGGACAAGCTCGATCTTGGCTCTGTCACCGTGCATAACGGCATTATCGTCGATACCCCGACCGGCGTCGGGATCATGAATCCGTGGTCGGGCGAGATCGCGGTTGTCGTTGGCGTTTCGCTCGGTCAACTCACGATCGACAACTTCGTGCCGATCGTTAACGATCATCTGCGCGAATGCTTGTCCGGTGCGCTTGCCTGGGAACACGGAATCGCGGCGAACCACCACACTGTCTATGCGCGCTCTCACGAGATCGGCCAGATCGACCGGGTCACCTTCAATCCCGCCACCGACACCGTGGACTTCCGTTACTTCGGCACCCGCGAACAGATCTATATGACCGACAATCCCGAAGGAGTGGTCATCTCCAATTCGGGAACGGGTCAGGCGTTGATCCTGCTGGGGGTCACGACCGCTGATCTGAAAGTGGAGAATTTCCTGTTCTACTTTGCCGAGGTCCGCGAGGACCGCGTTGCCCTGCAACTCGGCTTCGGTTCGGTTCCGGATTCGCAGATCAAGCCGCAAGGCGTGCCGGTCGCCGGCACGAACAACTGGCCGACGGGCACGGGTAACGGGGCGCCTCCCTCCGGTCAGGCCGGAACGACGACCGTCATCGACTGGGACTATGGCACCAACACCGCCATCGCCTTCGATCCGTCGAAGGACAAGCTCGATTTCGGCTGGTTCAAGGCCAGCGAATTCTCGGTCAAGGAGGTCGATGGTTCGACGGTCATCAGCATCGAGGGCAACCGCCAGACCTACGTTCTGACGGGCGTGTCGCTCGCCGAACTGGACCATAACAACATCGCTGCCCGCGACGCCACGGCGCGCGCGGAATGGCAGCAGCTGATCGATTCGGCCGAGGGACCTGCGCCCGTCGTGCCGCAACTCTTGATCGCCAACGGCACCCTCGCCGAGGGAAATGCCGGCAAGAGCCAGATGGTCTTCACCGTCACGCTTTCGCAGGCAGCGACCACCCCCGTTTCGGTTGGCTATACGACCGGGAACGGCACGGCCATTGCCGGCCGGGACTATGCATCGGTTGTCGGTACGCTGACGTTCGCGGCAGGCGAGACTGCCAAGACGGTGAGCGTCGACATTCTGGGCGA
>CANIEC010000124.1 GCA_947466085.1 Rhodospirillales bacterium
CAGAAGGAGTCCGAAGCGGCCGCCCGGCCTGGCGGATCGCCTTCGTGCCCGTTTCGCCGGGCTTTCTGCGTGGGTCGCAGCGCATCGCTGGTCCTCGATCGTCGTCGCCGTGGTCCTGATGTTCGTCGGCAGTGTGCTCGGCGGTTACTGGATCGCCGAGCGACTGGACCTGCGCGGCAGCGAGAACGTGGCGCGCGACACGCTGGAGGACATGAAGCGCAGCGCCGCGGCGACCGGTCCGGCCGTCGCACCGAGATACGCGCGCATCGAGGACCTGCCGGACTTCCCGAAATACACCGAGGCCGACCCCGGCAAGCCGATGCCGAACCTCGAGGAAAAGCCGCCGGTGAAGAAGGTCGCCGCCGCGTTTCCGGCGGAACAGACCTGGCGTCGCAACGCGGTGCCGTTCCGTGACCTGAGGACCAAGCCGCTGGTCGCGATCGTGATCGACGACGTGGGTCTCGACCGCGCGCGCTCGAAACGCGCCTGGGAGCTGCCGGGGCCGATGACCATGTCGTTCCTGCCCTATGCCAAGGACCTGCCCGAGCAGGCGCGCGCCGCGCGGGCGCGCGGGCATGAGCTGATGCTGCACATGCCGATGGAGCCCAACGGCCGCAACGATCCCGGGCCGGGCGCTCTGATGGTCTCGATGTCCGACGCCGAGCTGCGCCAGAAGCTGCTGATCGCGCTGGAGAGTTTCAGCGGCTATGTCGGCATCAACAACCACATGGGCAGCCGCTTCACCGCCAACCGTCCCGACATGGAGCTGGTGATGCGCCAGCTCAAGCCGCGCGGCCTGATGTTCCTCGATTCGCGCACGAGCCCGCAGTCGGTGGGCGACCAGGCGGCGCAGGAGATCGGCGTGCCGTCGATCGTGCGCCACGTCTTCCTCGATGACGAGGACACGGTCGAGGCCGTGCGGCGCAAGCTTGCCGAGACGGAAGCGGTGGCGCGGCGGCAGGGCTTCGTCGTGGCGATCGGCCATCCGCACGACTCGACCCTGCAGGCGCTGGCGGAGTGGCTTCCGACGGTCCAGGGCAAGGGCCTCGTGCTGGCGCCCTCGACCGCGATATTGCGCAAGCGCAACGGTTGGGATTGAGTTGCGCCAACGAACGAGTTGGAGGAAGCGACGTGCGGTACAAGAATCAGGCGATGATCGTGGCCCCGCAGCCCGAGCCGACGGAGGCCGGCGCCGACGTGCTGCGCGAGGGCGGCAATGCGGTCGATGCGGGCATTGCCTGCGCGCTGGTGCAGGGCGTCGTCGATCCGCAGATGTGCGGCATCGCGGGCTTCGGCTCCTGCGGCATCTACATGCCGGGCAAGAAATTCCACGGCTACATCGACGCCCACGCGCCGGCGCCTCTCGCCGCGCGCCCCGATATGTGGGCCAATCTGATCGAGAGCGAGGCGCGCGACGGCTACGGCTTCATCCTGAAGGGCCGGGTGAACGACATCGGTTACAAGTCGATCTGCGCGCCGGCCAATCTCAAGATGTATTACGACGCGCACAAGGAGCATGGCAGCCTGCCCTGGTCGCGCATCGTCGAGCCGGCGATCCACTGGGCCGAGAACGGCTGGACCGTGCGGCCGCACGTCCATTTCTGGTGGGCCGACGACGGCGCCTTCGGCCGCGCGCCCAACTTCGAACGCACCGGCTTCACCCCGGCCGCGCGCGAACTCTACTGCCGTCCCGATGGTGTGCCGAAGCGGGTGGGCGACCGGGTGGTCAACCGCGACTACGGCCAGACCCTGCGCGCCATCGCCAAGGGCGGGGCCGACGTCTTCTATTCGGGCGAAATCGCTCATGCGATCGCCGACGATATGAGGAAGAACGACGCGCTGCTGTCGATCGAGGACCTCAAGGCCTGGAAGACCGTCCGCAACGAGCCGCTATGGGGCGACTATCGCGGCTACAAGGTCTCGACCAACCAGCCGCCGGGTGGCGGCGTGATGCTGATCGAGATGCTGAACATCCTGGAGAATTTCGACATCGGCGCGCTGGAGCACGGGTCTGCCGAGCATCTGCGTATCGTGGCCGAGGCGATGAAGCGGGCGACGATCGACAAGGATGCCAAGGTCGGCGATCCGAAGTTCGTCACCGTGCCGGTCGGGGAGCTGACCTCCAAGGCCTATGCCAGGGCGATGGCGGCCGAGATCGCGCGCGGCGAGAAGGCCAGCGTAACGCGCTTCAACTCGGGCGCGGTGTCGAAGGATACCACGCACATCTCCGTCCTCGACAGGGACGGCAACTGTTTCACGATGACTCATTCGCTGGGTATGCCTTCGGGCGTGATCACGCCGGGCCTGGGCTTCATGTACAACGGCTGCATGGGCGTTTTCGATCCGCGCCCCGGGCGTGCCGGCTCGATAGCGCCCGGCAAGGCGCGCTTCAGTTCGGTTGTGCCCTCGATCCTGTTCAAGGACGGCAAGCCGCACCTGATCATCGGCGCGCCCGGCGCCACGCAGATCGCCATGGGCGTGCTGCACGTCATCCTGAACGCGCTCGACTTCGGCATGACCATGGTCGAGGCGGTGAGCGCGCCGCGCTTCTCGGCGACCTCGGACGCGATCGACATCTCCAACCGCATCCAGGGCCGGGTCGAGCGCGAGCTGCAGGCACAGGGTTATCCGGTCGTCCGCAGCCCCTACGGCTTCGGCTTCGCCGCCGTCCATGGCATCCGCATCCACGAGGACGGCCTCGATGGCGGCGCCGACCCCGGGCATGACGGGGTGGTGATCGCGGTTTAGCTCTTCAGATCCGGCGGCGGGCGGCGAGCCTTCGTCGCCTGCTCGTAGGCATAGGCGAACCGCAGGAGCGTGGCCTCACTCCAGGCCCGGCCGGCGAAGGTGAGGCCGAGCGGATAGTCGGGCGTTTCGGTGGCGCCGACGCCCGAGATGAACCCGGCCGGAACCTGCACGCTGGGATAGCCCGGCTTCGCGGCGATCCCGGAACCACTGGCGCCCGGGAACACCACGGCGTCGAGCCGGTGCTGGCTCATATAGGCATCCATGCCGCGTTCCTTCGCTGCCATCAGGTCCATCGCGCGGGCCGACTTGTATTCCAGCTCGGAGAGATCGCCCCGGGTCGCCTCAGCGGCGAGGAACAGGTCCTGGCCATAGCGCAAAGCCTTGTCGGCATTGTCCGTGTTGAAGGCGATGACGTCGGCCATCGTCTTCATCTGCGTGCCGGTCGCCCAGTCGCGCAGGTAGAGGTTTAGGTCGCGCTTCAGCTCGTAAAGGAACACGACGGACGCAGGACCGGCCGTGCCCTTGGCCGGGCTGAGCGGATTGCGATTGAGCACCGGCATCGTCGTGCCCGGGCCGCCGATCCAGCCGATCGCCGGAATGGCGGCGCGCACGACCGTGGCGCCGAGGTCCTCCAGCACGCTGATCGCCTGAACCATCACCGCCTTCGCGCGAACGGACAGGGGGCCATAGAACGGATCGTTGAGCGGATCGTCGGGATCGCTGGGTACGCCGATGCGCGCGCCCTTCAGACCGTCCTTGTCGAGGTCCGCGGTGTAGTCCTGCGGCCGCTGCAGCAGGTGCGTCGCCGGATCGTCCGGGTCGCGCGCCGCCAGCACGTTCAGCAGGATCGCGGAATCGCGCACGGTGCGGGTCATCGGCCCGGCCGTGTCCTGGCTGTGCGAGATCGGGATGATGCCGCTGCGGCTGATCAGCCCGACAGTGGGCTTCACGGTGACGAGTCCGTTCTGGGTGGCGGGGCTCAGCAGCGAACCCGAGGTCTCGGTGCCGATCGCCGCGGCGCAGAGGCCGGCCGCGACGGCGACGGCCGAGCCGGCGCTGGAGCCGCCGGGCAATACGACCGGGGCGCCATTGGCCATCAGCTTGGGTGAGTAGGGGTTCAGCACATAGCCGGCGATCGAGCTGTAGCCCGACGGCATGCCGATCGCGAGGATGTTGGCGAACTCGGTGAGATTGGCCTTGCCCAGGATCACCGCCCCGGCCTCGCGCAGCCGCTTGATCACGCGTGCGTCGTCCTTTGCATGGGCGCCGTCGAGGGCTAGCGAGCCCGCGGTGGTGGGCTGCCTGTCGCCGGTGGCGATATTGTCCTTCACCAGGATCGGCAGGCCCGCCAGCGGCTGGCTGGCCGACGGATTCACGGCGTCGAGGCCGGCGGCGATCGACAGGGCGTCGGGATTGGTCACTCGTACGGAGTTGAGGCCCGGTCCCTGTCGGTCGTAGGCCTCGATCCGGGCCAGATAGGCACGGGTCAACTCGCTCGACGTGACGCGGCCCTGCGCCAGGGCCTCCTGCAGGTCCGACAGCGAGGCGTCGTCGACGGCGAATGCCGTCTGTGCCGACGCCGTGCCTACACCTACCGCGCCCAGCACGACTGGCATCATGGCGACCTCGCGGCGCTTGAGGCCGCCGTCGTCGGTCGGTCGTGTGCCCTTCGTGGGTTTCGTCACGGCAAACACCTGTGGTTTCCGCCGCCAAGATGTGCGGCTCGATCATCTTTACATGATGCAGATACCCGGCGTCGCGGTTCGACGCTCAAATCTCGCGGGTATCGAGCATCAGTAGTTGAGCGCCGGCCTGGGCAAAGTTCGCGAGGTCGCCGGCCGTCGCCTGGCCTTCCTTCGAGGCGAAGGCTGCACCGATCGCTGCCATCGAGTCGAAGGTCAGAATGGCAACCAGGTGATATGGGGCAGGGCCTTGCGGGGTGCCGACGGGTCCGTCGTTGACTTCGTAGGATCGGAGGCCCGGAATCGTCTTCGCCAGTGGGACATGCTTGTTGAAATAGTGGGCATCGAAGGCCGCCACGTCGGCGGGCTTGTTGTACAGAACCACGAGCTTTGCCATTGGCTTTCTCCCCCTGAGGTGGTGCCATCTAATTATCCCATACGGGTTACAGTCAATCGCTCTTCGCGGACCCGTAGGTTCGCCACGCGACCGGCCTCCATTGCACGCGGCCTGTAGCGCCCTAAACTCCCGCCAAAAGCGGAGGAAACAATGAGAGGCATCGGACGGCGCCGCGTCGTGGCGGCCGGCATGGCACTCGCGGCCTCGACGGCCGGGGCGAGAGCCCAGGGCGCCTATCCGGACCGGTCGATCCGTCTGGTCATCGGCTTCACGCCGGGCGGGCCGACCGACATCGCGGGGCGGCTGCTGGCGCAGCGCCTGAGCGAAATCCTCGGCCAGCAGGTGGTGGTCGACAACAAGCCGGGCGTCGCCGGCAACATCGCTTCGCAGATCGTGGCCGACGCCAAGCCCGACGGCTACACGCTACTGGTCGGCACTTCGATCATGGGCATCGTTCCGGCGCTCTACGACAAGCTGCCTTACGACCCGATCAAGGGCCTGGAGGCGGTGGCTCACTTCACGACCGTCCCCATGATCGTCGTGGCGCCGGCCGGCGGGATCGGCTCGATCGAGGAACTGGTCGCCGCACTGCGCAAGGAGCCCGGCAAGCTTTCCTATCCGTCGCCGGGCAATGGCAGCCTGATCCACATGGGCAGCCTCCTGCTGGCCCAGCGTGCCGGCGGCGATGCGCTGCACGTGCCCTACAAGGGCTCGGCACCGGCCATGCAGGACACGCTGGCGGGGCGGCACGCCTTCCAGATCGACACACTGGGCAGCAGCAAGGGGTTCGTCGATGCCGGACGGCTCAAGATCCTGGCCGTGTGCGACACCAAACGGGCAGCCTCGATGCCCGACGTGCCGACGGTCCAGGAGAAGACCGGCATCGCGATCGAGGTCGTCACCTGGAACCTGATCTTCGCCCCGGCCGGCACGCCCAGGCCGATCGTCGACCGGCTTAACGCCGCGATAAACCAGGCCGTCCGCAGTCCCGAGATGATGGAGAAGGCAAACGCCGTGGGCATCGGCCTCGTCGAATCGACGCCCGCCTCGTCGAAAAAATTCTACGAGGATCAGATGACGATGTGGGCGCCGATCGTGAAGGCGTCGGGCGCAAAAGTCGAATAGGGGGAAACGATGAAGTTCACACGACGGGGCGCGCTCGCCGCGCTCGCAGCGACTGCACTGGCAACGCCTGCCGCGGCGCAGACCTATCCCGACAAGCCGATCCGTATGATCATCGCCTTTGCCGCCGGCGGACCGACCGATGTCGTGGGCCGTCTTCTGGCACCGCGTGTCTCGGAAATCCTCGGCCAGCAGGTGGTGGTCGAAAACAAGCCCGGCGCGACTGGCAATATCGGCACCGCCATGGTCGCCGACGCCAAGCCGGACGGCTACACGATCCTGTTCAGCGCCTCGACCATGGCGATGGCGCCGGCGCTCTATGGCAAAGCGCTGGGCTACGATCCGGTGAACGGGCTCGCCGCCATCGCCTATGTCGCCAGCGTGCCGCTGATCCTGCTGGCGCCGATGGACGGCGCGAAGACGACGCCGGAACTCGTCGGCATGCTGCGCAAGGACCCGGGCAAGTATTCCTACGCCTCATCCGGCAATGGCGGGATGATCCATCTCGCCAGCTATCTGTTCGCGACACGCGCCGGTGGCGATGCCCTGCATGTGCCGTACCGCGGCTCTGCCCCCGGCATGGTCGACATGATCGCCGGCCGGCATGGTTTCCAGATCGACACGCTGCAGTCGAGCAAGGGCTTCATCGACGGCGGCAAGGTGCGCGTGCTCGGCGTCGCCGCCGACCAGCGGCTGAAGCAGCTTCCCGACGTGCCGACGATCAAGGAGGCCGCGGGCTTCGATTACGCCATCAACACCTGGTACGCGGTCTATGCGCCGGCCAAGACGCCGCGGCCGATCATCGACAGGCTGAACGCCGCCTTCAACCAGGCACTCAAGCAGCCCGACATGGTGAAGAAGGCCGACGAACTTGCCATCGAGCTGGTCCAGTCGACGCCCGAGCAGGCCAAGAAATTCTACGACGACCAGATGGCCTTCTGGGATCCCATCATCAAGCAATCGGGCGCCAAGGCGGAGTGACGATCCGTGGTAGAGAGTGCCGAGTAACGGAGAATGTGATGATCAAATTCTATTACAACATGGCGCCGAACCCGATGAAGGTGGCGCTCTGCCTCGAAGAGATGGGCCTGCCGTACGAGCTGGTGCCGGTGGATACGCGCAAGGGCGAGCAGCATTCGCCGGAATACCTGGCGATCAATCCCAACGCCAAGGTCCCGGCGATCGTCGATGGCGGCGAGACGGTGTTCGACAGCAATGCGATCCTGCTCTACCTCGCGGAGAAGACGGGCAAGTTCACGCCTCCCAAGCGGGGCGAAATGCTGTCCTGGCTGATGTTCGTGGCCTCGGGCATCGGCCCTTACTCCGGCCAGGCGGTTCACTTCCGCAACTTCGCGCCGGAGCCCAAGGAATACGCCGTCAACCGCTACACGTTCGAGGCGCAGCGCCACTGGGGCATCCTCGAGGCGCGGCTCGGCAAGCACCCGTACATGTGCGGCGACACCTACAGCATCGTCGACATGGCGGTATGGGGCTGGTCGCGGCTGATCCCGTTCGTGCTCGGCGCTGAGGCGCCGAAGCAGTTCCCCAACATCCAGCGTCACCTCGCCGAAATCAGCGCGCGGCCCGCGGCGGTCCGTGCGCTCGCGCTGAAGGACAAGCACGCGTTCAAGGCCGAGATGGACGAGGCGGCGAAGCTCGCGATGTTCCCGCATCTGGGCAAGAAGGTCGCCTGAGCCGCAAGCGCGGCTACATCATCCCCGGCGCACCGAGGTCGGTGCCGTCGATCATGCGGCTGTAGCGGAACGGCGTGGGATCGACGATCGGCGGGTCGCCGGCGATGAGGTCGGCGGCCAGCCGGCCCGCGCCGGGACCGATGCCGAAGCCGTGGCCGGTATAGCCGGTCGAGAGGAAGAGGCCGGGAAGGGGATCGACGGCGGAGATGACCGGGATGCCGTCGGGCGTCGAGTCGATCAGGCCTCCCCAGGCGTGCGCCACCTTCAGCCCCTTCAGCGCCGGATAGTGCTCGCCGAGGCGCGTCAGGCCGCGCTCGACCAGCACGGGATCGGCGGCGGGATCGAGCGTGCGCTGCCGCTCGAAGGGCGATTCCATATCGAACGACCAGTTGGCGAAGGATTCCGGCCCTTCGAGGAAGGAGCGGCCGATGCCGAAGGTGAGACCGGCGCGGCGCTTCCTGAAGGTCGGCCAGAACTGCCGGGCGTAGAGCAGGCCCTGCGGCGACAGTTCGACGAGCCCACGGCCGCCCAGTCCCACCGTGTAGCCGCCATCGAGGCGGCGGCGGATCGTGACATCGGGCATCGACAGGCCGCCGCCGGTCACCTCGGGCGCCGCCACCGTGGCGAAAGAGGTCGAGCGCACGCTGGCCTGGGCCAGCCGGAGGTCGTGCCGGCGGCAGAAGAGGGAACTCCAGGCGCCGCCGGCCAGCAGGACGGTGCGGGTGCGGATGATGCCGTGTTCCGTGATGACGCCCGCGACCTTGCCGCCTTCGATGTCGAGGCCGCGCGCGGCGCAGTTCTGGTGGAGCGTGGCGCCATGCTTGCGCGCACCCTCGGCGAGGGCCGGACCGGCGAGGGACGGCTCGGCGCGGCCGTCGGTCGGCGACTGTACGCCGCCGATCCATTGGCCGGTGCTGCCGGGCGTGAGTTCCTTTGCCTCGGCGGCGCTCAGCACCCGGCTGTGCATCTGGTACTCGCGGGCGCGCAGGGTCCATTCCTCCCACTGCGCGAAATCGTCCGGGCGATCGGTGACATAGGTGAGTCCGGTCCGGCGAAAGCCGGTCTCGGCGCCCAGCTCGCGGGAAAGCTCGCCCCAGATCTCCAGGCTCTTCATGGCCAACGGCAGTTCGCGCAGGTCGCGATGCTGCTGGCGGCACCAGCCCCAGTTCCGGCTGGTCTGCTCGCCGCCGATCACGCCCTTGTCGAGCAGTGCGACCTGGTGGCCGCGTTTCGCCAGCCAGTAGGCGGCGGTGCTTCCCGCGATGCCGGCGCCGATCACCACGATCTCGGCGGCGGGCGGGAGTTTCTCGTCGCTGACGACGGGCTGGACGGGTGGGGACATCGGCTTCCTGCGGGCTGTACGCGTTGCGGAACAGTGTATCGCACGCTTTACGCGCCGGAACCCGGCGCGGTACCTTCCGGACCCTAAAAGGAGCCCCCAATGGACCTGACGTTCGGCAAGGAAGAACTCGCCTTCCAACAGGAAGTGCGCGACTGGCTGAAGGAGAACCTGACGCCCGAGATCCTGGGTGAGATCAAGGTCGGCCGAAACGCCTACATGCCGAAGGAGCGGCTGGTCGACTGGCAGAAGCGCCTGGCCAAGAAGGGCTGGCTCTGCACCGGTTGGCCCAAGGAGTTCGGCGGCCCGGGCTTCACGACGACGCAGAAGTACATCTTCGAGATGGAGATGGCGAAGGCCGGCGCGCCCGGCACTTCGCCGTTCGGCCCCAAGATGTGTGCGCCGGTGATCATGAAGTACGGCTCGGCCGAGCAGAAGGCACGCCACCTGCCGCCGATGCTGAACTCCGACCTGATCTGGTGCCAGGGCTATTCCGAGCCGGGCTCGGGCTCCGATCTCGCCTCGCTCCGCACCAAGGCGGTGCGCGAGGGCGACTTCTACATCGTCAACGGCCAGAAGACCTGGACGACCCTGGCGCAGACCGCCGACTGGATCTTCTGCCTGGTGCGCACCTCGAACGAGGGCAAGCCGCAGGAGGGCATTTCCTTCCTGCTGATCGACATGAAGACGCCGGGCATCTCGGTCGAGCCGATCATCACTGCCGACGGCAACCGCGCCGGCACGCAGGAAGTGAACTCGGTGTTCCTCACCGATGTGAAGGTGCCGGTCGAGAACCGGGTCGGCGAGGAGAACAAGGGCTGGACCTACGCCAAGTACCTGCTGGAGTTCGAGCGCGGCGGCAATCCCTACAGCCCGCGCCTGCGCTCGGGCTTCGAGCGGCTGAAGCGTCTCGCGCAGTCGATGCCGGAAGGCGATGATTCGATCATGGCCGACGCTGCGTGGCGCGAGAAGCTCGCGCGCATGGACATCGAGATCTCCGGCCTCGAGATGTTCGAGCAGGAATTCTATTCAAAGCTGGCGTCGGGCCAGAATCCGGGCCCGCTCTCGTCGATGATCAAGCTGCGCGGCACCGAGGTGATGCAGCAGGTCCAGGAATACGCCGTCGAGGCCGCGGGCTATTACAGCCAGCCGTTCCCCGAACAGCGCGCCTGGAACGCCAATGTCGAGCCGATCGGTCCCGAAGGCGCCGACGTGCTGGCGCCGCGCTACTTCAACGGCCGCAAGATGACGATCTACGGCGGCTCCTCGGAAGTGCAGCGCGGGATCATGTCGAAGGTGATGCTGGGGCTCTGACCCCTCCGTCGCTCACGCGCCACCTCCCCATTTGAATGGGGAGGCAATGAAGTTTCCCCGCCTCCCCATTCAAATGGGGAGGTGCCCCGCAGGGGCGGAGGGGTCAGGAGAGAAACCATGCGTCTGGCCTTCAACGAATCAGAACTGGCCTTCCAGCAGGAAGTGCGTGAGTGGATTGCGGCCAACATGCCGCCGGAAGTGGCGGAGGAGAGCCGCCGCAGCCGTAGCAGCCACGTCTCCAAGGAGCGGCTGCTGCAGTGGCAGAAGAAGCTGGCCGGCAAGGGCTGGCTCTGCCCCAACTGGCCGAAGGAACACGGAGGAACGGGCTGGACCTCGACGCAGAAGTTCATCTTCGAGATGGAGATGGCGCGGGCCGATTCGCCCTATCTGTCGTCGTTCAGCATCAAGATGGTGGCGCCCGTGCTGATGAAGTTCGGCAGCGACGCGCAGAAGAAGCGCTTCCTGCCGAAGATCGCCGCCGCCGAGGAGTTGTGGTGCCAGGGATACTCCGAGCCGGGCTCGGGCTCCGACCTCGCGAGCCTGCGCACCAAGGCCGAACGTCAGGGCGACCATTATGTCGTGAACGGCCAGAAGATCTGGACGACCAACGCGCATTTTGCCGACTGGATCTTCTGCCTGGTGCGCACCTCAAACGAGGGCAAGCGCCAGGAGGGCATTTCCTTCCTGCTGATCGACATGAAGTCGCCGGGCATCACGCTCGACCCGATCTATCTGGTCGACGGCACGCGGACGCCGATGCGCCACGAGGTCAACCAGGTCTTCTTCACCGATGTGAAGGTGCCGGTCGAGAACCTGGTCGGTGAGGAGAACAAGGGCTGGACCTATGCCAAGTTCCTGCTCGAGTTCGAGCGTGGCGGCCAGGCCTTCGGGCCGCGGCTGCGCAAGGCCTTCCGCCATCTCCAGACGCTGTCCAAGACCCAGATGAACCAGGGTGAGTCGCTGTCGGCCGATCCGCAGTGGCGCGAGAAGATGGCGGCCGTCGAGATGGAGATCGACGCCATCGAGATGAACGAGCTGATGTTCTATTCGAGCCTCAAGACCGGCGACGCGCCGGGCAACATGGGCTCGGTCGTGAAGATGCGAGGCACCGAGGTCGGGCAGAAGGTGACCGAACTGGCGGTCGAGGCGGTCGGCTGGTACGGCACGCCGTTCACCGAGCTGCGCAACTACGACAGCAACGTCGTGCCGGTGGGTGGCGAGTATGTCGACGACGTCTCGCCGCGCTACTTCAATACGCGCAAGACGACGATCTACGGCGGATCGTCGGAAGTGCAGCGCAACGTGCTGGCCAAGGCGATGCTCGGCCTCTGAGTCGAGCCTCGCGTGAGCCGGCCGAAGAAGGCGATCTTCTACGCGATCCTGGCGGCCATCGTCCTGGTCGCGCTGGAGATCGGCGCCTCGGCCTTCCTCTACGCCGTCAACAAGGACAGGATCGCCGCTCTGCCGGGGTCGCCGTCGGAGCCCGCGATTCTGCTGGCGATGCGGACCGGGTTGAGCTGGCTGCTTCCGGGATCGTTTCCCGATCCGGCGACCTACAGACGCATGACGCGCCTGCCGGCGGGCTTTTTCGCCGAGGATGCCGAACAGGGATATCGCGCCAACCCCGGCCGATACGTCTACCGCTATAGCGGCATGCGCCAGGGAAAGGTCGAGCATCTCGACGCGGTGGTGACGATCAACCCGGACGGAACGAGGTTCACCGGCAACGCGCCCGCCGATGCCGCACGCAGGATCTTCGTGCTGGGCGATTCCTACGTGTTCGGCGATGGCGTCAACGACCAGCAGACCTTCGCCTTCCTGCTGCAGACGGAGTTTCCCGGCGCCTCCGTGCAGCTGCATGCGCTGGCAGGCTACTCCTGGGCCAACGCGCTGGTCACGATGCAGCGGATCAAGGACCGTATTCGTCCCGGCGACGTCGTCATTCTGGGCTATGCGCTGTACTACAAGGAACGTCATGTGGCCGCGCCCGCACGGCTGCGCAGCATCCGCGACTGGATGGCGTCGACCTTTCCCGAGGTCGAGCTCGATCCGAAGGACAGGGTGATCCGGGCCCGGTTGGAGGGGAGCGGTCACCTGGCCCTCGACACGATCGCGATGCATTGCAAGTTCGATCCGGCCTATTGCGCCGGCCCGGAGCCCGCGCCGGACTATGTGGACAGGGTATCGAGCGAACTCCTGCGGGCGATTGCGGCGAGCACGGCTGAGAAGATCCATCTCCTGCACATGTTCGGCCCGAAGAACGATCCTGTGCTCCGGAACCTGCCGGGCAATGTCGAGGTCGTCGCCGCGACCCCGCAGGACTTCACCTATGTCATGCAGGACAACATCATGGGTCTTGACGATCATGGCGGGCCCTACTGGCACTACGCCATGTACTCGAAGCTGAGGCGGGTCATCGCCGCACGGCAATGACGCCCTCGCTGCGCGCCCGGACTTCAGGCGTCGCGAGGCAGGAGGCCAGCGCCTCGTAGCCCGGCGTGCCGGGATAGGGCGCGACGCGCAACGGCGGCGCGTGGTTGGCCGGGCAGAAGAGCACCGTTTCGTCGCGGCCGAGAGCATCGAGATCGAGGATCGAACTGGAGCGCGTCATCACGAACAGTGGCGGCGCGCCGGGACCGCGGCGGCGCAGATGGGCGATCAGCGCTTCCTGCGTGACCTTGTCCAGCCCCTGCTCGACGAGATCGACAACGACGGGCGTCGACGTTTCGAGGCCGGTAAGAAGGGCCCTGAGCGCCGGCGTATCGGTGGCACCGTCCTGTACGAGCAGGCCGACCGTCGGCTCGATCTTCGACTGAAGCGCAGGATCGGCCGCGCGATCGAGGCCGAGGAAGACTCCGGTGCACTCCTCCGCGATCCGCATCGCCAGCCTTGTCTTGCCGCTTCCCAGGGGGCCGGTGATGTAGGTGAGGGGACGGATGTCGCGCAGTTCGAAGGGCTCACCGCCCCACGGCCAGGGAAGCTCGAAAGCGACGTGCAGCCCGGCCGTCGGGGCCAGCGTCCGGGCGATGTCGGTCGCGGTGAGCGCGGCCCCGCGGGCGAGGCCGGCCCGCAGGGCACGCACGCCGTCCAGGGCCGTGACGAGCTCGCGCAGGCGCGCTTCGAGCGTTGCCTCATGGGCGGCCAGCGCCGGTTCGAGGCCGCTCGCATCGCCTTTCAGGATGCGCGCCACCTGGGCCAGGCTGAAGCCCAAGGCTCGCAGGGCGACGATCTCCGAGGCGCGCTCCAGGTCCTCCGGCCCGTAGGCCCGCCAGCCTGCGTCCGAGCGCATGGGTGACAGCAAACCGAGCTGCTCGTAGAGGCGCAGCGCCTTGGTCGAGATGCCGAGACGCCGGGCGGGATCGTGCCCCGAGGCGTGGTGTAGCTGACGGTTGGTCAGTACGACGATCTCGAGCCAGAGTCGGATCGCTCAGGCCGCCACGGCGGGCAGCCCGATGATTGGATCATCGCTGACGGGAGCGATGCTTTCCAGCGTGATGTAGCGGG
>CANIEC010000125.1 GCA_947466085.1 Rhodospirillales bacterium
CCCGGCGGATGTTCTTCACAAGGCGCTCGGATGGCGAATTACTCGTAGTCGATTTCTGTCTCATCTCGTTCCCCTGGCGATGACGATGAGCCGGAAATCCTCTCTTCCTCAAGACGCTAAATCCGTATCAGTGGTCCTGACGCCGGACATGGCACCGTCGATCTGTCGGCCCTGAAGGCCGTCGCCGGCGAGATCGGCAGCGCGCTCGCCCTCAAGAGCGACTATCACCTGGTCGTCGTGCGCAGCACCGTGCCGGCCGGCACGACCCGCCGCATCGTGCTGCCCGAGATCGAGCGTTTGTCGGGCAAGCAGTGCGGCCGCGACTTCGGCCTGTGCTTCCATCCCGAGTTCCTGCGCGAGGGCGTGGCCATCGCCGACTTCTACGCGCCGCCCAAGACGGTGATCGGCGAACACGACGAGCGCAGCGGCGAGACGCTGGCCCGCGTCTACCGCTCCATCGAGGCGCCGCTGCTGCGCACCTCAATCGAGGCGGCCGAGATGGTGAAGTACGTCGACAACACCTGGCATGCCGTGAAGGTCGCGTTCGCCAACGAGATCGGCAAGATCTGCCAGTCGGCCGAGGTCGACAGCCACAAGGTCATGGACATCTTCGTGCAGGACCGGAAACTGAATCTCTCGCCGTACTATCTCAAGCCCGGCTTCGCCTTCGGCGGCTCGTGCCTGCCCAAGGACGTGCGGGCCATCACCGGCCTTGCCCATGCCAATGGCGTCGAGGTGCCGCTGATCGACAGCCTGCTGCGGTCCAACGACTCGCACATTGACCACGCCTTCCGCCTGATCGCCGAGACCGGCGCGAAGCGGGTCGGCCTGTTGGGCGTGACCTTCAAGGACGGCACCGACGACCTGCGCGAGAGCCCGCAGATCGACCTGCTCGGCCGCCTGATCGATGCCGGCTACAAGGTCCTGGCGCATGACCGCAACGTCAATACGGCGGGTGTCCGCCTGGCTGGCGGTTATCTCAAGGCCGCGAATCCCGCGACCCGGGTCGCGCTGCAGCTCTTGCCGGACCTGCTGACCGACACGGCCGGCGAACTGGTCAGCGCCTGCGACGTGATCGTCGTGTCGCACGGCACGCCCGACTTCATCGCCGCTCTCGAGGCGCGTCATCCCGACAGCACCGTCATCGACCTGGTCCGCCTGCCGGCGGCCGTCCAGGAGCAGCCGGGCTATCGCGGGGTCTGCTGGTAAGCCGTTAGAGCCGCAGGATCGGTGCCATGTCCAAGCCGACCGCCAATGCACGAAGCCTGGTCCGTCGCATGACGATGGGCCTGCTGTGGACGATCGCCGGCGGTGCCGCGATCGTCTACGGCGGTGCCCTAGTCTATGCCAACGTGGTGCGGCTCGAGGTCGACGCCGCCGTCATCGCCGGCGCCGTCGAGCCCATCCGCGCGCCGTCGGACGGTGTGATGCTGGGCGTCGGCATCAAGCCCGGCAGCACGGTGACGAACGGCGGCCAACTGGCAAAGATCCACGATCCCGAGGTCGAGCGTCAGGTGTCGCTCGCCAGCGTTCAGCTCGAACGGGCGCGCCATGCGCTCCGACAGCATGAGGCGCATCTCGTTTCCGAGAAGGCCAAGCGTGATGATACGCTGATCATCACGCAGGCCGAGCTGAAGGCGGTGCAGGCCGAGATCGCCTCGCTCGAGGAACAGCTCGTCACCGCCAAGGCGCGGGTCGAGCGCGTCGGCGGGCTGTTCGCGCAGGGCTTCGCTCCCCGCCAGAAGCTGGAAGACCATACCAATCAGCACGCCATCCTCAATGCACAGCTCAAGCGTGCGCGAATCGTCGAGGAGCAGCGCAGCGCCCTCGTCGCCTCGGCAGCAGCGGGCCGCTTCTTCGATGGCAATCGCATCACCGGGAATCTCGCCGAGCTGGAGGCTGCCGTGCAGCGTGCGCGCGCCGAGATCGACGTAGCCACCGAGGAGCTGCGCGTGTGGCAGGAGAGGCGCGCCGCCGCCGTCGTCACCGCAACGGGGGATGGCCGCATCATGCGCGTGCTCCACGGTGAAGGCAGCGCCGTCCGGGCCGGCGACACGGTCGCGGTCTATGAGCGCAAAGGTGAGCGTACGATCAACGCCTTCCTGACGCAGAACGAAATCCTGCGCGTCAGCGTCGGCGACGCCGCCACCATCTACATCCCCGCGCTGCGCCTGCGCCTGCCCGCGCACGTCGTTGCCATCGACCGCGCAGCCGGGTTCCTCGACGATGTCGAGAGCCGCTACACCTGGCGCCAGGCGCGCGACAGCGGCGTGCGACAGGGCGATCTCGACCGCACGGCGCGCGCGGTCCTGCGTCTGGACGGCGACCAGGCCGAGCGGCTGCGTGGCGAACTCGAGCCCGGTACGCCGGCCGTGGTTTCCTTCCAGCGTCGCTCGCTCGACACCGTGCTGGGCGACTTCCGCACGGTGGCGGATCGGCCGGTCGATCAACCGGCGGAGAAGCGGCTGTGAACGCGGTGGCAAGGGTCCCACCGACGCCGGGCGTCATCCAGTATGCCGACATGCTTCCCCAGCCCGGCTTCTGGGCGAAGTGGAACCCGACCGTGCTTGGTGGCCTGGCGGCGTACGCCGCACTTTGCGTCATCCTGCTTCTGACGGTGCCCAACACGCTGTGGGACCCGGCGGCGCGTCACGTCACGATCGTGATCGGCGGCCTCGGTCTCTGGCGGTTCGGCTGGTGGACCACCCACGTCGTGCGGGCCTGGATCTACGCCTTCGTGCGCTATCCTGCGTTGCGCCGGCTCGCCGACCAGGCCTGGCAGGACGGTCACCGCCCGCGCCGGGTCCACTTCATGATGACGACCTTCCGCGAGAAGCGGGAAATCACCCATGCCGTGGTCGACAGCATCGTGCGTGAGCTGCGATCGACCGGCCTGCCCGGTACGATCTGGCTGGGGTCCGGTGACGAAAGCGACGAGATCATCATCGCCGACTTCCTGGCCGAGCATGCGGCCGACATCGAGATCCGCTTCGAGATTGCCCGCCAGACCGCGCCCGGGAAGCGCTACGGTATCGGCGCATCGCTCCGCGCCATGGCGAAGGGCCGTGAGCGCGGCGAAGTCCGCGAGGACGACGTCGTCGTCTTCATGGACGGCGACTCGATCATCGGTGATGGCATGCTCGCCAAGTGCACCGCCCTGTTCGTCGCCGACCCCGCGCTCGAGGCGATGACGACCGACGAGGAGGTGATCTGCTTCGGCCCGCGGTGGATCCAGCTGTGGCTCACCATGAGGTTCGCGCAGCGCCGCATCGCCATGCAGAGCCACGCGCTCGCCGGCAAGGTGCTGACCCTGACCGGGCGGCTGTCGCTGTATCGCGTCAACCACGTCATCCGGCCGGAGTTCTACGAGCTGGTCGAAGAGGACCATCTCGAACACTGGCTGTGGGGTCGTTTCCGCTTCCTGTCGGGGGACGACAAGACCACCTGGTATTACATGTTGCGCGTCGGCGCGAAGATGATGTACGTGCCCGACACGATCGCATACACCGTCGAGCATATCGAAGGCTCGGGCTACGAGCGCATGGTGCAGAACCTGCGCCGCTGGTCGGGCAACATGCTCCGCAACGGCGCGCGCGCCATTGCGCTCGGTCCCCGCCGCACCGGCTTCTTCATCTGGTGGTGCATCGTCGACCAGCGCATTGCGATGTGGACCACGCTGGTGAGCCCGATCCTCTGCGTGATGGGCGCCCTGCTGGTCTCGCCGGCCTTCCTCGTCACCTACTTCATCTGGATTGCGATCACGCGGCTCTGGCAGGCGGTGGTGCTGTTCGGCTACTCGCGCGAGGTCCACCTCGTCTATCCGCTGCTGCTCTATGTGAACCAGGTCGTGAATGCCGCGGTGAAAGTCTACTGTCTGTTCCGCCTGTCCAAGCAGCGCTGGACCAACCGCGGCGACCAGAAGGCGGGTTTCGGTGGCGGTCTGGCCGACCAGATACGCAACGGCGTCGCGTTCTATCTGACGGCCGTCGCCATGTCGGTCCTCGTGCTTGCCCTCGTGAGCTATGCGGGTGTCCTGCGCCTGCCGAGCCTCTATACGCTGCACGAGTTCAAGCTGGCGGTGCTGCCATGACCCGTTGCACCGTCATTGTCCTGCTGGTGCTCGCCGCCTGGCCTGGGCACGCCCGGTCGCCGGCCGAGGACGCCTGTCGTCCGCCGGCGGTCCAGATCGATCCGGTGCCGGTCGTCGCCGTGGAAGGGCCTGCGCACAAGGGAACCGACCGCCGGATCGAACCCTTCGCTCTCCTTCAGATGGAGGCTGCTGCTGCCTGGCGCGGCCGTCGCGACGAGGAAGCCGCCGGCCGGGCCGTCGAGGCCTTGCTCCGCTGGGCGCGTGCCGGTGCGCTCTCCGAGATCGTCGACGCGGGGCCTGCCGAGAGCAATACCAACTCGATCTATTCCCTGCGTCGCGCGCTGATCGCCATCCTCGGCGCGTGGATGGACTTGCGCCACGCACCGGCCGGAAGGGCTCATGCGGAGGAGGTCGAGCGCTGGCTTTCCCATCTCGTCACCCTCCAGGACGTGACGACCGGTGGGAAGAAGAGCCGCGCCAAGGGCGAAGCCATGAGCAACCACAACAATCACGCCCTGCTGCGTGCCACCGTCGCGGCCCAGTGGGCGGTGCTGACCGGCCGGCGCGAGCTGGCCGACGTTGCAGAGAGCGACGCCCGGGCGGCCATCGCCGGGATGGGCGCCGATGGCAGCCTGCCGCTGGAGATGAAGCGCGGGCCGCGGGCGCTGTGGTACCAGCGCCATGCGATCGCCTCACTGGTCTATATCGCCGAGTTGCTCCGGCCGTTCGGCTTCGACGTATGGCAGCCCCGTGCCGACGGTGCCGACCTCCATCGCGCTATCGATTTTCTGCTGGATGCCATCGAGGATCCCGAGCGGATCGCGGCTTACACCGGCGCTGACGATGGCCGGCAGGACCTGGGCTTCCTCGTGCTGCGCGGCAACGGCCGCCATTACATGGCCTGGGCCGAACTCTATCGCGCCCGCTTCCCCGATCGCGACGAGTCGATGCGGCTGCTTGCGCTACTGCCCGCGCGCGGCGAGCGCGGCTGGCCGCTGCTCGATGACTATGTCGGGGGCAATGCCACCTGCCGTGTCCTCACCGAAGTCTCCACCACTTCGGAGAAGGTTCTGCACAAGTGATGGCGGTGTTCGGCGGGCGCAGGATGGCCTCGATGGGCATGTTAGAAATATTCTAACATTTTTCGATGTCTCAGTTATCGCCTATTGTCTCTGCCAACGTGTGAATGAAAGTTGATGACTTTTACCGCGTTATAAGTGCAATATATTTCTCAAAGAAAATCGACGGGATAACCGTTATGGCTGCGTTGCGGGCTCCATTGCGATCGTGCTTGGGAACGATCCTTCGCCGTCCTTGGTGGATGCGGCGGTTCTTCTGAAGCAGCGGACAGGCAAAAGACGTCGATTGCGCGTTTTCACCGACGAGGCAGACGCGAAAGAATGGCTTTCGTCCGAGACGCGATTGCGGATCCTACCAACGGGTTTGCTCGCCTCCCACTCATAGATGCCCGCCGACTCTTTCCCACAACGATCAATTCGCAGGATACCCAAACTTGCCACTCCGCCTGATGGCGTGCATTAGAGGGGGTCGCCCTACCGCGGCAAACAACTCGCAGTCAGGATATACTATGGCTTCAGGCACGGTTAAGTGGTTCAACGCCACCAAGGGTTTCGGCTTCATCCAGCCCGACAACGGCGGCAAGGACGTGTTCGTCCACATCAGCGCGGTTGAGCGCGCGGGCCTGAACGGCCTGAACGAGGGCCAGAAGATCACGTACGATGTCGTGAACGAGCGCGGCAAGGACGCCGCCGCCAACCTCAAGGCATAACGCGGGCAAACACCGCTGAAACCCCGCCCGGTGGCCCGGCGCGGGGTTTTCTTCGTTGCAGGTGCTGGCCGGTGCCGCTTCCCGGCCACTCGACGAATTCGGTCGAGGTTGCCGTCTCGGGGTCAAAGAGACCATCGTGGCGTCGAGCAGGGGAGTGCAGATGTCGGGAGCGCAGAAGATTGCAGCCTTCTGCACGCAATGCCGGTCGCGTTGCGGCTGCGTCGCCGTCGTGGAAGACGGGCGGTTGCTGGGGATCGAGCCCTTGCCCGATCATCCCACGGGCCAGGCGCTTTGTCCCAAGGGGCGGGCGGCCCCGGAACTCGTTTATCATCCCGAACGGGTGACGCACCCACTTCGCCGCACCCAACCGAAGGGCGCCCCCGATCCCGGCTGGGAGCCGATCGGCTGGGACGAGGCGCTGGCCGAAATCTCCGCGCGCCTGTCTGGTATCCGGGTGGCGCACGGCGCCGAACAGGTGGCCTTTTCCGTCACCACGCCGAGTGGCTCGCACATTTCGGATTCAATCTCGTGGGTCGAGCGCTTCATCCGCGCCTATGGCAGCCCGAACACCGTCTACGGAACCGAAATCTGTAACTGGCACAAGGATTACGCCTCGCGCTTCACCTACGGGCACGATATCGGGACACCGGACTTTGCCAACACCGACTGCATCGTGCTGTGGGGCAACAATCCCGCGGCCACCTGGCTGGCGCGGCAGGTGGAGATACAGAAGGGGCTGAAGCGCGGTGCGCGCATGATCGTCATCGATCCGCGGCCGACGGCGCTGGCCAAGCGCGCGACCCAGTGGCTGCGGGTGCGCCCCGGCACGGACCAGGCGGTTGCCCTCGGGCTGGCGAACCTGCTGATCTCGAGCGGCCGCTTCGATCGCGCCTTTGCGGCGACCTGGACGAACGCCAGCCTGCTGGTGCGCTCCGATACCGGCCGCTTCCTGCGGGAGAGCGACCTTCGGGCCGATGGCCGGACCGACATTCTGTTCTCCCACACCGGCGACGGCGGCGGCCTGCTGCCGTTCGATCCGACGCGCGGAAGCTGGGATCCCGGAAGCGCCACGCCCGACCTGCGCTGGCAGGGCACTGTCCAGACGCTGTCCGGCCCCATCCCTTGTCACACTGCGCTTGAGTTGTTCGCGAGGGCCGCTGCCGAATTTCCGCCGGAGCGTGTTGCCGAGGTAAGCGGAATCGAGCCTGGCGATCTCGCAAAGGCCGCCGAGATCATTGCCGGCGCCGGGTCGGTTGCCTACTACGCCTGGAACGGTGTCGGACAGAGCGTCACGGCCACGCAGACCGATCGCGCGATCTCGATCCTCTATGCACTCACCGGCAGCTATGGCCGCAAGGGCGGCAACGTGCCCGGCGGCGCGGCGCCCTTCGTCGATATTTCCGGCCAGGATCTGCTGCCCGCGACGCAGCGCGACAAGGCGCTCGGTCTTGCCGAGCGACCCCTTGGTCCAGGCCTTCAAGGCTGGGTGACGGCCCGCGACGTCTACAAGGCGGTGCTGACGAAGTCGCCCTATCCGGTGCGCATGCTGATGTCGTTCGGTACCAACCTCCTGGTGTCGCAGCCGGATACGGAGACCGCACGCAAGGCTCTGTCCGCACTGGAGTTCCACGTCCACGCTGATTTCTTCGTCAACGCGACGGCCCGCTATGCAGACATCATCCTGCCCGTCGCGACCTCGTGGGAGCGGGAGGGACTGCGTACCGGCTTCGACGGCAGCCTCGAGGGACTGCGGCACGTGCAGCTGCGGCCCCCCGTCGTCGCGCCCGTCGGCGAGGCACGCTCCGACACCGACATCGTGATGGGGCTCGCGGCAGGGCTTGGCCTCGGCGATCGAATGTTCGATCTCGAGGCCGACCGCGGCCACGATGCGGTCCTGGCCAAAACCGGATTGACCGTCGAGATGTTGCGCCGTTCTCCGGCGGGCATCGCGGTCGCGGGAGCGGCGCAGGTCGATGCCCAGTCGATCACGCATGACGGCCATCCCAGCGGTTACCCGACTCCGACGGGGAAGGTCGAAATCTACTCGGAGCGGCTGCTGCTTTCCGGTTACCGCCCGATACCCGAACTCGACGTGAGCGATCTCCTGCCCGCTGAAGCTGGTTACCCGTTGCGCCTCGGCAGTGCCAAGAGCGTCGCCTACTGCCACAGCCAGCATCGCAACATCGGCTCGTTGCGCCGGCTGGTGCCCGACCCGATCGTGGAGATCGCCCCGGCCGATGCTGCCGCCCGGTCGATCGTCCAGCGCGACTGGGTTCGCATCAGGACGCGCAGTGGCGATGCGGTCGCCCGCGCCGTCCTCGTGCCGGGCCTCGCACCCGGTGCCGTGTTCGGACAGCACGGCTGGTGGGTCGATGGCGGTGAAGGCACGCCCTACGATCGGAATTACCCGTTGGCCGCGAACCTGAACGGCGCCATCGGCACCGATCGGGCCGATCCTGTCAGCGGCTCGATACCGCTGCGATGCTCGTGGTGCGAGATCGAGAAGATATCGAGCGAGCCGCCAGCGGGGTGAGGGCCCTAGGCGACTTTCACTACCGTGACGGTCGGCAGTGGCGCCCGGCCCGCGAGATTGTCCTTTGCCTTGCTAGAATGTCGGCGGGGTGCAGGCGCTCACAATCACCGCCGGCTTCGTCGTCGCATTCCTGAAGCGATGGGGCTCGACGCTCTTGAAGTAGTAGGCGTCGCCGGCGTTGAGGATGTGCAGCGTCGAGCCGATCGTGAGTTCGATGCGGCCCGAGATCACGAAGCCCGCTTCCTCCCCCTCGTGGCAGAGCATGATCTTCCCCGTGTCGGCGCCCGGCTGGTAGGTCTCGTAGAGAAGCTGCAGGGCGCGCCCGGACAGGTCCTTGCCGATCTGCCGGAACGATATGCCGCCGCGGCCGATCTCTGTGAGGCTGCTCGCCTTGAAGACCTTCTCCTCGCTCGCCTTCTCGTCGATTGCGAAGAAGTCGGAGAGCGGCATGGCGATCGCGTCCAGTATCCGTTTGAGCGCGCTGACCGACGGGTTGATCCGGTCGCTCTCGATCAGGGACACGGTGGCATTGCCGACGCCCGCCTTCTTGGCCAGCGCCCGCTGGGAGAGCCCGGCCCGCTGGCGCGCGATCTTCAGTCTCTCGCCGGTCGTGATGTCCATGGTGTTTACTGTGTTCAGTATAGTGAGCGGATGGGGCCGCTTGTGGGCAGATTACCGCAAACTCCGCCTTTGGCAGATATCATCTTGTTCTGGATAGAAAGCGGTTCAGTATAAGGCTCCGGATTTCTGAGGAGTATGGGGATGTCGTCGAACAGCGCGCCTGCCGCGAACAATCTTGAAGCGTTCTTCATGCCGTTCACCGCGAACCGGCAGTTCAAGAAGAACCCCCGCATGCTGGCCCGGGCCAAGGGCGTGCACTACTGGACGCCGGAGGGCCGCCAGATCATCGACGGCACGGCGGGCCTGTGGTGCGTCAATGCCGGCCATGGCCGCGAGGAGATCAAGGCGGCGATCGCCAAGCAGCTCGACGAGATGGACTATGCGCCGTCGTTCCAGATGGGCCATCCCAAGGCGTTCGAGCTGGCGGCGCGCCATGCCGCCCTCCTGCCGGGCGACCTCAACCACGCCTTCTACTGCAATTCCGGCTCCGAGGCGGTCGACAGCGCGCTCAAGATCGCGCTGGCCTATCACCGCGCCAATGGCCAGGGCACGCGCACGCGCTTCGTCGGCCGCGAGCGCGGTTATCACGGCGTCGGTTTCGGTGGCATCTCGGTCGGCGGCATGGTGAACAATCGCAAGTGGTTCGGCGCGATGCTGCCGGGCGTCGATCACCTGCCGCACACGCACCTGCCGGAGAACGCCTTTTCCAAGGGTGAGCCGGAGAATGGCGCGCACCTGGCCGATGCGCTCGAGGGCATCGTGGGTCTTCACGACGCGTCCAACATCGCCGCCGTCATCGTCGAGCCGTGCGCCGGTTCCACGGGCTTCCTGCCGCCGCCGAAGGGCTACCTGAAGCGGCTGCGCGAGATCTGCGACAAGCACGGCATCCTGCTGATCTTCGACGAGGTCATCACCGGCTTCGGCCGCCTCGGCAGCAGCTTCGCGGCCGAGAAGTTCGGCGTGATCCCCGACCTGATGACGGTGGCCAAGGGCATCTCCAACGCCACGGTGCCGATGGGCGGCGTGTTCGTGCGCAAGCACGTCTTCGACGGGCTGATGAACGGGCCGGAGAACGCGATCGACCTGTTCCATGGCTACACCTACTCGGCGCATCCGCTGGCCTGTGCGGCGGCGTCGGCGGTGCTCGACATCTATCGCGACGAGGAGCTGTTCGCGCGGGCGGCCGACCTTGCGCCCTATTGGGAGGAAGGCATCCATTCGCTGAAGGGGCTGCCCAACGTCACCGACATCCGCAATCTCGGCATGGCCTGCGGGATCGACCTGGCGCCGGAAGGCCCCGTCGGCATGCGCGGCTACAAGGCCTTCTCGAAGGCCTTCGAGCTCGGCCTGATGGTGCGCCAGTCCGGCGACGCCATCGCCATGTCGCCGCCGCTGGTCATCGAGAAGGCGCAGATCGACGAGATCGTCGACATCACCGCCAGGACCATCAAGGCCGTCGCCTAGAGGGGCGGGGTCGGCTTTCGCATCGACTGTCTCTGAATGAAGCCGGCGGCCGTTCCTGGTCGCCGGCTTTTTCATGTCCGGGCCGCAGGGCCGACGCTGCTGGCATGGGACGGGCATGCGCGCCAGCAGTTCGCGGCCCCCATACGACAGGGCCGACACTCGCCTCGTTTCAGCCGGTCGGTCGGCCGGGCGGTGCCGCCGTCCTCGACCGACTGGACGTTAATGTCAGTCGTCTGCTTTCGTTCACCCAAGGGCGGTATGTGGATGATCATGTTCTCGCCGTGTCGTCCGGATGCTAAGGGGGCTCATCGATGAACGATGAGAGACACGTGGCAAAGGTAGTCGTCAGAAAGTCGGGAATTCACGGCGAAGGCCTTTTTGCCGCCGAGGAGATTCCATGGGGCACCAAGATCATCGAATACAAGGGTGAGCGGATCGCCGATGGCGTAGCCTTGGCGCGGATCGCGGCCGGCGCCGACAGCATCTTCGAACTGGGAAGGAACGCGAATATCGACGGCTCCTCCGGAGGCAACGAGGCGCGCTATGCCAATCACCGTCGCCGGAACCCCAACGCCTTCATCCTTCGCGACGAGGGCCGGATCTGGATCGTGGCCGGAATCGAAGGCATCGCGAAGGGCGAGGAGATCACCTTCGACTACGGATCGACGTTCTATCCTCGGTGACGGGAGAGCGATCTGGCGAGAATCCCTTCGACGATCTCCTGGACGTTGAACGCTTCCTCGAGCGTCGCGAGATGATGGGTCTTGCCGCGCGCCAGCCTGGCCACGCCTTCGAGCTGCCGCTTCAGCGCCAGCGGCCGGGCCCGCTCGTTGGGCATCGCATCCGGCGCGGGCTGCCAGGAGCCGTCGGGCAGGCGGCGCTCGGCGATCGACCAGTCGCACAGGCGTACGGCGCCGCGGTCGCCCTCCAGCATCCAGACATTGTGATCGTCCTTCGCCGTCGCGCCGACGGCGCCCGAGAGCGTCACGGGCAGGTCACCGGCGCGCAATGTGGCCGCAATACGCCGCTCGGACCCGCCGGGCTCGGGAAACCATGCCTCGCCGTTCAGGCCCTGCAACGGCCCGGCGAGACGCCGCGCCAGGAAGAGGAAGTGCGAGACGACCTCGCGCGTGAAGCCACCCTGCGCCGGCTTGTCCAGCCACGCGACGGCATCGGCCTGCCAGGGGCGCGGCCAGACCTTGAAGCCCACCTCGATGTCGATGCGTTGCGGCGTGCCGATCTCGCCCTTGTCGAGCCAGTCCCGCATCGCCGCCACGGCGAAGGAGGAGGCGAAGGGAAAGTTCACGGCGCCCCGGTCGCCGGCCTCGGCAACGAAGGCGCGCGCATCGGCGACATCGACCGAAAGCGGCTTCTCGCCGAAGAAGCTCTTGCCGGCGGCGAGGGCTGCGCGCGCATGGCCGAGATGCGAGGCGGGGGGCGAGGCGACATAGACGCAGTCGCTCGCCGCGATCACCGCCGCCGCGCCGGGCATCCGCTCGACCTTCGGGAAATTTCGCTCCATGCGCCGCATCGCGTCGGGCGAGGGGTCCCAGATGCCGCAGGCGTGCACCAGGGCGGGATCCTGCTGGACGATCGCGCCGAGCAGACGCTCGCCCATGATGCCGGCACCGATTATGCCGATCGCCACGCTGTCATTGGTCATGTCACTCATCCAATCAGGTCTTTGGCCAGTAATGGCCGTCGGGAGTCGATCGCTTGCCGAAGATCGCTTCGCCGACGCGCACCACCTCGGCGCCCTGGACGATCGCTTCCTCGAAGTCGTTCGACATGCCCATCGACAGGTCCCTGATCGCGGGATCGTGCCGGACGGCCGTATCGCGCAGCTCGCGCAGGCGTTCGAAGCAGGGGCGCACCTTGTCGAGGTCGGTGCTGAACACCGCCAGGGTCATCAGCCCGCGCGGCTTCAGCCGCGGAAAGCGCCGGAGCGCCTCGAGGAAGGGCAGCAGCTCGCCGGGCTGCAGGCCGTACTTGCTCTCCTCGGCCGACGTGTTCACCTGCACATAGACGTCGAGCGAACGGTCCTCCCGGTCGAGGCGCGCGTCGAGCATCTCGGCCAGCCGCACGCTGTCGAGCGCGTGGAATTCCCGGGCGAAGCGGGTCAGGTACTTGACCTTGTTGGTCTGCAGGTGCCCGACGATGCTCCAGGCGATGTCGAGGTCCGCGAGTTCGGCGCGTTTGGCTACCGCTTCCTGGATCTTGTTCTCGCCGAAGTCGCGGATGCCGGCCGCATGGGCGAACCGCAGGACATGCGCCGGCACCGTCTTGGTGATCGGCAGCAGCCGCACTGTCTCGCGCGGCCGGCCGGCACGGGCGCAGGCGCGCACGATCCGCTCCTCCACGGAGGCGAGGTTGCGGCTGAACATGGCGCGAGGGTCGGGGCCGAAGCGCGTGGTGTCGTCGGCCGTCAGGCCTGGCGTGGGGGCTGGGGAATTCATGGTGTCCGGATGGGTCGCCCGGCAGAGATACCCTAGTCGAGCTTGCGCGTCGCCATGAAGACGCCGATGGCCACGGCGATCGACACGGTCGACACCACGATGACGACCGGCCAAACGAGACCACTGAGAAATTCCAACATGGAGCCTGAACGAGCGCCGCGGCAGTACGTTCCTGCTTTCCTGGCTCTGCTCTGCGGATCATGCGGGGCGGCGCCTGAACCCGGGCAACGCGTCAGGGCCGACCGATCTCCGCGAGCGCGCGCTTCAGGGGCTCGCCGGAGATCTGCAGCCAGCTGTGATGCATGGGATCGCCGAGCTGCAGGATCAGGAAGATCGCGCCGGTTACCGCGAGCGAGGAGAGGAAAAAGCTGGCGATCACCGTGAGGTTGGGCGGGGCAAACACGCCGAAGCTCAGGAACACCAGGAACAGCCAGAAGATGAGCACGACGAGGAACGGGGCGGGTACCGTCGTGCCGGGATTTTCCCACAGCAGC
>CANIEC010000126.1 GCA_947466085.1 Rhodospirillales bacterium
ATGCCGCGGCTGGAGAATGGCGAGGTGCATCCCGATCCGACCGTGGTGTTTGCCGACCGGCACGAGGTGCAGCTGGTGAAGGACGGCTATTTCGCCCGGCTGCTCGGCTGCGACTGCATTCGCGTGAACTCGCTCCATGGGCAGGGGATACTCGATCCCGGCAAGCGGGTCGCCATCGAAGGCGTGGCCGAAGACGGCACGATCGAGGCGATCTGCATCACCGACGCACCGGCGTTCGCGGTGGGCGTTCAGTGGCACGCCGAATACGATCCGCAATCCAACCCGATCAACCGCGCCCTGTTCCAGGCGTTCGGCGAGGCTCTCCGCGAGCACATGCGCTCCTCCTGAGACTTTGCGATGACGGACATGCTCAAGGTCGGGCTGGCGCAGCTCAATCCCAAGGTTGGCGACGTGGCGGGCAATGTCGCCAAGGTGCGGGCCGCCCGCGCGCAGGCGGCCCGGCAAGGCGCCGATCTGGTGCTTTTCTCCGAAATGGTCGTGGCGGGATACTTCCCGGAGGATCTCGTCCTCAAGCCGGCTTTTCAGGACGCCTGCCATGACGCGGTCGAGGCGCTTCGGGAAGACACAAGCGATGGCGGCCCGGCCCTGTTCGTCACCACACCGTGGCGCGAAGACGGCAAGCTCTACAATGCCATCGTCGCCCTCGACAAAGGCGAGATCGTCGGCAAGCGCTACAAGGTCGATCTGCCGAACTACGGAGTCTTCGACGACAAGCGCGTCTTCTCGCCGGGACCGATGCCCGGACCGATCGTCTTCCGGGGTGTCCGGATCGGCGTGCCGATCTGCGAGGATGTCTGGACGCCCGATGTCGTCGAGTGCATCGCCGAGACCGGCGGCGAAATTCTTCTCGTGCCTAACGGGTCGCCCTATGAGGCCGGCAAGACCGACCTGCGGGTGCAGCTGGGCGTCAAGCGCGTCGTCGAGAGCGGTCTGCCCTTCGTCTATCTCAACCAGGTCGGCGGCCAGGACGAGGTCGTCTATGACGGCGCCTCCTTCGCGCTGGGCGCCGACCGCTCGCTCAAGGCCAAGCTCGCCTCCTTCGCCGAGCAGGTCGCCACGATCGAGTTCCGACGCGGCGCCGGCGGTTGGGAATGCCAGCCCGGGCCGATCGTGCCCGAGCTGGACCGCCTCGACTCGATCTATCAGGCGATGGTGCTCGGCCTGCGCGACTATGTGAACAAGACGGGCTTTCCCTCGGTGGTGATCGGGCTGTCGGGCGGCGTCGATTCGGCGATCACGGCGGCGGTGGCGGCCGACGCGCTGGGCCCCGATCGCGTGCACGCGATCATGATGCCGTCGCCCTATACCAGCCGCGACTCGCTGGAGGACGCCGAGGCCTGCGCCCGGGCGATCGGCGTGCGCTACGACATCGCCGACATCGGGCCGGCGATGGAGGCGTTTCGCGGCATGCTGGCGCCGCTGTTCGGCAACCGGGCCGAGGACGTCACCGAGGAGAACATCCAGAGCCGTGCCCGCGGCGTCACCCTGATGGCGGTGTCGAACAAGCTGGGCGGAATGGTGGTGACGACCGGCAACAAGTCGGAGATGGCGGTGGGTTACGCCACGCTCTACGGCGACATGTGCGGCGGCTTCAATGTGCTGAAGGACGTCTACAAGACCACCGTGTTCGAACTCTGCCGCTGGCGAAATGCGCACCTGTCGCCGGGCGCACTGGGCCGCGCGGGCGTGGTGATCCCGCCGCGCATCATCGACAAGCCGCCCTCGGCCGAACTGCGGCCCGACCAGAAGGACTCCGACTCGCTGCCGCCCTATGTGACGCTCGACGCCATCCTGAAGGGCCTCATCGAGCGTGACCTGGACACGTCGGCGCTGGCGAAGGAGGGCCATGACCCCGCGACCGTGGACCGGGTGTGGCGCCTGCTCGAAGGCGCCGAGTACAAGCGCCGCCAGGCGCCGCCCGGCGTGAAGATCACCTCCCGCAGCATCAGCCGCGAGCGCCGCTATCCGATCGTGAACGGGTTCCGGGGACAGGGCGCAGGAGTTTCCACGTGAGCGACGAACTCGGGCGTCTGGCCACCCGCGAATACGAAGTCACGCTGCCGGACGGCACGCAGGGTAGGCTGGCCTTTGCCCTGTGCGACCTGGCGAAGGACAATGCGCTGGCCCAGCATGCCCGTCGGCGGCGGGCCGTCGCCTTCGGCCTGTTGAGCTTTGCGGATCTGCCCGACGCGCCGCGCAATGCGCTGCTCTGGGTGCGGACGAAGGACGGCATGGAGATGACGACGGCGGACGGCGACGATCAACCCGTGGCGGAGCTGCAGAGGCTGGTCGCGCGCCACTTCATCGTGTTCTTCGACGAGATCAAGGACGTCGTGCCGGAGCTGGCGACGTTGCCTTTCCATCTGAAAGAGGGCCCGTCCACGGTGTGACCGGGGGCCCGGGTCGTTCGAGTCAGGTCAGCCTCAGGGGGCACATGTTGCCGCGTTGCCGCGGCGCCATCTCCCCATCAAGCTTGTCGGGAAGAAGAAGGTTTTGGCGCGCGGTGGCGATGGCGTCCCCGGTCAGCAAGGTGGAACTCGTCAAGAGTTCTTCCGTTGGGGGGGGGGACATGGTCGCAACCAACACACCGGGACTGATCAAGAGGCTCGGTCCCGGTGTAATCACCGGCGCCGCCGACGACGATCCGAGCGGCATCGCGACCTACTCGCAGGCAGGCGCCCATGCGGGTTTCGGACTCCTCTGGACGGTCGTGCTGACCTGGCCGTTGATGGTCGCGGTTCAGTCGGTCAGCGCCCGCATCGGTCGCGTCACTGGCCACGGCCTGGCCGCCAATATGTGCCGGGCTTTCCCGCGGCCGGTCGTTCTGGGGTTGGTCCTGCTGCTGTTCGTGGCGAACACCATCAACATCGGCGCCGATCTCGCCGCCATGGGGGCGGCGGTGGCGATGCTCGTGGGCGGAGGACAGATCGTCTTCACGTTCCTGTTTGCGATCGCCTCGGTGCTCGCCATCGTGTTCATTCCCTACAGCCGCTATGTCGGCTTTCTGAAGTACCTGACCTTCTCGTTGTTTGCGTATGTCGGCGTGGTCTTCACGGCCCATATCGACTGGCGCGCGGTCGGCATCGGCGCCCTGGTCCCGAACTTCGCCTTCGACAAGGACACGTTGATGCTGATCGTCGCGATCCTCGGCACGACGATCAGCCCTTACCTCTTCTTCTGGCAGAGTTCGCAGGAAGTGGAGGACGAGGAGGGCGATGACGAGGCCGGGCCGCTCACCGACAATCCCGAGCAGGCGCCGCGCGAACTGACGCGCATCGGCTGGGAAACCGGCATCGGCATGGCGGTGTCGAACCTGGTCGCCTTCTTCATCATCCTGACGACGGGGGCCACGCTCAACGCCAACGGCAAGACAGACATCCAGAGCACGCAGCAGGCCGCCGAAGCGCTGAGGCCGATCGCGGGCGACGCGGCCTTCCTGCTGTTCAGCCTCGGCATCGTCGGCACGGGCCTGCTGGCGGTGCCAGTGCTCGCCGGATCGGCCGCCTACGCGCTGGGCGAGGTGCGGGGTTGGAGGATCGGGCTGGAGCACGATTTCTCGGAGGCTCGGCCGTTCTACATCACCATCGCGGGGGCGACCTTGGCAGGTCTTGGCGTGGTGCTGCTGCCGAACGACCCGATCAAGGCGCTGATCTGGAGCGCGGTCCTGAACGGTGTGATCGTGGTGCCGATCATCGGCGCCATGATGATCGTGGCGTCCCGCCGCGAGATCATGGGCGATTTCACGGCGAACGTCTGGCAGCGCGTGCTGGGCTGGCTCACCCTGGTGCTGATGGCGGCGGCCGCCATCGGGATGTTCGTGTTGATGTAGGACGGCGACCCCGTAAGCTGGTCGCCATGAAACTCTACTCCGGTCCGCTCAGCATGTTCGGCGCCAAGGTCGAGATCGCCCTGCGCGAGAAGGGCTTCGACTTCGAACTCGAGATGGTGCCTTTCGAGATGAAGGTACTTTACGAGCCGAAGCATCCCGAGGTCGTGCGAATCAACCCCAAGCGCCAGGTCCCCGTCCTGATCGACGGCGACCTCGAGCTCTTCGATTCGACGCAGATCTTCGAGTACTTGGAAACGCTCAAGCGCGATCCGGCGCTGTGGCCGGCGGAGCCGCGGGCCCGCGCCCGGGCGCGTCTGCTGGAGCACAAATCCGACGAGGTCTATTTCCCGCACATCATCCGGCTGATGGGCGACCCCAAGGCGCCGGGCGCCCACGATGGGGCGGCGCGCTTCTACGAAGAGATGGAGCGCACGATCGGCCAACAGGAATGGATTGCCGGCGCCTACAGTTATGCCGACATCGCCTTCTACATGGCCCAGCTGTTCGGCGAGCGAATGGGCGCACCGGTAGCTCCGGACCTGACGCGTCTGCACGGCTGGCGGGACCGGATGAGCGGCCGGCCCGCGGTGCGGCAGGTGGGCGGCGCCATGGGCCGCTATCTCCTGTCGATCGGGCGCACACTGCCGCCGTTCATGGCCAAGCTTGGAGTGAACTCGTGACCAGACCGCGCCTCCTGTTCCTGCCCGGCGCCGGCGGCTCTCCCCAATTCTGGAAGCCGGTCGCCGACGCTCTTCCGGCCGCCTGGCCGAAGGAGCATTTTGGCTGGCCGGGCCTCGGCGCTCAGCCGCACGATCCGGCGATCCGTGGGCTCGACGATTTGAAGCAGCTTGTGACGGCGAAGATGGACGAGCCGGTCGATCTGGTGGCGCAGTCGATGGGCGGGGTCATCGCCGCTCGGATCGCGCTGGAGCGTCCGAAGCTGGTGCGTCGCCTGGTGCTTTGCGTGACCTCGGGCGGTGTCGACATGGCAGGCCTCGGCGCCTCGGACTGGCGGGCGGACTACCGTCGCTCCTTCCCCGATGCCGCTGCGTGGATCACGAACGGGAGTCCGACGCCGCCGCTGCAGGTCGAGAAGATCGCGGCACCCACCCTGCTGATCTGGGGCGACACGGATCCCGTCAGCCCTGTCGCCGTCGGCCGGCATCTGGCGGAACGGCTGCCGAACGCCCGGCTCGAGATCGTGCCCGGCGGCGATCACGACGTGGCCAGCACCCATGCCGACCTCGTCGCGCGTTTGATCTCAAAGCACTTGGCGTAGGGATACCACCTCATCCTGAGGAACCGCGCGAAGCGCGGTGTCTCGAAGGATGAGCATCAGACGTAGTCCGCGCGCCCATGCTTCGAGACGCGCTCCTCCGGCGCGCTCCCCAGCATGAGGTTTGTGTGCCCCTACGGCTTGACCGTCTTCTTCAGGACCGACTCGTAGACCTGCAGGATCGCCGAACTGTCGTTTCCGCCGAGGCCCATGCGGCGCGCCATGCGCTGCAGATTGTGCGTGGCCGATCCCTGCGGCAGCGGCACGTCGAGTTCGTCGGCCAGCTCCAGGGCGAGGTGCAGGTCCTTGTGCGCGAGGTTGAGCGCGAAGGAGGGCGGCGAGAACTTGCCCGAGAGCGCGCGTTCCGAGAATGATTTGAACGCCGAGGAATTGCCGCTCGAGCTCGAGATCACCTGCACGAGCTTCTGCGGATCGAGGCCGGCGGTGACGCCCAGCATCAGCCCTTCGGCGGCAGCCGCGGCGTTGCAGAAGGCCATCATGTTGTTGACCAGCTTGGCCACCGTGCCGGTGCCGAGCTCGCCCATGTGGATCACGTTGGCGCTGAACGACTGCAGCACCGGCAGGGCGTCGTCGAACACCTTCCTGTCGCCGCCGACCATGATGGCGATGGTCGCGGCCTCGGCGCCGACCGTGCCGCCGCTCACCGGCGCGTCGAGCATGGCGATGCCCTTGGCGGCCATGGCGGCGCCGATCTTCTTCACCATCGACGGCGCATTGGTGCTGAGGTCGATATAGGTCTGGCCCTTGCCGAGATTGGCCAGGATGCCGTTGTCGCCCAGGGTCACGGCCTCGACGTCACGGGGCATGGGGAGCGACGTCATGACGATGTCGGCGCCCTTGGTCACCTCGGCAACGGACTTGGCCGCGCTGGCGCCAAGGTCGGTGCAGGTCTTCACCGCCTCGGGGTTCAGGTCGAAGACCGTGACCGAGTGATTGCTGCGCTTGATGAGGTTGCGGCACATGGGGCCGCCCATATTGCCGACACCGATATATCCGACCTTCATCTCTTCCTCCCGGGAACATGCAGTTACCGGCACTATACGACAGAAACAGCCCGCGCTTGCTATAACGACCTCGACAGTGGGAAAGCCGACGCCTCATGCCGCGAAACAAGCTGTCCGATTGGTGCCTGATCCGCGAGCGTGTGAGCCGGACAATGGAGTGCAGGGCGTGCAGGTGAACAGTTGAACCGCGACGCCGAACGCGCCCGCTCCCTGCGAAGGGTCAAGCTCGCGGCCACGCTGTTGCTGGTGGCGACAGCGGTGCTGTTCGTCGTGGCCCGGCATTACGAGCCGCTTCACTGGGCCTGGGGTTACGTCGCGGCATTTGCCGCGGCGGCCACGGTCGGCGGGTTGGCCGACTGGTACGCCATCGTGGCCTTGTTCCGCCGGCCGCTCGGTCTGCCGATCCCGCACACCGCCATCGTGCCGCGCAATCACCATCGCATTGCGGAGAATCTCGGCGAGTTCATCGAGACGAACTTCCTGGCGCCCGCACCGGTCGAGGCGCGCTTGCGCGAAGTCGACTTCGCCGCCCTCGTGGCCGACTGGCTGAGTGACCGCGAGCGCAGCGCCGCGTTGGCCGGCTTCATGGTGCGGCTGGTTCCGCAGGCCCTGGCCGCCGTCGAACAATCCGGACTCAAGGGCTTCCTCGGCAAGCGCGCAATGGCCGAGCTGGAGCGGATCGAACTCGCGCCGCTGGCGGCTGGGCTGTTGAGCGCCGTCACCGAGAAGGGGCGGCACCAGCGGATTCTCGATGAGTTGCTGGTGGCGCTGGAAAAGGTGCTGGCCGACGAGCAGACGCTGGCTGCCTTGCGCGAGAAGATCCGACAGGAGTTGCCGGCGCTTTTCAACCTCTACCGCGCCGATGCCTATCTGCTGCGCAAGATCGTCGCCTCGACCACGGCTTTCATCAAGGATGCGCACGGTAATGCGGACCATCCGTTGCGGCGGGAATTCGACAGCTTCGTTGCGAACTTCATCGAGCGCCTGCGCACATCCGAAGCCTTCGCCGGCCGTGCCGAACGCCTCAAACGCGACCTGCTGGCCCGCCCGGAGATCGCGACCCTGGCGGAGGGCGCCTGGGAGAGCGTGCGGTCCTTCCTCGAACAGGACGCGAGCGCCGAGGACAGCCAGGTTCGCCGGCAGCTCGAAGCGATGCTGGTCGATGTCGGCAGCCAGCTGGCGCGCGATCCCGCGATCCGCGCCGAGATCAACCGCGGCATGGTGCGGCTGCTCGCGGATTTCGTGCAGGGCCAGAAGAGCGGCGTCGGCCGCTTCATCGCCGATCAGGTGAAGTCCTGGGACATCGATGTGCTGATCGGCCGCATCGAGCTCACGGTCGGACGCGACCTGCAATACATCCGGTTCAACGGGGCGATGATCGGCGGGCTGGCCGGTTTGGCCTTGCACGCGCTGGAGCAGGGGTTGAAGCTGCACCTGTAACCACAGGAGGTTCGGATGGCCGATCCAGCGCAGAACTTCACCGACATGTTCAAGAAATTCGGCGAGCAGCTCAAGGTGCAGCCCTTCGACATGACGAAGATCATGGAGCACCATCAGAAGAACCTGGAAGCCATGACGAAGTCGTGGCAGGCGATGGCCGAAGGCGCGAGCGGGATTGCGAACAAGCAGAAGGAAATATTCGAGGCCGCCATGAAGGACATGGCCGAGATGGCGCAGTCCTACAAGCCGGGCGGAAATCCGCAGGACGTGATGGCCAAGCAGGCCGAGTTCGCCAAGAAGGCTATGGAGGCGGCGATCGCCAACACCAAGGACATCGCCGAACTGGTCCAGAAGTCGAGCACCGAGGCCTTCAAGATCGTTCAGGACCGGATGAAGGAGTCCTACGAGGAAATCCGCACTTCGATCGACAAGAAGTCGTAGCGCGAGAGGGTGCAACCTGGGGTGGCGCGCAAGTGAGCGCACCATCTCACGGGCGCCCGAGAGACTCCGGGAGAGACGACGTGGACCGGTTCTGGCTCAAGAGTTATCCGCCGGGCGTGCCGGCAGACATCGATCCGTCGGCCTACCCCAGCGTCGTGTCTCTCTTCGAGGAGAGCTTCGCCAGGCATCGCGACAGCAGCGCCTATGTCTGCATGGACAAGGCGCTGACCTTCGGCGAGGTGGACTCGCTGTCCATGGCGCTCGGCGCGTGGCTGCAGGGACGCGGCCTGAAGCGCGGCGTGCGCGTTGCGATCATGATGCCGAACGTCCTGCAATATCCGGTGGCCGTCGCCGCAGTGCTGCGGGCGGGCTTCATCGCGGTCAACGTAAATCCGCTCTACACCGCCCGCGAACTCGAGCACCAGCTGAAGGACTCCGGTGCCGAGGCCATCATCCTCCTCGAGAACTTCGCGACGACCTTACAGCGGGTCATCGCGCAGACCGACATCAAGCATGTCGTGGTCGCCTCGATGGGCGACCTGCTGGGCTTTCCCAAGGGCCTGATCGTCAACTTCGTCGTGCGCACCATGCGCAAGATGGTGCCGGCCTGGTCGCTGCCGGGCCATGTGAAGTTCAACGATGCGCTCAGGGCTGGCCGGAGCATGGTCCTGGCGAAACCGCAGCTCGGCCCGGACGACGTCGCGGTCCTGCAGTACACGGGCGGCACGACCGGCGTCTCGAAGGGTGCCACCCTGCTTCATCGCACCCTGGTCGCGAACCTGCTGGCGTCGGAGGCATGGATGCAGCCCGGCCTGAACCGCCGGAAGATCACCGGCCAGCTCACGATCGCCTGCGCCCTGCCGCTCTATCATGTGTTTGCCTTCGTGACCTGCGGCCTGCTGGGGCTGCGCACCGGTGCGGTGAACGTCCTGATCCCCAATCCGCGTGACATGGCCGGCACGATCAAGGATCTGTCCAAGTACAGGATCAACGTGTTCCCGGCGGTGAACACCCTGTTCAACGGGCTGGCCAACAATCCGGCGTTTGCGAAGCTGGATTTCTCGGAGCTGGTCATCTCCAACGGCGGCGGCATGGCGGTCCAGGAGGCCGTGGCGAAAAAGTGGCTGGCCATCACCGGCTGTCCGATCTGCGAAGGCTATGGCCTCAGCGAGACGTCCGCGGGCGTCACCTGCAATCCGACCGACTCAGAAATCTACACGGGGACGATCGGGTTGCCGCTGCCGAACGTCGAGATCCGCATCCTCGACGACGGCGGCAAGGAGGTCCCGATCGGTCAGGCGGGAGAGATCGCGATCCGCGGCCCGCAGGTCATGCGGGATTACTGGCAGCAGCCCGAAGAGACCGCCAAGGTCATGACACCGGACGGCTTCTTCAAGTCCGGCGACATCGGGATCATGGATGAGCGCGGCTACACCCGGATCGTGGATCGCAAGAAGGACATGATCCTGGTCTCGGGCTTCAACGTCTATCCGAACGAAGTCGAGGAGGTCGTCTCGGCCCATCCGGGAGTGCTCGAATGCGCGGCCGTCGGCGTGCCGGACGCGAACTCGGGCGAGGCGGTGATGCTGTTCGTGGTGAAGAAGGACCCCTCGCTCACCAAGGAAGCCCTCGACGCCTACTGCCACCGGGAGCTGACCGGCTACAAACGGCCGAAATACATCGAGTTCCGGGCCGAACTGCCGAAGAGCAACGTCGGCAAGATCCTGCGCCGCGAACTGCGGGACGGAGCAGCCAAGAAGACGGCGTGAGTGTTGCAGGGAACCTGCAACCTTCGGGGGCTCCTCACGTTCTGTGGCCACCAGTTCCCCGGAGGACCCCATGACCGCCACGAAGATTTTAGCCGCGACAGCCCTCGTCCTGTCCGCCGCCGCCTGCAGCAGCACCACCTACGAAACCCGCACGGCCAGCGCACCCTATCGGGTGAGCAGTTCCGAGCAGGCCTGCGTGGACTACGGCTTCCGCGTCGGGACAGACGACTATAACCGCTGCGTTTCGCGGGAAGCCAGCGCCCGCGCCCAGGGCCGCGTTCCCGTGGGCTACACGGTCACGAGCCTCGACGCCGACGCTCGCAACGCCTGCTACTCCTACGGCCTAACGCCGGGCACTTCGATGTACGACCGGTGCGTGGGGCGTGAGATCGACGCCCGTCGTTACCGCGACCAGGCCTACGGAACCCCGGGCCCGGCGCCGGCCCCCGGTTACTCGACCACCACCTATTACACGACGGCGCCGGCCGCCCCGACCTATTACGGCCCGGCTACGACGGTCTCGACCACCACCTACAGCACCCCGGAGGTGGCCCCCCAGCCGACCCCGCCAGCTGGCGTCGAGGCCTTCCGTGATGAGTATGGTTTCCGCTATGATGGTCAGGGAAACCGGCTCGACCGCAACGGCAACATCATCAGCCCGCAGTCGACCACACCATGAGGGGGCTTGATGGCTGCGAGACGTTTTATGGCCGCGACGCTCGGCGTTTCGATGCTCGCCGCCTGCGATCCGCTGCCCCAGCCCCTCTACGGTGAGACGACGCCGCCGCCGGCATATCGGGTCCAGCCCGGCGGCGTGCGCGTCGACAATGAAGGCTTCCAGATGGATCCGGAGGGCTACCGGATCGACAAGAGCGGTGCCCGCGTCGGCATCATCGACGTCCCCGCCAAGACGGCGGGCGACAATTCGAACGCCGTCGCCGGTTACTACATCAGCAATATCGGCGCGGATGCTCCCGGCCGTGTCGCCTCGCCCAGCGAAGGAGCGGGCGTGGGCGCCGGCGGCATGAACCTGCCGACGCCTGCCCAGATGCCCCAGCAGGCGCCGATTGCGCCGGCGCCGGGCAACGTGCCGCCGCCGTCCGGCTACCGCTGAGGCGCGCGCCTTCTACTCGATCCTGACGCCGGCTGCGCGAATGACCGGCGCCCATTTCGCGATCTCGTCCTTGATGAACTTCGCGGTGACTTCCGGCGAGGTGTCGGTCGTCGGTACCGCGGCGATGTCCTCCAGGAACTTGATGGTGGCATGGTCCTTCATCATCTGGCGGGCCGCCTGATCCAGCACGTCGACCACCGGCTTCGGTACATTGGCGGGACCGAGGATCAGGTTGAACGTGTAGGCTTCGTAGCCCTTCACGCCAGCTTCGATCATGGTCGGGATCTCCGGCGCGATCGGCGCGCGCTTGGAATAGGCATAGGCGAGGATACGGACCTTGCCGGCCTTGTGGAGCTGGAGCGTCGTGCTGAAGGTCTCGAACATCCAGGCGGTCTGGCCGCCCATCATGTCCTGCAGCGCCGGCATCGACCCCTTGTAGGGGATGTGCTCGACATCCATGCCGCCGACCTCGCGTTTGAAGTACTCGCCGGCGAGATTGATGATCGAGCCGGCGCCCGACGAACCGTAGGAGTATTTGCCGGGGTTCTTCTTCATCAGCTCGACCAGGCCCATCACCGTGTCGGGCATGTCGGGCCGGGCCACCAGAACCAGCGGATTGACGCACACCGAGGCGATCGGCGTGAAGTCCTTCACCGCATCGTACGCCGGCTTCACGAAGGCCGTCGGATTGATGGCATGGGTGGAGGAGGGCGCGCAGAGCAGCGTGTAGCCGTCGGGCCTGGCGTTCTTCACGTCCACCGCACCGATCGAGCCGGCGGCCCCCGCCTTGTTGTCGACGATGACCTGCTGGCCGAGGATCGCCGTGAGCTTGTCGGCGACCATGCGGCCGATGATGTCGGTGGGGCCACCCGGCGCGAAGGGGATGACGAAGCGGATCGTCCGCTCGGGAAACTTGCCCTGTGCGCGGGCGATCGACGGGGCGGCAAGCGCCGCGGCCCCGGCGACGATCAATTGGCGACGTTTCATCTCGATTCCTCCCTTGTTCTTAGGTTCTAGCTCAGGGTCTCGTCGAACAGCTCGATCATGGCGTTCCATGAGCGGCGGTCGGTGGCCTCATGATAGAAGAAGCCCTTCATGCCGCGCGAATCCGCGGCCGGATTGGTGAAGCTGTGACCGGCGCCGCCATAGAGCTGCAGCCGCCAGTCGATGCCGGCCGACTTCATTTCCTTCTCGAAGGCCAGACGCTGCTCGGGCGGAATGATCGGATCGTCGGCGCCGATGCAGACCAGCACCCTGGCCTTGATGTTCACCGCGTCCTGCGGCCGCGCCGTCGCGAGGCCGGAATGGAAGCCGACGACGGCCTTCACGTCGGCGCCGCTGCGCGCGATCTCGAGTGAGGTCGTGCCCCCAAAGCAATAGCCGATGGCGGCGAGGCGCGCCGGATCGACTTCCTTCTGCGCCTTCAGCACGTCGAGCGCCGCCAGCGCGCGGGTTCGGATGCCCGTCGGATCGGCCATCCAGGGCTGCAGCCGCGCCATGGTCTGGCTGGGATCGGCGAGCGGCTTGCCGTCGCCGTGATAGTCCATCGCGAAGGCGGCGTAGCCCAGGCCGGCGAGGCGGGCGGCGATCTTCTTCGTGTGGTCGGTGAGGCCCGGCCCCTCGTGACAGACCAGCACCCCGGCGCGCCGACCTGACTTGCTGTCGTCGACCACATACTGTCCGACCATGCGGACGCCGTCGGCCCGGTATTCGATATCCTCGGTGCGCATGCTCGTGGGTTTCCTTCGCTTTGATCCGGAGACTAGCGGAGCCGGCTTGACCCGCCAACGACCCGCCGCCACAAGCCGCCGCCATGGTCACCTCCGCTTCCCCGCCCGTCGTCCGTTTCGCGGCCGCGCCCGCGCGACTGACCGGCTTCACGGGCGCGAAGCCTGAGAAAGCGTTGCCACGGGGCCTGAATTGCGCGGCAGGAACCCATCGTATAGATTAGCGCCATGTCGCAGTTCTTTCTCCCCGGCGCGTCCCTGGCGCGATGTATCGAGGCCTGAGGCCCAGCGGGCCCTGTTAGCCTTCGTTCGTTTTTGAGTCGGGAGAAGGGGCGATGTCCCTCGTCATTTACAACACGCTGTCGCGCGAAAAAGAGCCGTTCGTGCCGCTCGATCCGTTGCACGTGCGCCTCTATGTCTGCGGCCCAACGGTCTACGACTATGTCCATATCGGCAATGCGCGCCCGGTCGTCGTGTTCGACGTTCTGTACCGGCTGCTGAAGCGCCGCTATCCGCGAGTCACCTATGTCCGCAACATCACGGACAT
>CANIEC010000127.1 GCA_947466085.1 Rhodospirillales bacterium
GCCCACCGCGATCCATGCTCAGCCTCGTGATCCAGCACCAGCCGGATCGCACGCTCCCGCACCTCGGTCGAAAACTTGTTCGCTGTCTTGCTTGCCATGGCTCCACTTTCTCAAGGGTTGGAGCCTCCGACAAACCCGGGGCGGTTCACGGCGTGTCGGTCGCCCGATGATGGGTGTATCGGCCGGCGCTGCGCTCGTCGCGGCATACCCCTCGCTCGGCGATGCCGGGAGGGAGCAATTTGTATCCCACGTCCATGCCTTCGCTTTCAGGACTTCGAGATCGGCCGGCTTCGGGCGGGCGTTGCGCCCGGCCGCAATAACCGTTGTGGTACCAAATCGATCGCCGTGCCGTACCGAGGAGCAGCGGCAACAGCTGCAATAGAGCCACGAGAACGCTTTGACATCGTTTGCCCCAGCGTTGCCCCAGGCTCAACCGACTTCGTTGCGAAAATCCCCGGTCCAAGGGCGTCTACCGGCCCGTGAACTTTGGCTCGCGCTTTTCGAGGAAGGCCCTGATGCCCTCCTTCATGTCTTCCGTCTGCATCAGCGGGAGGAGCTGCAGGAAGACGTGATGGACGTGCTCGTTGAACGGCTCGTTCCAGGCCATGCGCATCATGCGCTTGGCCGCCTGGATGGCGAGCGGCGCGTTCGCGGCGATCTCCAGCGCCAGCTCGCGGGCGGCGCCCATGACATCGGCGTCCGGCACGACCTTGTTCACCAGCCCGATCTCCAGCGACTGCGCGGCGGTCAGGGTCCGGCCGGTGAAGATCAGCTCGGCGGCCTTCGCCCAGCCCAGCATGCGCGGCAGGTACCAGGTGCCGCCGGACTCCGGCAGCACGCCGCGCTTGGCATAGGAGGCGGCGAGCTTGGCCGATTGCGCCATCACCCTGATGTCGGCGCCCAGCGCGAGGTCGAGCCCGTAGCCGGCCGCGGACCCGTTGAGGGCGCAGATCACCGGCTTGTCCATCGCATGCAGGACGGGTGGCGGCGTGTTGCGCAGGTCGATGTTGGTCGGCGTGGCGCCCGACCCGACGCTCAGATTGTCGGTGCCCTTGTTTTGCGCCTCGAGGTTCAGCCCGGCGCAGAAGGCGCGGCCCGTGCCCGTCAGGATCACCACGCGCACGGCCCGGTCCTCGTTCGCCTTGACCAGCGCATCGGTGAGCTGCCTCAGCATCGGGCCGGAAATCGTGTTCATGCGCTGCGGCGCATTGAGCGTGACGGTCGCGATCGCGTCGTCGACGGCGTAGAGCAGCTCCTCGGGCATGACCGAAGCTGTGGGTGCGGCCGCAAACTGGCTCATGTTTCCTCCTTCTGGCGATTGCCGTTATGGTGGCGCAGGAGATCAGGACACGCCATGCAAAACCGTTTCATCGACCTCTACAGCGACACCAAGACCAAGCCCTCCGCCGGCATGCGGAAGGCGATGGCCGACGCCGAAGTCGGCGACGAGCAGAAGATGGAAGACCCCACCGTCAACCGCCTGCGCGACCGCGTGTGCGAGCTTCTCGGCAAGGAAGACGCGGTGTTCCTGCCGAGCGGCACCATGGGCAACCAGATCGCCATCCGGGTGCATTGCCGGCTGGGCGACGAGGTGATCGCGGACCGCACGGCGCACATCATCAATGCCGAATCGGGCGGCACCGCCGCCAATGCCGGCGTCATGATCCGCATGCTCGACGGCCCCCAAGGGGTCTTCACCGGCGAGCAGGTCAAGGAAGCCATCCGCGATCCGGGCAGCCGCAACGCCCCGCGCTCGCGCCTCGTGTCGATCGAGAACACCTCGAACGGCGGCTGCGGTACCGTCTGGCCGCTCGCCACCATGCAGGGCGTGACCAAGGTCGCCCGCGAGGCCGGCCTCAGCCTGCACATGGATGGCGCGCGCCTCTGCAATGCGGTCGTGAAATCGGGAACGAAGGCCAGCGACTATGCCGCCTGCGTCGACTCGCTGTGGCTCGACTATACCAAGGGCCTGGGCGCGCCGGTCGGCGCCAGCCTGGCGGGCTCGAAGGAGTTCATCCACGAGGCCTGGCGCCAGAAGCAGATGCTGGGCGGCTCGATGCGCCAGTCCGGCATCATCGCCGCAGCGGCCCTCTATGCCCTCGAACACAACTGGGACCGCCTCGCCGAGGATCACGACAATGCCCGCCATCTCTCGGAAGGCATCGCCAACATCAAGGGCCTGAAGATCGACGCGGCCCGCATGGAGACCAACCTGGTCTTCTTCGAGGTCACCAAGCCCGGCTGGACGCCGGCCCGGCTGGTCGAGGCGTGCAAGGAGCGCGGTGTCGGCATGGGAACCGCCGCCGGCAACCGCATCCGCGCCGTCACCCATCTCGACGTCAACCGCGCCGACATCGACAGCGCCCTCAAGGTGATCAGCGACGCGCTCGCGGCTTAAATAGCTTGCCTCCCCATTCAAATGGGGAGGTGCCCGCGTCTTCGCGGGCGGAGGGGTCAGAGGGTTGGCTATGTGAGCATGACCCCATCGCCCCGTAAGACGGGGCACTTCCCCATCTGAATGGGGAAGCAAATCAGATTACGGTGCGGCGTGGCCGCGGCGGACCCATTCCTGGACCAGGAAACGAAGGTCGAAGATCGGCTTGCTGTCGTAGCCCTTGCCGACCCAGCAGAACTGGCGCTGGTCGAGGCTGCGACCTTCGACCAGGCGAATGCCTGCCTCCAGCTCGCCCCGCCGGGCGAGGGCGACGGCCTGCAATCCCCGCAGCGTGTCGCGCAGGCAGGCGGCGTCCTTGGCGGGCAGCTGCGCCAGTTCGCGCGGAAGCTGACGGGCCGCCGCATCGATCTCGCTCGCTGCGCCGTCCCAGGCGAGCGCATCGGCCACCTCGACCAGGCGCCGGCTGGCTTCCTGTGGGTCGGTACCCCGGCGCAGGCCCACGAGAGTCGGGACATCGGTCCGGTCGCCCTGTTCGCGCAGCAGCATGACGCCCACGAAGATGTCGGAGACGCCGAAGGCGCCGGCGCTGCCGGCCACGAAGTCGCGCAGCATCGTCTTTGCCTTGTCGACCTGCCCTTGCAGCAACAGGAGCCGGAGCGCCGGAAGATCCTTGCCCGGAAAGACGTGGAGATAGACATCGAGCGCGGTCGCGGCGCGGTCCGTCAGGCCGGCATTCTGCTGCGCCTCGATGACGTGAAGGACGGGACCGGCGTCTAGGTCGACCGCGGCCGGCTCCGCTTCCATCAGTGCGCGGGCATCGACGGCGTTCCCGTCGAGAACCAGGGCGATCAACTGGAGCTGCGCCCGCAGTTTGGGATTGATGCGATCCAGGATCTCCCGTTCGGGGCCGGCGAGCCCGGCCAGTCTCCGGGAGAACGTCGAGCGGGGATAGATCGCCAGGAACGACACGGCCCAATCCACGCCCAGCGCCTTGGCCGCCGCGTCGTCGATCGGTGCGCCCGCCGCCACACGCGCGAGGATGAGCGACTGCCGCGCCCCGTGCCAGGCGAGCGCCGGCGCGTTGTTGCGACGCGCGAGATCGGTCTGGGCATCGGCCGCCAGGATCGCGGCATTCGTGAGATCGATGCCGTTCTCGCGCGCGCTCTTGTCGAAGACGGCGATCAACTGCTCGATCAGCTCGACCGAAGCCGGTCCCGCGCTCGCCCCGGCCACCGCTTCCGCAAGCGCAACGAGATAGGGCTGCCCCAGCGGCGTGCCGCCGGGTTGCGCCGTCAGCTTGAAGGCCGACTGCCAGTAGACGCTGCGCGCCTGCCAGCGCCGCGCGAAGCCGCGATCCAGCGTCCAGTCGCAGTCGCCATAGTCGACCGACACGCGACGGTCGGGTGACAATTGCCGCGGCTCGACCGACTCCACGACCTTGCGGACGAGGCGTTCCACCTCGGCACTGTCGCCGCGGCGGCTCGCCACGACCGCGAGGCGCGCCAGGATCTCCGGACCGGCCGGGGCGCGACGCGTGGTCTGGGTCATGCTGCCGGCCGCGCGCTGCTCGGCCTCGGTCGAGGCCCCGAGATCGGCCAGCCTCAGCCCCATCGCGGCGTCGAGTTCGGGCGCGGTCAGGCGCGCTGCCACCTGCCGGGCCAGGGAACGGTGGCCATGCTGGCACAGCCAGTCGACGCCGACGCTGCGATTGACGATGCCCGCCGCTTCGCCGACGCCCGGCTGCATGGACTGGAAGAACCAGCTCATGGCATCCGCGTCGTTGGCGCGCATCAGCTGAAGGAAGTACTGCTTGTTCACGCCCTCACCGGACGACAGGCCGGAATATTGCCGGTCGAGCAGGAAGATGCGCTGCAGGTCGTCGCGCTCCTCGGCCAGGGTCCTGGCCGCGCCCAGTCCGACTTCGATGACTTCACGATCGACCGATGCGGATTTCTCCGCGAGCGCCTCGTCGATGGCCCTCAGCCGGTCGGCAGCCTCGTACTGGCGATGGGTCGACGGCAGGGACAGCAGCGCCAGATAGCCCTCGACCTGCAGCCGCCGCTTCAGGTCGGCATTCGTCTCGCGCTGCGCCTTGTCGAGATGCGCATCGACCAGCTCGATGGCACGGCTGGGCGTCGTCCGGTCGGCCGGCGATTGCGCCAGGCCGGCAGAAGCGAAGCAGTGCACGCCCAAGGCCGCAGCCAAGGCCGACTTGATCCAAACCCGAATTTTCATCGTCGATGCTGGTCGCCCAAACCGGTGTATGATGGGGGTTAACGAACGACTGAGTGCATTTGGTGGCAAAGATTACAACAGACCGGCCGGTTCGGCGCCCCATCCCATCCCGGACCGGCGGGACCCGATGAACGCGCCGCTCAAGCTCGGTCATTCGATCACGCGTCGCGAGGATCAGCGGTTCCTGACCGGCCGCGGGCGCTATGCCGACAATACCGCGCCGGCCGACGCGCTGGCCGTGCTGTTCGTGCGCTCGCCGCATGCGCATGCCCGGATCCTGGGCATCCATGGGGAGGCAGCCCTCGCCTCGCCCGGCGTCCAGGCGATCTACACGGCGCAGGATATTTTGGCCGACAAGCTCGGCCACATGCCGGCCATCAGCGAGATCAAGGATGCGGCCGGAAATCGCCACCGCGAGCCGGATCATCTGCCCATGCCGGTCGGCAAGGTGCGCCATGTCGGCGACATCGTGGCGATGATCGTGGCGGGCACGATCGACCAGGCGCGTGACGCCGCCGAACTGCTCCAGGTCGATTACGAGGAACTGCGCGCCGTCGTGACCTCGGCGCAGGCGCTCGCTCCGGACGCGCCGCTGGTCCATGACGACGTTCCCGGCAACCTGATGTGCCGCTGGGGCAAGGGCGACGGCGCCGCGACCGAGGCCGCGTTTGCGCGCGCGGCGCATGTCACGACGCTGTCGATCCGCTCGCCGCGCCAGATCGTGCACTATATGGAGACGCGGGCCGCCTGGTCGCACTACGACGCCGGCGACGATCTCGTCACCGTCACCTTCTCATCTCAGGGCGTACAGGTCCCTCACCGGCTGATGTGCGAGCGGGTGCTCCACGTCCCGAAGGAAAAGCTGCGCCTGATCACCGAGGATGTCGGCGGCGGCTTCGGGCCGAAGTATCCGATCTACGCCGAATCGACCTTGATCGCCTGGGCGACGCGCAAGCTCGGCCGGGGCCTGCGCTGGACCTGCGAGCGTGCAGAACTCGCGCTGGCCGACGCCCATGCCCGCGACCTCGTCGCGACGGCGGACCTCGCGCTCGACGCCGAGGGCCGATTCATCGGCCTGCGCGTGAAGGCCGAAGCCAATTACGGCGCCTATGTCTCGATGTTCGCCCCGACCATCCCGACCACGGGCCTCGCCAAGGTCATCTCCGGCCTCTACCGCATTCCCGCGATCCGGGTCGACTTCGACTGCGTCTTCAGCAACACCGTGCCGGTCGACGCCATTCGCGGCGCGGGCAAGCCGGAGGCGCTGTTCTTGCTGGAGCGTCTGGTCGACCTCGCCGCGCACGAGACCGGTCGCACGCCGGTCGAGCTGCGCCGCCTCAACCTGCTGCGCCCCGACGAGATGCCGTATGCCACGGCGACCGGCTACACCTACGATGCCGCCGATTGCACGAGGCTGTTCGAGACGGCGCTCTCGGCCGCCGACGAGGCGGGCTTCGCCGCCCGGCGCGCCGCGAGCGAGGCCGCGGGCAAACGGCGCGGGCTCGGCCTGTCGTGCCACCTCCATGGCACCGGCGGCATCGCCGACGAGCATGTCGTGGTGAATGCCGAGGCGGGCCGGCTGGTCGCGCGGGTCGGCACGCAGAGCCAGGGCCAGGGCCACGAGACCGTGTTCGCGCAGATCCTGGCCGCCGCGCTCGACGTCCCGGTCGAGCGCATCGAGATCCGCCAGGGCGACACGCGCACCATCCCGCACGGCGGCGGCACGGGCGGCTCCTCCTCGACCATCATCAGCGGCACGACGCTCAAGCGCGCCGCCGACGTGTTGATCGAGCGCGGCCGCGATCTCGCCGCCGAGCGGCTCGAGACCTCGCCGGCGGACATCGCCTATCGCGACGGCGCCTTCGAGGTCGTCGGCACCGACCGGCGCGTCGGCCTGTTCGAGCTGGCGGCGTGGAAGCCGTTCGACGGCGACGCGGTATTCGCCGACAGGATGGAAGCCTTCCCGACCGGGGTCATGGTCTGCGAGGTCGAGGTCGACCCCGAGACCGGCGCCACGCAAATCGACCGGTTCCTAGCCGTCGCCGACTGCGGCCCGATCGTGAATCCGCGCCTGCTCGCGGGCCAGATGCATGGCGGCATCGTGCACGGCCTCGGCAATGCGCTGATGGAGGAGGCTCTCTACGACGAGGCGAGCGGCCAGCTGCTGACCGGCACCCTGATGGATTATGCCCTGCCGCGGGCCGACGACGTGCCGTCGTTCGGGATCGAGACGATCGTGACTCTCTCGCCCAACAACATGCTGGGCTTCAAGGGCGTTGGCGAGCTTCCGACCAACGGCGCACCGGTGGCGCTGGCCAACGCGGTGCTCGATGCGCTGCAGCCGCTGGGCGTCCGCCACATCGACATGCCGTTGACCGCCCACAAGGTGTGGGCGGCCTTGCAGAAGGGCTGATCAGGCCTGCAGCAGGTCGAAGAGACCGCGGCCGCCGACATAGAGGCCGGCGAGGATGACGAAGACGGCGAAGAGCCTCGTCAGGACTCCCTTGCGCTGTGCCAGCACGGCATTGGCCTTCGTGCCGGCCAGCGCACCGGCAACGCCGCCCGCGATCAGAAGGGCCGCCACCTGCCAGTCCACCAGCCCGGACCAGGCATAGCTGCCGGCGGCCGTGATGCCGAAGGCGGTCACCGCGACCAGCGAGGCACTGGTCGCGTCCTCCAGCTTCATGTCGGCCGCGAGGATCAGGCCCGGCACGATCAGGAACCCGCCGCCGATGCCGAAGAAGCCTGATAGCAGGCCGACCCCGGCGCCCAGCACAATGAGACGCGGCAGGAGTTGCCGGGCGTTCTCGCGCGTCAGCCAGGCCGACTGGCTGCCGCCCTTGTCCCTGGGCCGCAGCATCATCAGGCCGACGACGATCATCAGGACGCCGAACAGCGCGACGAGCTTCTGCCCGTCCATCGCCTTGCCGAGTGCGGCGCCCGCGAAGGCGCCGCCGACGCCCGCAAGGCTGAACACGATGGCGCAGGGCCAGTGGATCGGCGCCTTGCGCGCATGCATCGCCAGTCCCGCTGCAGCATTGATGGCCACGGCGAAGGCCGCGGTGCCGATCGCGACATGGGCCGAAGGCATGCCGACGGCATAGAGCAGCAGCGGCACGGCGAGGATCGAGCCGCCGCCCCCGATGAGTCCGAGGACGAGGCCGACCACACCGCCGGAGGCGAGCGCCGCGATCGGGGCGAACATCAGGCCAGCGCCTTCCGAACGCTCCGGTTCCACGGCATCAGGGCCAGCAGCTTGGCCATGCCGCACCAGCCCGTGCTGCCAGCAAACACCAGACCGGCGCCCACGAAGGCCGAGACGGCGAGGAACGGCGGCGCGATCCAGAGACCGAGGACGATCCCCAGCACGACCAGGCTGCCGGCTACGATCTGGACCTGCCGCATGATCTCGATCGGCTGGCTCCGGTCGGCCGAGATCGGCAGCCCGGCGCGCTTCCACGCTTCGAGCCCGCCCTCGAGCAGATAGGCCTCGCAGCCCGCTGCCTCGCCGAGGCGGGCGGCGTTGGCGCCGGTGCGGGCACCGGAACGGCAATGGAAGATGACCGCCTTGGCGCCCGGCGCTTCCACGCTCCGCAGCGTGGAGAGCGGCGCATGCTGCGTGCCCGGGATGTGCTCGCGCGCCCTCTCGTCGGCCTCGCGCACGTCGACCAGGACGGCGCCTTCGGCAATGAGTTGCCGCGCCTTGGCGGCATCGATGACTGGCAGGGACATGATGGATCCTTTCGGCGCGGCCGTTCAGTCCGCGCAATAGAGTCGATGAAGCGTCGACAGCAGCGTCTCGATCCGCGCATCGCCGATCCGGTACCAGAGGGTCTGCGCCTCGCGCCGGAAGGCGACGATCCCCTCCTCCCGCATACGGGCGAGATGCTGGGACAGCGCCGACTGCGACAGTCCGACCTCGGCCGCGAGCGTGCCGACGGTCGCCTCCCCCACCTCCACGAGCTTGCAGAGGATGAGCAGGCGGCGGTCGTTGGCGAGCGCCGAGAGGATGCCGGCCACTTCGCCGGCTTTCGCCTGAAGCGCCTTGGGATCGATGTTCTGTGTCGTCTTCATTTTAGGTATTGCTAATTTAGTGATTGCTAATATATTTGTCAATCAGGAACCGGAGGAATTCATGACCCACCCCATCATCGACGCCTTCTTCGACGAGGCGACCTTCACGGTGACCTATCTGGTGACCGACCCCGAGACGCGCCACGCTGCGATCGTCGACCCGGTGCTCGACTACGACCACAAGTCCGGCAAGGCGTCGACCAGGTCGGTGGAGCGCGTGCTCGCCAAGGCCGCGGAACGGCAGGCCTCTATCGACTGGATCCTGGAAACGCATGCCCATGCCGATCATCTGACGGCGGCGCCGCTGTTGAAGGCCCGGACAGGCGCCAAGGTCGTCATCGGCGAGCACATTAGCGACGTGCAGAAGATCTTCAGGAAGGTGTTCAACGCGGCGGACGTGAGCGAGGACGGGCGCGAGTTCGACCGGCTGGTCAAGGACGGCGAAGTCCTGACGCTCGGCAGCCTGCGCATCGAGGTGATGCACCTGCCCGGCCACACCCCGGCGGACGTCGCCTATCGGATCGGCGATGCCGTGTTCGTGGGCGACACGATCTTCATGCCCGACTATGGCACCGCCCGGACCGACTTTCCCGGCGGCGACGCGCCCACGCTCTACCGGTCGATCCGGCGCCTCCTGTCCCTGCCGCCGGAGACGCGGCTGTACATGTGCCACGACTACAAGGCTCCCGGCCGCGACCGCTACGCCTGGGAGACCACGGTCGCCGAGGAGCGGGCCCGCAACGTCCATGTGCATGACGGCGTGACCGAGGCCGAGTTCGTCGCGATGCGCACCAAGCGCGATGGCACGCTGGCGGCCCCGGCGCTGCTGCTGCCGTCGGTGCAGGTCAACATCCGGGCCGGTCGTCTGCCGCCGCCCGATGACAACGGTCAGAGCTATCTCAAGATTCCGGTGACGCTCGTCGAAGCGTGACGATTGGCAGGGCGTTTCGCTCCCGCTAGGCTCCGCGCCCAAAGGGAGAAGAAACGTATGTCCAAGAAATCCGTCGTCGCGCTCGCGGGCGCGCTGGTCCTGCTTGCCTCGTCGGCCTTTGCCCAGGCGCCCTGGCCCAACAAGCCCATCAAGCTGGTCGCGCCCTATCCGCCGGGCGGCCAGACCGATGTCGTGTCCCGCTACTTCGCCGAGAAGCTGTCCGGCGTGCTGGGCCAGCAGATCATCGTCGACAACAAGCCCGGCGCCAACGGCATGGTCGGCATGGAGATCGTCAAGAACCTGCCGGCCGACGGCTACACGTTCGTCTACGTGAACTCGTCGATGATGTGCATCAACCCCTACGTCTACAAGAAGATCCCCTATGACGGGTTCAAGGATTTCATGCCCGTGACCCAGCATGGGCTGGCACCACTCGCGATGGTCGTGCCGCCCTCGCTGGGCGTGAAATCGGTGAAGGAATTCGTCGCCTGGGCCAACGAGCGCAAGGGCAAGGTCAACTTCGCCTCGTTCGGCAACGGTTCCTCCTCGCACATCTGGGGCGAGATGCTGAACCAGGCCGAGAAGCTCGACATGACGCACGTTCCGTACAAGGGCGCCGGGCCGGCCGTGCAGGACGTCGTGGCCGGCCACATCCCGATGACCATCCAGGACCTCGCCGCCAGCGGCGGCGCGATCAACGGCGGCAAGCTGACGCCGCTGGCCGTCACGTCGGCCCAGCGCTGGCCGCGCCTGCCCAACGTGCCGACCTTCGAGGAGGCCGGCTACAAGATCAACCTGACCGGCTGGAACGGCCTCATGGCGCCGGCCGGCACACCCAAGGAGATCGTCGAACGGCTGAGCGCGGAGATCCGCAAGCTGGTGCAGACTCCCGAGGGCAAGGAGAAGCTCCTCGACATGGGCCTGATCGCCACCGGTACGACACCCGCGGAAATGACCGAGATCATGAAGACCGGTTGCGCCGCCTGGGGCGACGCCGTGAAGCGCGCCGGCGTCCAGCCGGAGTGAGCGATCGGGCCTGATCCACATCAAGGAAGGGATCGCGTCCCCATGCGAGCGTCGCTCGCATGGGCTCACGCATCCTGATCCTGAACGGTCATCCCGACACCGCCCGCAAGGGACTGTGCGGCGCCCTGGCCGATGCCTATGCCGAGGGCGCCGAATCGGGCGGACACTCGGTCGAGCGGCTCGACATCGGGGTGCTGCAGTTCGACCTGCTGCGCTCGCAGGCCGAATTCGAGACCGGCACGCCGCCGCCTGACATCGCGGCGGCGCAAGAGGCGATCCGGCGCGCCGATCACCTGATGGTCGTCTTCCCGCTATGGCTGGGCGACATGCCGGCCCTGCTCAAGGGCTTCTTCGAACAGGCGCTGCGGCCGGGCTTCGCGTTCGCCTATCGGCCCAGCGGCTTTCCCCAGAAGAATCTCGGCGGTCGCAGCGCCCGGATCGTCGTCACCATGGGCATGCCGGCGTTCGTCTACCGCTGGTACTTCCGCGCGCACGCCGTGAAGAACCTGAAGCGCAACATTCTCGGCTTCGTAGGCTACGCGCCGGTGCGCGACACAATCGTCGGAGGCGTCGCAACGGCCAACCCCGCCACCATGGCGGGCCACTTCGAGAGCATGCGCACCCTCGGCCGGGCCGCGCTCTGAGTTAGCGCCGCGACAGGCGGTCGAGCGCCGCGGCGATTGCCTCGCGCGTCGCCGCAGGCTGCTCGGCGATCGCATGCCCCAGCAGGTCGAGCTGGCGGCGCAGCGTGTGCACCTGGTCGACCAGATCGACCACCGTCTCGACCGATTCGTCGTCGAAGCCCAGTTCGTCGACCAGTTCGCCCAGAAGCCGCGCGCGCGCCACGTCGATCTGCTCGAAGCGCCAACTGTCGCCGCTGCCGGCCGGTCGCAGCAGGCCACGCGACACCCAGCGCTCAACATGGACTTCCGTCAGCTGACCATGCTGGCGCAGCAGTTCGTCCAACGTCGTCATGTGAACTGCTCCATCTCCTTGCGGGGATCGTAGGCGCGACCGGCTTCCCAGCCCTCGAGGAATTCCTTCAGTTTATCGTCCGGCACCTCGGGCAGGACGACCTTCAGCTTCACATACTGGTCGCCGCGCTGGCCCGACTTGCGGTCGAGCAGCCCGCGGCCCTTGAGCCGCAGCGACGTACCGGTATTGGAGCCGGCCGGCACGTTCAGCATCACCGCGCCGCCCACCGTCGGCACCTTCACCTTGCCGCCCAGGGCCGCCTCGGTGACCGTTACCGGCAGCTCGACATGGATGTCGTTGTCGCGCGGCTGGAAGAAGGCGTGCGGGTCGACGTGGATCTCGACATAGGCGTCGCCGGCCGGACGGCCCTGGGTGCCAGGCATGCCCTGCCCCTTGAGGCGCAGGGTCTGACCGTCGGTCGTGCCCTCGGGCACGTCGATGTCGAGCGTCTTGCCGTCGGGCAGCGTGACCCTTTGCTTGCCGCCGCGTGCCGCCACCAGGAACGGCACGCGCAGACTGTAGGTGACGGGCATCCCGCCCATGTCGAAGCCGCCGTTTCCCGGACCACCGCCGCTGAAGCCGCGGCGCTCGCCGAACATGTCGGAGAAGATACCGCCCATGTCGACGAAGGATTCGTGGCCACCGGCGTGTTCGTACTTGCCGCCGCGGCCGCCTGCCTGGTCGCGATAGAAGCCGCGCGGCGGCATTTCCTGGCCGGTGCCGTCGATCTCGCCCGCGTCGAAACGCCGACGCTTCTCCGTATCGGACAGAATTTCGTTGGCCTGGCTGATCTCCTTGAACTTGGCTTCAGCCGCCTTGTCGCCGGGATTGAGGTCGGGGTGGTGCTTCTTGGCGAGCTTGCGGAACGCCTTCCGGATATCGTCCTCGGAGGCGGTCCTCGGCACACCCAGGACGGAATAAGGATCTGTCATAGCCCTACAGATGTGAAGTGTATTGCGAGCTTACAAGGGCCTTACGGCAGACGCTCACAGACCCAGCACCGCCTTGGCGATGATATTGCGCTGGACCTCGTTGGAGCCGGCATAGATCGTCGCGGCCCGGTTGTTGAGATACAGCGGCATCGCGCTGATCCCCCATTCGGGCGTCACGGTCGGCTCGTTGTGGCCGAGCTCACGCGCCTCGGGTTCGAAGGGCGCGGCATACCAGGCCAGCGCCTCGACCCCGAGATGGTCGAGCTTCTGCAAGGTCTCGCTGCCCCTGATCTTCATCGAGGAGGAGACCGCACCGGGATTGCGGCCGCGGCTGAGGTCGGACAAGACCTGCATCTCGATCATCTCCAGCGCCTGGATGTCCATCTCGGCCTCCGCCAGCCGCTCGACGAAACCGCGCTCGGCGATCAGGCGGCCCGATCCGTCGGCTGCCTCCTCTCGCGC
>CANIEC010000128.1 GCA_947466085.1 Rhodospirillales bacterium
CTCGACATAGCCGATCGAGCCCTTGGTCTGCGCCACGTTGCCGGCCACGCCTTCGTTGCCCTTGGCGCCGATGCCTACCGGCCACTGCAGCGCCGTGCTCACGCCGACCTTCGTCTTCCAGTCCGGGCTCACCTCGGCCAGGTAGTAGGCGAAGTTGTAGGTCGTGCCCGATCCATCCGAGCGGCGCACCGGCACGATGGCCTGCTTCGGCAGCTTGACGTTGGGGTTGAGCTTGGCGATCGCGGCATCGTCCCAGCTCTTGATCTGGCCGAGATAGATCTGGGCCAGCGTCGGCCCGTCGAGCACCAGCTCGCCCGGCTTGACGCCTTCGAGGTTGATGACCGGGGTCACGGAACCCATCACCATCGGAAACTGCACGAGACCCGACTCTTCGAGATCCTTGCCCGTGAGCGGCGCGTCGGTGGCGCCGAAGGTCACGGTCTTGGCCTTGATCTGCTTGATGCCGCCGCCCGAGCCGATCGACTGATAGTTGAGACTGTTGCCGGTCTCCTTCTTGTAGGTGTCGGCCCACTTGGCATAGATCGGGTAGGGGAAGGTGGCGCCGGCGCCGGAGATGTCGATGGCATAGGCAGCCGCGGGCGAAAGCGCGAAAGCTGTCGCGAGGACGATCTTGGTCAGGTTCACGGGAATTCTCCTGCGTTGAATGTCGAAGCGCCCGTCATCTAGGAGCCCGACGTCTCCCTCATATGACGAAAAAATGACAATCCGGTTACAGGGCCGGCCAGTGGCGCAGGATAACTGCCGGCCCGGTCTCAATATTTGATTTAAATCAAGGAGTTGGCTGCCGGGCCACATGGCCAGAGACCGTCACACGAACTTAACGCCACGCCCTCGGAACGGTAACGCAGCCCCACGAAGGTGCGCCTCTTTCGAGAGCGCCCCATGTCCTCCAACCCAACGATCGCGCGCCGCCAGCGCTGGCTTTCGGTGCTCGCAAAGGCGTCCGGCGCGCGGCTCACGGCCCTCTGGCAGGCCGTAGGGCTGACGCCGTCCTACACCGTGCTGCGCCGGCCCGAGATCGGGCTCGTCATGGTGCAGGGCCGGATTTCGGGCACCGGCGCCCCCTTCTGCGCCGGCGAAATGACGGTGACGCGCGCCGTGGTGCGGCTCGACAGCGGCGAGATGGGCTTCGGCTACGTCCGCGGTCGCGATGCACGACATGCCGAGATCGTCGCCGCAGTGGATGCGCTGGGCCAGCGCGCCGAATGGGTCGAGACACTCGAGGCCGCGATCGTGACGCCGCTCGCCGACGAGGCCGAGGCGCGCCATCGCCTGATCGCCGCGCGGGCCGCCGCCACCCGGGTGGACTTCTTCACCGTCGCGCGTGAGGCCGGCGCATGAGCACGACGCTCCTCGCCCCCGGCTTCGCCGATTCGTCGCACGATGCGCAGCGCCTGTTCCGCAGCGTGCTGGACGCCTTCTCCCATCCCGGCCGCGTCGTCGAGTTGCGCGATGCGCCGGCCGGACCGGGAACGCTCAGCCCGGCGGCCGCAGCCTTCCTGCTCACCTTCGCCGATCGCGAGACGCCGCTCTGGCTCGAAGCCGGGCTCGACAAGCAGGAGGTCCGCGACTTCCTGCGCTTCCATGCCGGCACGCCGATCGTCCAGGCCCGCGAGGCCGCGACCTTCGCCGTGATCATCGCCGGCGGCGGCGAGCCCTTCGCCGGCTTCGCCATCGGCAGCGACACCTATCCCGACCGCGCCGCCACCCTGGTGATCGAGGTGCCGTCGCTCGAGGACGGTCCAGTGACCATCTGGCGCGGGCCCGGTATCGACGGCGAGGTCCGCGTCGCGATCGACGGGCTGGGCGACGGCTTCTGGCCGGCCTGGACCGCCAACCATGCGCTCTTTCCCTGCGGCGTCGATCTCGTCTTCGCCTCGGGTTCCCGACTCATCGCGCTGCCGCGCAGCGTCGCCGTGGAGGCCTGACCATGTATGTCGCGGTCAAGGGCGGCGAGACCGCCATTGCCCATTCGCTGGATCTCGTGGCCGACAAGCGTCGCGGCGACCGCGACGTCGCCGAGCTCTCGCTCGAACAGATCGACCAGCAGCTCGGCCTCGCGGTCGACCGCGTCATGACCGAAGGCTCCTGCTACGACCGCGGCCTCGCGGCGCTGGCCATCAAGCAGGCGCGGGGCGACCTCATCGAGGCGATCTTCCTGCTGCGCGCCTATCGCACCACCCTGCCGCGCTTCGGCGCATCCGAACCGCTCGACACCACCCGCATGGTGGCGGAGCGCCGCATCTCCTCGACCTTCAAGGACGTGCCGGGCGGCCAGGTGCTGGGGCCGACCTACGACTACACACATCGCCTGCTGGACTTCTCGCTGGCCGCGTCCGGCGAACGCGCCGAAGCCCCGACCGCGCCGGCCGATGCCAGCCACGCCCTGCCGCGTGTCGGCGACATCCTGCAGCGCGACGGCCTGCTCGAACCGCCGCCGTCCAACGATGAGGGCGAAGCGCGCGACCTGACGCGGGAACCGCTGGTGCTGCCGGCCAGCCGGCCGCTGCGCCTGCAGAACCTGGCGCGCGGCGACGAGGGCTTCCTGCTGGCGCTCGGCTACTCGACGCAGCGCGGCTACGGCAACAACCATCCTTTCGTCGGCGAGATCCGCTACGGCCACGTGCCGGTTTCCTTCGTACCGGAGGAGCTGGGCTTCGCCATCGAGATCGGCGAGATCGAAGTGACCGAGTGCGACATGGTCAACCAGTTCGCCGGCTCACACGACGTGCCGCCGCAGTTCACGCGTGGCTATGGCCTCGCCTTCGGCCATGCCGAGCGCAAGGCGATGGCCATGGCCCTGGTCGACCGTGCCCTTCGCGCGGACGAACTCGGCGAGGCCGCGACCTCGCCCGCCCAGGACGAGGAATTCGTGCTGGCCCACAGCGACAATGTCGAGGGCTCGGGCTTCGTGCAGCACCTCAAGCTGCCGCACTATGTCGATTTCCAGTCCGAGCTGGTCGTGGTGCGGATGCTGCGCGCCGAGGTCGAGAAGCGCCGCGAGCAGGCCGGCCTCGCCCAGGCGGCGGAGTGAACCATGCCTGACGCAACGATCCAGGACACGCAAGGGCAGGACGGCGCCTACAACTACGCCTATCTCGACGAGCAGACCAAGCGGATGATCCGCCGCGCCATCCTGAAGGCAGTCGCCGTGCCGGGCTATCAGGTGCCGTTCGGCGGCCGCGAGATGCCGCTGCCCTATGGCTGGGGCACCGGCGGCATCCAGGTGACGGCCGCCATCATCGGCCGCGAAGACACGTTGAAGGTGATCGACCAGGGCGCCGACGACACGACCAACGCCGTCTCGATTCGCCGCTTCTTCGCGCGGGTGGCCCAGGTCGCCACCACGACGCACACAGAGGAAGCGACCATCATCCAGACGCGGCACCGCGTGCCCGAGACGCCGCTGACCGACGGCCAGATCCTGGTGTTCCAGGTACCGATCCCCGAGCCGCTGCGCATGCTCGAGCCGCGCGAGACCGAGACCCGGACGCTGCATGCCCTGTCGGAATACGGCGTCATGCAGGTGAGCCTCTACGAGAGCATCGCCCGCCACGGCCGCATCGCCAAGACCTACAACTATCCGGTGATGGTGAACGGGCGCTATATCATGAGCCCCTCGCCGATCCCGAAGTTCGACAATCCCAAGCTCGACCGCAGCCCGGCGCTGCAGCTCTACGGCGCCGGCCGCGAAAAGCGCATCTATGCCGTGCCGCCGCACACGCCGGTGAAGAGCCTCGACTTCGACGACCATCCGTTCGAGGTCGAGACCTGGAGCGAGAGCTGCGCGCTGTGCGGCTCGACCGAGAGCTTCCTCGACGAGATGATCGTCGACGACACCGGCAAACGCCTGTTCGTCTGTTCCGACACAGACTATTGCGAGGGCCGGCGATGAGCGTACCGCTGCTCTCCGCCCGGGGCGTCGGCAAGCGCTTCGGCGGCAGGATCGCCTGCCGCGACGTAAGCTTCGACCTGTGGCCCGGCGAGGTGCTGGGCATCGTGGGCGAATCGGGCTCCGGCAAGACGACCCTGCTCAACTGCCTGGCCGGCCGCCTCGTGCCCGATGGCGGCACCGTCACCTACGAATCCCGGTCGGCGGGCAGCGTCGACGTGCACCGCCTCTCGGAGGCCCGGCGCCGCCTGCTGGCGCGCACCGAATGGGGCTTCGTGAACCAGGACGCCCGCGAGGGGCTGCGCATGGGCGTCAGCGCCGGCGCCAACATCGGCGAGCGGCTGATGGCGGTGGGCGCACGCCACTATGGCGAGATCCGCGGCCAGGCCGCCGACTGGATGGGTCGGGTCGAGATCGACGTCGAGCGCCTCGACGACCGGCCGACCACCTATTCCGGCGGCATGCGCCAGCGCCTTCAGATCGCCCGCAACCTGGTGAGCAATCCGCGTCTCGTTTTCATGGACGAGCCGACCGGCGGCCTCGACGTCTCGGTGCAGGCCCGCATCCTCGACCTGCTGCGCGGCCTGGTCGAAGGGCTGCACCTGTCGGTGGTTCTGGTGACCCACGATCTCGGCGTCGCACGGCTGCTCACGCATCGGTTGATGGTGATGCAGGGCGGCACCGTCGTGGAGCAGGGGCTCACCGACCAGGTGCTCGACGATCCGCAGCACCCCTACACCCAGATGCTCGTCGCCTCGATCCTGCCGGTCTGAGTGAAATGACATCCTCCCAACCCGCCCTTCGCGTCTCAGGCCTTGCCAAGTCCTTCACCGTCCATGCCCAGGACGGCCTGTCGCTTCCCGTGCTGCGCGACGTGTCGCTGGCGGTGTCGCCCGGGGAATGCCTGGCGCTGGTCGGCCCGTCGGGCGCCGGCAAGAGTACCTTGCTGCGCTCGCTCTACGGCAACTATCGCGCCGATGGCGGCTCGATCCGCGTGCGCCAGGACGATCTCTGGACGGAGCTGGTCGGCGCCGAGCCGCGCACCGTGCTCGACGTGCGTCACCGCACCATGGGTTTCGTCAGCCAGTTCCTGCGCGTGATCCCGCGGGTCTCCGCCGTCGATGTCGTGGCCGAGCCGCTCAGGCGGCGGGGCACCGATCCGGCCGAAGCGCGGCAGCGCGCCGAATTCCTGCTGGCCATGCTGGGCATTCCCGCGCGGCTGTGGGCACTGCCGCCCGCGACCTTCTCCGGCGGCGAACAGCAGAGGGTCAACATCGCCCGCTCGCTGATCGTCGACTACCCGATCCTCCTCCTCGACGAGCCGACCGCCTCGCTCGATGCCGCCAACCGCGACGGCGTTGTCGAGCTCATCTGCCAGCGGCGCGACGCCGGGGCCGCCATCGTCGGCATCTTCCACGATGGCGACGTGCGCGATGCGGTCGCGACCCGGGTGCACGAAGTCCTCCCCCCTGCCTCACCTACCCCAGCCTCACTGGCCGGAGTTTCCCCATGAGTCTCGAGACCATCCTGACCAACGCGCGCGTGGTCACCGCCGACGCGGAGTTCGACGGCACCGTCGTCGTGCGCGACAGACGCATCGTCGAGATCGCCATGGAACGCTCCCATGCCGCCGGCGCCGTCGACCTCGACGGCGACTATCTCGTCCCCGGCCTCGTCGAGTTGCACACCGACAACATGGAAAAGCACTTCGCCCCGCGACCGGGCGTGAAGTGGCCGAGCGTGTCGGCGGTCATGGCGCACGATACCCAGATCAGCGCCGCCGGAATCACGACGGTGTTCGATTCGCTGGCCTTGGGCGACGTCCACGACAAGTCGGACCGGGTGAGCAATCGCGAACGCATGATCGAGGCCGTGTGCCTTGCCACCGACCGGCGCATGACGCGGGCGGAGCATCGCATCCATCTCAGGTGCGAGATCACGGCGGACGATGCCGTCGAAGCCGTCGACAAGTGGATCGACCTGCCGCTGGTCGGTCTGGTGTCGATCAACGACCATACGCCCGGCCAGCGCCAGTTCCTCGATCCGGAGAAGCTGAAGCAGTATTACAAGGGCAAGTACGCGATGACCGATGCACAGTTCGAGGAGTTCTCGGCCCGCGTCACCGAGCTTCACCACCGCAATGCCGTGAAGCACCGCAGCGAGATCGTGAGCCGCGCCCAGGCCCGCGCCCTGCCGATCGCCAGCCATGACGATGCGACCCACGGCCACGTCCAGGAAGCCGTCGCCAACGGCATGACCATCGCCGAATTCCCGACCACCCGCGAAGCCGCCGAAGCGTCGTGTGACGCCGGCCTCGCGGTCCTGGTCGGCGCGCCCAATCTGGTGCTTGGGGGTTCGCACTCCGGCAACATCGCCGCCATCGACCTGCTGCGTGCCGGCCATGTCGACATCCTGTCGTCCGATTATGTGCCGGCCAGTCTGATGGAGAGCGTTTTTAAGCTGCCCTCGTCCGGCATCGGCATTTCGCTGCCGCAGGCTGTTCGCCTGGCGACGCTCAATCCGGCGCGCGCCGTCGGTCTGGGCGATCGAGGCGAGATCGCTCCCGAGCGGCGCGCCGACCTGGTGCGCGTGCGCACCGTCGACGGCGCGGCCATCGTGCGGTCCGTGTGGCGCGAGGGTAACCGCGTCGTCTGAACCGGAGCACGGACATGGAAGGTTCGCTGGTCTATGTCATGGGTCCTTCCGGGGCCGGCAAGGACTCGGTCCTCGCGCGCGCGCGGGCCCTCTTGCCGCCCGATGCGCCCATGGTGTTCGCGCACCGCTACATCACCCGACCGGCCGACACGGGCGGCGAGAACCATGTTGCGGTGACGCGCGCCGAGTTCGCCATGCGTCGTGCCCATGGCCTGTTCGCCTATCACTGGCACGCGCACGGCAACGACTACGCCGTCGGGCGGGAGATCCACGACTGGCGGGCGGGCGGCCTGACCGTCGTGGTGAGCGGCTCGCGCGACCATTTCCTGAGGACCGGCGGGCTCGACTCGCAGGCCCGTCCGGTCCTGATCACCGCGCCCGCCGAGCGCCTGAGGCAGCGCCTCGCCGGCCGCGGTCGCGAGTCCGCGCTCGAGGCGGCTGAGCGACTGGAGCGCGCCGATGCCTACGACATCGACGACCCGCGGCTTGTGACGATCGTGAACGACACCACGATCGATGAAGCCGCCTCTGCCTTCGTCAGGCTGCTCTCCAGACTTGGGTGGCCAGACGCCGCCCTCCGCCGAGCCTGAACCGCGCCATGACTGTGAAGGGCCGGCCCGGCGCCGGCTGACGGAAGATGCAGAGGTCGCGCACCGCCAGCGGCCGGTCAACGAAGGCCATGAAGCGCCGACGCAACTCGTCGAGGATCACGGCGCGTTCGCGCGGCTCCGTCACCCTCCCGGTGAGGGTCAGGTGGAAGCGTCCCTGCTCAAGCACATAGGGATAACCCCAGCGCAGCAGCAGATCCTCCTGCCTCTGGGTCAGGCCCGCCGCGCGCCGACGCGCGAGTTCGGACTCGTCGGCGGGACGACGGAATTCGTCGAACTCCACGACGCAGCGATCCGAGAAATCCTGGAGCGCCACGCAGCGCTCGGCGGGCACCAGCGCCAGGAAGTCCTGCACCTCGGCCAGGGCCAGCGCCGGCACGTCGATCTGCCGCTCCGTCACGGCAAAGGTGCCGACGGCATCGATGAAGTCGCGCTCGGTCGCGCCCTCGGCCAGAACGATCGGCGGCTTCAGCGTGCCATGGAAGCCATAGAGCCGCGGATCGGCGACGATCGCCGACAGACGCTCGTGGGGAAGGCCGCCCACCGGGACAAGGTCCCGCGCCTCGCCCGTCTCCGCATTGCGGCCGAGCCATCGGCTGGCGGCCACGGCCAGCGCCTCCTCCGCGCGCGGCGCGTAATAGAGCGCATAGCGGGCCGCTTCAGTGGACGGATCGCTCACTTTCCAGGCCCTGCACGCCGGCCGATCATGGCAAAGCGGAGCTGGCTGGACACCAGGTCGATCGCCGCTACCGTGACCAGGATCATCAGGATGATGAAGGAGGTCTGCTGCAGCTCCAGCGTCCGGATCGCCTCGGCGAGATGCAGGCCGATGCCGCCCGCGCCCACGATGCCGATGATGGTGGCCGAGCGGGTGTTGGACTCGAAGTAGTAGAGGACCTGGCTCGCCAGCACCGGAAAGACCTCGGGCAGGATGCCGAAGCGGATACCCATGAAGTGACTGCCGCCGGCCGAGGCGATGCCTTCCACCGGCTTGCGGTCGGCCGCCTCGATCGCTTCGGAGAACAGCTTGCCGAAGCTGCCGATGTCGGAGGTCATGATGGCGAGTGCGCCGGCGAAGGGTCCGAGCCCCACGACGTTGATCCAGATCAGGGCCCAGATGAGGATGTCGACGCTGCGGATCGTGTCGAGCGAGCGGCGGGCGAGGAAACGCACGATGCGCTGGGCGGTGACGTTGCGCGCGGCAAGCAGGCCGACCGGCAGCGCGAGGATCGCCGCCGACAGGGTCCCCAGCAGCGCAATGGCCACCGTCTCGATCAGCGCCATGCCATAGGCACGCGCATGCGCCCACGACCCTGGATCGGGGGGCATCATCAAGCCGGCAATCTCGACCAGCCGGCCCATCCCCGACAAAAGCTTGCCGTCGAAGAAGCCCAGGACCTCCATGCCGTACAGGAGAAGCGCGAGCATGGCGCTTGCCACGACGATCATGGGCAGGCGCTGCGGCCCAAAGCGCCGGAAATGCTCGGGATAGCGGTCGCGAACGGCGTCCATCAGTTCTTTCCTTCGAGACCGATCAGGCGATGACGCAGCAGGGAGGTCAGGCTGTCGATGACTGCCACGGTGAGCAGGATCATCACCAGAATGGCGGAGACGTCGGAATAGTAGAACTTGCGGATCGCCTCGATCAGGTCCTGACCGATGCCGCCCGCGCCGACGAAGCCCATGACGGCGGCGCCACGCACGTTGATCTCGAAGCGCAGCAGCGCGTAGCTGACGAAATTCGACATGACCTGCGGCAGCGCGCCGAAGCGCATCGCGACGTGCCAGGCGGCGCCCGTCGAAGACACACCCTCGACCGGCTTCATGTCGATGTTCTCGACGACCTCGGCGAAAAGCTTGCCAAGCGCCCCCAGCGTATGGATGGCGACTGCCAGGACGCCGGCCATGGGGCCGAGTCCGAAGGCGATGACGAACAGCAATGCGAAGACCAGTTCCGGCACGGTGCGGCAAAGTTCGCAGAAGCGGCGCACGACCAGGCGGACCCAACGCGCCGGTGCCACGTTGGCCGCCCCCAGGAAGGCGAGGCACGAAGCGGCCAGTGCCCCCAGCAGCGTGCCGACATAGGCCATCAGCAACGTCTCCGAGAGCAGCCGAAGCCAGCGGCCCAGGCCCCAGAACCACTCCCCGAAGTCCGTCCAGACGGGCTGGCCGTTCTCAAGATAGAACAGGCGGATGATGTAGCTGGGAAAGCGATGGATGTTCTCGAGGAACTTGACCGGCGACACCTCGGCCGAGATCGAGGCAAGAAGCATCGCCGCCGCGACACACGCCACCATCAGCAGCGTGTGCCAGCGACGCGACCGCACCGAGGCGTCGTAGGCCGCCATGAGCGGCCTCAACTGCGCCTCGGGCAGACGTGTGACGTGCGTACTCACTAGAAGACGAACGTGGAAAGCCAGCCCCGGCCGATCAGCTCTTCTGCTTGCGCAGCGCGTCGACGAACTTGATGAGCTCGACTGCGGGCTCGTAATACTGCGCGTCAACGACCTTGAACCCGCGATCCTTGCCGTCGGACAGCTTGTCGAAAGCCGCCTTGGCCTTGTTCGGCGATTCCAGGAAAGCCTTGGTGATCGCGGCCTTCAGATCGGGCGGCAGGCTGGCGAGATAGGCGAACGGCGAGTTGGGGATCAGGTCCGACTTGTAGATGATCCGGAAGTCCTCCTGCTTGGCCAGACCCTTATTGGCCATGCGCGAGAGGTTCGAGTCGTTTTCGGCGTTCCACCAGTTGGCGGCAACATCGACCGTCTTCTGCTGCAGCGCGATCACGGCATTCTCGTGGCTGCCGGTGTAGGTGACGCGCCCGAAGAAAGTCTCGGGATTTAGCTTGAGCTTGTTCAGCGCAAAGCGCGGGACATTGTTGCCCGAGGCCGAGTTGGGATCGACGAGGCCCAGGTTCTTACCCTTGAGGTCGTCGATGGTCTTGTACGGGCTGTCGGCGCGCACATAGAACACGGAATAGTAGCCGACCGTCCCGTCACCATTCACCGTCGTGACGAATGGCTCGACCTTGACGCCGGTCACGATCGCCCGCGCATAGGACGCCGGACCGTAGCCCGCGAGATGGATGCTGCCGTTGCGCTGGCCCTCGATGACGGCAGCGTAATCGTTGGCAACCCGCAGCGTCACCTTGGTGCCCAGGGCCTGCGCCAGATACTCGACGAAGGGGCCGTAGCGCTCGGTCACGCCCGAGGCATTCTCGGCCGGGACGACGGCGAGGACGAGCTCAGGATAGGCGCTCTTCCACGACTGAGCATGGGCGATGCCGGCGAGAGCGAGGGACGAGGCAGCAAGGGTGGCGCCGAGCGCGTGACGACGAGTAAGCATGGCTGGTTCTCCTTGATGAAGCGAAACGTCGGGAACGAGTTCAGGAGCCTGCGAGGGCGAGTCCCGGCTGGGCGCCGACCGGCAGTGTCGCGGGCGACGGCAGCCCATGGCCCATCACGTCACCGGCCTCGAGCCCGTAGAGCTCGCGCGACGTCGCTTCGGTGAGCGCGGCCGGCACGTCGTCGAACACGACTCGGCCGGCGGCCATGCCGACCAGCCGGTCGCAGTAGGAGCGGGCGAGGTCGAGGCTGTGGAGATTGCAGACCACGGTGATGCCGAGATGGCGGTTGATGTGCTGCAGCGCGTCCATCACCACCTTGGTATTGCGCGGGTCGAGCGAGGCAATGGGCTCGTCGGCCAGAACGATGTCCGGTTCCTGGACAAGGGCGCGGGCGATGGCGACCCTCTGCTGCTGACCGCCGGACAGGGTCTCGGCGCGCTGGCCGGCCATCCGCGCCATGTCGAGGCTTTCGAGCGCGGACAGGGCCTGCGCCTTTTCCTCGTCGTTCCACAGCTTCAGGAGCGCGCGCGTGGGTGGCATGTGGAAAGCGCGACCCATCATGACGTTGGTCAGAACGTCGAGGCGGCCGGCGAGGTTGAACTGCTGGAAGATCATGGCGCAGCGGGCGCGCCAGGCGCGCAGCGGCCGACCGCGCAGCGCCGTGACGTCGGTATCGCCGAACAGGATGCGGCCCGAGGTCGGATCGCCGAGGCGGTTGATCATGCGCAGGAGGGTCGACTTACCGGCGCCGGAACGGCCGATCACGCCGACCATCTGGCCCGTCGGCACCACGAGCGAAACGTCGTCCACGGCCTTCTTGCCGCCGAAGCTCTTGGTAACGCCTTCCAGTCGCAGCATCCGGCCTCCGGGTCCTACACTGGAGGCTCGGTACCGGCCGCAGGCTTCTTCCGTGCGACGTTTGGGTTACAGACCGAAGACAGTGGTGGAGAAGAACGTCACACCCTGTGAGTCTGCCGGTCGTCGCCTACTTGTGGCCGAGCATCCGCAGGGCCTGCAGCATCGTCGGCGTCGGCATGCCGAGGGCGAGGCTTTCGGGGGGCGCCGCCGCCGCCATGGCCCGATAGGCCGTAGCCAGCGCCTCGCCGTCGGAGAGAGATGGCCACGATTTCACGACCGCGAGACCCGCCCGGATCATCTGGGCTGTCACCACGATTTCGCTCGGCTCGCTGGCTTTGGACGTCATGGACCTGCACTCGCACTCGGTGCCCGGGACTATGCGGCAGTATCCTTACAATGCGCTTTCGCCACGACTGAAGCCCCGCTCAGGCCACGTTCGAGGCCGGCAGGGTGACGGTGAAGGTCGAGCCCTTGCCCGGCACGCTCTGGATGTCGAGCCGGCCGCGGTGGCGATTGACCACATGCTTCACGATGGCGAGGCCCAGGCCCGTCCCGCCGAGCTGGCGCGAACGGGCGGTATCGACGCGGTAGAAGCGCTCGGTGAGCCGCGGCAGATGCGCGGCGGGAATGCCGTCGCCCTCGTCCTTCACCGCGACCGCGACGCGGTCCTTGCCCGAAGGACGCACCTCGACGCGGACGGACGTGACCGGGCGCGCATACTTGACCGCATTGTCGATCAGGTTCTGGAAAACGATGATCAGCTCGTCGTGGTCGCCGATGGCACGCGGCAGCTCGGGCGGCAGGTCGAGTTCGATCCTCACCTTGCGCGAGGAAGCCTTGAGTTGCAGCAGGTCGAGGACCGAACGCAGCACCTTGTCGAGATCGACGGCGGCGGCGGGCCTTGCATGTTCGTGCTGCTCGATTCGCGACAGCATCAGCAGGTCGTCGACCAGGCGGCGCATGCGGTCGGCCTGCTCGGCCATGATCCCGAGGAAGCGCTCGCGCGCCGCCGTATCCTCTCGGGCCGGGCCGCGCAGCGTCTCGATGAAACCCGCCAGGCCGGCGATCGGCGTCTTCAGCTCGTGGCTGGCATTGGCCACGAAGTCGGCGCGCATGCGCTCGGCACGGCGCAGCGCCGTCGTATCGTGCAGCACGATCAGCGCCAGCGAACCGTCGGCGGCCGCCCGCGGCAGGCGTCGCAGATGGGCCACCACGTCGAGTTCCGGCGGCCCGGCGAGCACCAGTTCGACCACGCTCTGGTCGGGCCGTGCGAAGTTGCCGTCCGGCCCGTTCTCGAGCAGCGCATCGATGGCCGTCAGGAGCTGCGGCTGGC
>CANIEC010000129.1 GCA_947466085.1 Rhodospirillales bacterium
CGCCTGCCGAGCGGCGCTTCTAGGCAATGCGCCTCGGCATGAGCAGCCAGTAGTCGAGATCGAGCACGACGGCGGGATGATACTTGCCGTCCGTGCCCTTGCCCGGCCACGAACCGCAGGGGCAATCCTTCGCCGCAATGCTTCTCACTCGCAGCGCACCGACATCGTTCCGGCCGGGCAGCGCCGCCGTCTCGAGCACCTCCGACCAGGCATAGATCGTGTCGCCGCCGAAGGTCGGGCCGACGTGGCTGCCCGCGTTGAAGGCGGCGACCCGGAAGCCGTTGGCCAGCCCGTTGAACGACAGCGCCCGCATCAGCGAGATCACGTGGCCGCCATAGGCGAGACGACGGCCGAAGCGCGTGTCCTTGCCGGCGAAGGCGTCGAAATGCACGCGCGCGGTGTTCTGGTAGAGGCGCGTCGAGAACATGTGGTCGGAGTCTTCGAGCGTGATGCCGCTCACATGGTCGATGCGCTCGCCCGGTACATAATCCTCCCAGCGATGGGCGGAACCGGCCGCTCCATCGTCGTAACCGTCAAGCGACAGGCCCTCGGGCACGATGAGATCCTCGGGCTTAACCGACGGCGCCGTCTTCGGCACGGTGGTGGCCTGCACCGGCGCCTGCGGGTCGCGCTTGTGCACCATCACCCAGCGCACATAGTCGAGCACCATCTCAGCCCTCTGGTTCACGCCGGTCGAGCGCACCCAGACGACGCCGCTGGTCTTGTTGGAATTCTCGCGCAGGCCCAGCACGGTCGACTTCGCCGACAGCGTGTCGCCCGGATAGACCGGCACGCCCCAGCGGAACTCGGCGTAGCCGAGATTGGCCACGGCGTTCAGCGAGATGTCCGGCACCGTCTTGCCGATCACGACATGGAAGACCAGCAGATCGTCGAGCGGCGCGCGCGGCAGGCCGATCGCCCGGGCGAAGACGTCCGACGAATTGATGGCGAAGCGCGAGCCGTAGAGCGCGATGTTCAGCGCCGCATCGGCCTCGGTCAGCGTCCGCGGCGTGGCATGGTGGAATTCCTGCCCGACGCGGAAATCCTCGAAGAAATTGCCGTTGCTGGTCTTGCTCATGGTCTTGGGGCTCATGGCGCGGCCTGCAGCTCCTTGATCGCTGTGGCGAGCGCCAGCGCGCGCTCGGCCTGCTCGACATGAAGGTTCTCGATCATGCGTCCATCGACGGTGACGACGCCCTTGCCTTCGGCCTGGGCCGTCCTGAAGGCCGACACGATCTTGCCCGCCATCTCCAGCTCGACGGTCGACGGCGCGAAGACCTCGTTGCAGGGCTCGACCTGTGAGGGGTGGATCAGCGTCTTGCCGTCGAAGCCCATCTCCAGCCCCTGCTGGCAGACGGCGCGGAAACCTTCGGCATCCTGGATGTCGTTGTAGACGCCATCGAGGATGGTGAGGCCGTGGGCGCGGGCGGCGAGCATGCCGAGCCCCAGCGCCGTGATCATCGGCAGGCGCATCGGCGTGTGGCGCGCGCGCATGTCCTTCACCAGATCGTTGGTGCCCATGACGAAGAGCGTGAGCCGCGGATGCGAACCCGCCACCTCCTCGGCACGCAGGATGCCCTTGGGCGTTTCCATCATCGCCCACACCGCCATCGACGGGGGCGCACCGGCGGCGTCGAGCAGGCCGATGACGCTGGCCACCTCGGCCGCGCTCTCGACCTTCGGCACGAGAACCGCGTCGGCGCCGGACCTCGCGATCGCGGTGATGTCGGCTGCGCCCCAGGGCGTGCCGAGCCCGTTGCAGCGGATCGCGATCTCGCGCTTGCCGTAGCCCTTGCTCTGGGCCGCGGCGACCACATTGGCCCTCGCCGCCTCCTTGGCATCGGGCGCCACGGCGTCCTCGAGGTCGAAGATCAGCGCATCGGCCGGCAAGGTGCGTGCCTTTTCCAGCGCTCGCGTATTGGCGCCCGGCATGTAGAGCACGCTGCGACGCGGACGGACGGACTTCGACATCACTGGGCCTCCCCGAAAACGCGGCGGACTATAATGACGGCCTTCCTTGTGGCAAGGTGGCCCCGGCCATGCGCTTCCTGTCCCTCCAGAGCCATGTCGCCTACGGCTACGTCGGCAACCGTGCAGCGACCTTTCCCCTGCAACGATTGGGCCACGAGGTCTGGGCGGTGAACACGGTCGAGTTCTCGAATCACACGGGCTATGGCGCCTGGCGCGGTCGCGCGGCCTCGGCGGAGCAGGTTGCGGAAATCGTGCAGGGCATCGAGGCGCTGGGCCAATTCTCGCGCTGCGATGGGTTGCTGACCGGCTATGTGGGCGACGCGGCCCTGGCCGATGTCGTTCTGGATACCGCACGCCGCGTGCGGGCGGCCAATCCGCGCGCCGTCTGGTGCTGCGATCCGGTGCTGGGCGACATCGACACCGGCATCTACGTCAAGCCGGGCATCGACATCTTCTTCCGCGACCGCGCGATCCCCGCTGCAGACCTGGTGACGCCCAACCATTTCGAACTCGAACACCTCACCGGCCGGACCGTCTCGACCATGGCCGAGGCGCTGTCGGCCGCGCGCACCCTGCTCGCAGGAGAGCCACGGGGGCCGCGACTCGCGCTCATCACCAGCCTGCGCCGCGCCGATGCATCGCCGGACACGATCGAGATGGTGGCCGTGACAACCGACGCGGCCTGGCGGGTCGCGACGCCGATGATCGGCTTCGAGATCGCGCCGAACGGCACGGGCGACGCCGTCGCCGCCCTCTTCACCGCCCACTGGATAGCCGGCGACGATGTCGCCGACGCGCTGGGCAAGGCCGCTTCGTCGATCTTCGCGGTCCTGGAAGCCACCGCGGCGATGGGCGAGCGCGAGCTGCAGCTCGTGGCGGCGCAGGACCGACTGGTCGCACCGCCGCGCGCCTTCAAGGCCGAGAAGCTGTAGGCGCGCGATGACCGTGCCGGGTTTCATCTTCAATCCCCTCTCGCTCGCCATCGAGGGCGCGGCGATCGGCTTCCTCATCGCCGTGCCGGTCGGGCCGGCAGCCGTGCTCTGCATGCGGCGCTCCATCACCGTCGGCGCCATGGCGGGCTACATGACCGGAATCGGCGCGGCGCTGGGCGACGCGGTGTTCGGCGCCGTCGCGGCGTTCGGCCTGTCCTTCGTCCAGCAGTTCGTGATCGAGCGGGAGGCCTGGTTGCTGGGCATCGGCGGCCTCGTGCTGGTGATCATGGGCTGGACCACGATGCGCCACCGGCCACGCAATGTCGGCGATCCCGTCGCCGACGACCGCGAGCACCGGTTCTCGACGCATTTCCACTATGCCAGCTCGAGCTTCTTCATCACCGTGTTCAATCCTCTCACCGTGATGGCCTTCGGCGCGGCCTTCGCCGGCCGCAACCTGGCCGGCGTCGGCGCGAGCCTGCCCGACGCCACCCTTCTGGTCGCCGCCGTCTTCTGCGGCGCGCTGGCCTGGTGGACGATCATCTGCACGGCGGCCGTGGCGCTCCGGGGTCGCTTCACCGGGGCCGGCCTGCTGTGGCTCAACCGCGGCTCCGGCGCCGTCATCCTGGGCTTCGGGCTGGCGGCGCTGATCTCGTTGCTGCCGCTGCCCTGGAAGCAGATGGGAAAGTTCTTCGGCTTTTGAGCCTCCTCCCCATTCAAATGGGGAGGTGTCGCATCTTATGCGACGCAGGGGTCATGACCCCATCGCCCTCGAAGACGAGGGCACTTCCCCTTTGCGGAGACCGCAAAGGGGAAGGGGCTGAACACTCTCAGGCGAGCGTGCAGACCTCGTCGAACGCGAAGCGCGGGCTGCGGGCAAACACCTTCGAGTGATCGCCGTAGCCGATGTTGCACAGGAAGTTCGTCTTGAACCTGCCATCGGGGAAGAAGGCCGCATCGACCTTGGCGTTGTCGAAGCCGCTCATGGCGCCGCAATCGAGGCCGAGCGCGCGGGCCGCGACGATCAGGTAGGCGCCCTGCAGGGTGCCGTTGCGGAACGCGGTCGGTTCGGCCGACGGCTTGCCCTTGAACCAGTGGATGGCGGTCTGGTCGTGCGGAAATATCCGCGGCAGGTGCTCGAAGAATTCCTGGTCGTAGGCCACGATGGCCGTCACCGGCGCAGTCATCGACTTCTCGGTATTGCCCGCGCTCAGCGCCGGCTTGAGCCTCTCCTTGCCCTCTTTCGTGCGCACGAAGACGATGCGCGCCGGCTGGCAGTTGGCCGAGGTCGGGCCCCACTTCATGAGGTCGTGGATCTCGTGAAGTTTTTCGTCGGTCACCGGCTTGTCGAGCCAGCCATTGTGCGTGCGGGCATCGCGGAAGATCGTGGCAAGCGCCTTGTCGTCGAGCATTCAATTCCCCTTGAAAGTTGGTGGACCGTAACGAAGCTTCATTGAACGGTCGAGACGCGCACATGTGATCGAGTTACCGACCGGAACCCGGCATTCCATTGCACGAATTGTGCTAGCGTTGGACCGCCACGCCTGCGCAGGGTTCATGGATGCTGCCCGTTCTGCTCGATCCCGCGAAATTCAAGGATGCCAGGATCACCGCCAGGGGCGAGACACGCGCGCATGTCGGCCTGAAGGCGCTCGAGACGCTGTGGGTCAACACCGGCACCCTGTGCAACCTCACGTGCCGGAACTGCTACATCGAATCCTCGCCGCGCAACGACCGGCTCGTCCACCTCACGGCCGGCGAGGTCGCGGCCTATCTCGACGAGATCGAACGCGACGGCCACGGCACCAAGCTGATCGGCTTCACGGGCGGCGAGCCGTTCATGAATCCCGACCTGCCGGCGATGCTGGACGATGTGCTGTCACGCGGTCTGAAGGCCATCGTGCTCACCAACGCGATGAGGCCGATGCACAGGATGAAGCCGGCGCTGCTCGACCTGCTGGCCCGGCATGGCCGCGGCAACCTCGCGATCCGCGTTTCGGTCGATCACCACGAGAGAGCGCTGCACGAGGAGGAGCGCGGCCTTCGCAGCTGGAAGCCGACCATCGACGGGCTGGTCTGGCTGGCCGAAGCAGGCTTCGACGTGCATGTGGCGGGCCGCCATTTCTCGAACGAAACCGACGCCGAGGTCCGCGCCGGCTATGCGCAGCTGTTCGCGCGGCTGGGCGTGCCGATCGATGCCGGAAATCCGGCGACCCTGGTCCTGTTCCCCGAGATGGATCCGACCGTCGACGTGCCTGAGATCACGACGGCCTGCTGGGGCATCCTGAAGAAGTCGCCGGACAGTGTGATGTGTGCGTCCGCCCGCATGGTGGTGAAGCGCAAGGGCGCGCCGCGGCCCGCCGTCGTGGCCTGCACGCTGCTGCCCTACGACCCGCAGTTCGAACTGGGCGGAACCTTGGCCGAAAGCGTCGGCGAGGTGCGGCTCAACCATCCGCACTGCGCCAAGTTCTGTGTCCTGGGCGGGGCTGCCTGCAGCACGTGACGACGGCGGTCGACATCGTCATTCCGACGTTGAACGCGGGCGCGTCGCTCGGGCTTGCCCTGGCGGCACGGCCGACCCACCCCGGTCTCGCTTTCTCGACCACGATCTGCGACGGCGGCTCGCGCGACGACACGGTTGCGATTGCGCAACGGGCGGGCGCGGCGTTGGTGACCGCAGCGGCGGGTCGTGGTGGCCAGCTCGCCACCGGAGCCGCGGCCGGTCGCGCGCCCTGGATCCTGTTCCTCCACGCCGATACGCGACTGCAGGGCGGCGCAGGCAACGTCATCGCCCGCTTCGTCCAGTCGGCCGACGGCAAGGCCGGCTACTTCCGGCTGCGCTTCGATGCGGAGGAAGCCGGCGCGCGAAGACTGGAACGCCTGGCGGCCTGGCGCTGCCGCAGCTTCGGCCTTCCCTATGGCGATCAAGGCCTGCTGATCTCACGGCCGCACTATGAAAGTCTCGGCGGCTTCCGGCCGCTGCCGCTGATGGAAGACGTCGACCTGGTGCGCCGCATCGGCCGGGACAATCTCGTTCCTCTCGCCGCGGACGCGCTCACTTCGGCGGCCCGCTATCGGCGGGACGGCTGGCTGCTGCGTCCGTTGCGGAACCTGACCTGCCTCACGCTCTACTTCGCCGGCGTCCCGCCACAGACCCTGCAACGTCTCTACGGCCGATGAAGCGCCATCTCGTCATCTTCGCCCGCGCACCTCAGGCTGGCCGCGTGAAACGCCGTCTGGCCACGGAGATCGGCACGATGGAAGCCGCCCGCTTCTATCGCCGCATCCTCGGCGAACAGATCAGGCGGATGACGTGCGATCCGCGTTGGACGGTCTGGCTGTCGGTGACGCCCGACACCGCACTCCGCCATCCCGCCTGGCATCTCGTGCCCGTCTCGCGGCGGCAACCCCAGCGGCAAGGCGATCTCGGCCGGCGCATGAAGCTGCCCTTCGCGACGCTGCCCCCCGGGCCGGTCGTGCTCGTCGGCAGCGACATCCCGGCCCTGCGCGCGTCTCACATCGCGCGCGCATTCGCCTTGCTCGGCCGGCACGATCTCGTCTTCGGTCCGGCGCGCGATGGCGGCTTCTGGCTGATCGGCGCGCGGCGCGTGCGGCCGCTGCCACGCTCACTGTTCGCCGACGTGCATTGGTCGACGCCGACGGTGCTTGCCGACACGCTGGCCGGACTCCCGCGACACAGTGCGGCCGCACTGGCCGATACGCTCGACGACGTCGACGATGCCGAGGCGCTGCGCAACGTAACCGCCCAAAACCTCCCGTCGTTCTGAGCGGAGTGAGCGAAGCGAACGCAGTCGAAGAACCTCTTCTCCGGCGCACGGCGTGTTGGTGCGAAAACAGATCCTTCGACTACGCCGCCCTTCGGGCAGCTTCGCTCAGGACGACGATGGAGGGGTAGTGCACTTCTTCAGCACGTCGAGTTCGCGCCGCAGGTCCGTGAAGACGTCGTGCCAGGTGCCGGGGACGGTCTGCCGGAAGAGACGCGCCGAGGGATACCAGGGTGCGGTGGCGCCGCCGAGCTGCCAGCGCCAGTCGGCGGTGGAAGGCAGCAGCACCCAGGTCTTCACGCCCATCGCCGCGGCGAGATGCGCCACCGGCGCGTCGACCGAGATGAGAAGATCGAGCTGCGACAGGGCGGTTGCCGCCTCGGCAAAATCGAAGATGCCGCGGCCGACATCGTGGACCAGCCCGCCGGCGCCGAACGCCTGGATGTCCTTCTGGTGGACGCCGCCCTGCAGGCTGAAGAACAGCAGCTCCGGATCGCCCGAGAGTGCCAGGAAGCGCTCGAACGGCACCGACCGCTGGTGATCCTGCGCCTGGCCCGGCATGGCCGCCCAGTAGATGCCGATGCGCAGCTTCGCCCGCTCCAGCCGGCCGAGCTTGATGCGGCTTTCCTCGGGCGCCCTGAGATAGGGCGGCTCGGCCGAAAGCGCCGTGAAATCGGCGCGGCAGAGATGCGGCAGCGAGACCAGGGAAGCATGGAGGTCGAACTCGGGGACCTGCTCGCCTTCGGCCACGACCTCGTCGATATAGTCGGCCGAGCGCAGCAGGTCCTTCAGCAGTGCCTGGCACAGCACCAGGACGGTGGCGCCGCGCCGCTTCAGCTCGCGGGCGAAGCGCACGAACAGCAGCACGTCGCTCAACCCCTGTTCGGGATAGAGCAGGATGCGCTTGCCCTGCACCGGCTCGCCCGCCCAGGCCGGTTGGGCGAAATCCGGCGTCGGCGTCTCGGGCAGGCGCTTGCGGATCTCGTAGGCGTCGAACCCCGCCTCGAGCTCGCCGCGCATCAGGAGCGTGATCGCGAACTCGACACGCGCCCGCCGATTGTCGGGATGGATCGTCAGGGCCCGGCTGAAGCACCCGATCGCTTCGTCGAGCCGGCCGAGATCGCGCAGGCAGAGCGCCAGGTTGAAGAAGCCCTCGGCGTAATCTCGGCTGAGCGCAATCGACCGGTAGTGATGCTTCACCGCCTCGTCGAGGCGATGCACGGCGCGCAGCGCGTTGCCGAGATTGGAATGCAAGGCCGGATTCCCGGGGTCTGCCGCCAGCGACAGACGATGATGCGACACCGAGGCTTCGAGCTTGCCCGCGAGGCGCAGGGCGACGCCGAGATTGTTGTGCAGCTCGGCGTGGTCGGGACGAACCGCCAGCAGTCGCAGGTAGGAGGAGATCGCTTCGTCGAGGCGCCCCGCACGATGCGCCTGCGACGCCAGGCGCAGTTGCTGGACGAAGCTGTCGGCCGCGCTGCCGAACAGCGGCGTCGGCGCGCCGGCGGCCGCGGATTCCCGCTTCGTCGGATGGATGTGGGGCGCGTCGTTCACGCTCGCAGTCTACCTCAGCGCCCCCTCACAAGCATCCGCCCTCAAACGAAAATGGCGCGGACCAACGGGCAAGACCCGTCTTCTCGACCGGAGCACCGAAGGTGCGGAGCGGAGAGACCTCCTCTCCACCAAAAGCCGGCAAATCGTGGAGAGAAGGTCTCTCCACGTCGCTCGTTGCCGCTCGCTTTGGTCGAGACGACGGCGTGTTTCGGAGCCTAGATGTAGCCCTTGATCAGTTCTTCGGCGATCTGGACGGCGTTGAGCGCCGCGCCCTTGCGCAGATTGTCGCTGACGACCCACATCGCCAGGCCGTTCTCGACCGTGGGATCGGAGCGGATGCGGCTCACGAACACGCCATCCTGGCCGGTGACCTCCTTCGGCGTCACGTAGCCGCCGGGCTCGCGCTGGTCGACCACCAGGACACCGGGCGCCGCCGCGAGGATGCGTCGCGCCTCGTGATCGTCGAGCGGCCGCTCGAGCTCGAGGTTCACCGCCTCGGCGTGACCGACGAAGGTCGGCACGCGCACGCAGGTCGCGTGGACCTTGATCTTCGGGTCGAGGATCTTCTTGGTCTCGACCACCATCTTCCATTCTTCCTTGGTCGAGCCGTCATCCATGAAGACGTCGATCTGGGGAATGACGTTGAAGGCGATGTTCTTGGTGAACTTCACCGGGTCGAGCGTCTGGTTGACGAAGAAGCTCTTGGTCTGGCTGACCAGCTCGTCCATCGCTTCCTTGCCGGCGCCGGACGTCGACTGGTAGGTCGACACGACCACGCGCTTGATGCCAGCCGCGTCGTGGATCGGCTTCAGCGCGACGACCATCTGGATGGTCGAGCAGTTCGGGTTGGCGATGATGCCGCGGCCCTTATAGCCAGCGATCGCCTGCGGATTGACCTCGGGCACGACCAGCGGCACGTCCGGATCCATGCGCCAGTAGGAGGTGTTGTCGATCACGATGGCGCCGGCCTTGGCCGCGCGCGGGCTGTGCTCGGCCGACACCTTGGCGCCCGGCGAGCTGAGAACGATGTCGATGCCTTTGAAGTCGAACTTGGCGAGGTCCTGGACCTTCAGGATCGATCTGTCGCCGAACGACGCCTTCAGGCCGACCGAACGGGACGAGGCAAGTGCCACGACATCATCGGCCGGGAAGTTCCTCTCGGCCAGGATCTGCAACATTTCGCGACCGACATTGCCGGTCGCGCCGACGACGGCGACTCTGTAGCCCATGACTATATGCGCCTAGCGTGCGCGCACCCCTGATTGAAGGACAGGGGGAGATACGCGCAAGGCCCTGCTTTGGCAAGGATAGGGCCGGCCGGGTGGCCACGCGACGCGGAAGGAGTCTTGGCGGTTGCGCTAGCGATTTCAATTTGGACAATGGGCTGACGGTGGGAGCTGGGGAGCATCACCGTGCCGGGGGATCGATGCTTCGTCGCGTCTTTCAAACAATGTGCGCCGCATTGGCGTTGTTGCTGCCTGCTCTGCAAGTTCATGCCCAGTCCGTCACCATTCCTCTTCAATACGTGAAGTCGGATGGTTGGCGGCTCGGCATCAATATCGGTATCGGAGCCGGAGGGGTGCCCCAACTCTACATGTTCGATACCGGATCGGCCGTCTTCAACGCCGCGTTCAATCCTGCCACGTGGCAAGGGTTCGGCCAGACCGTCCCCACCTCGACCGTGCCGAACGGGAACGGCCTCTTCTATTGCTACGGTTCACCTCCTTGCTACGTCGGCAACCTCGTTCAGGCTCCGACGCTCAACTTCTATGCGGCCGGAGAGACTGCACCGGCGGCCACCCTGTCTGCCAGTCAGGGCTATCAGATCAATGCTGTCTATCAAGCGATAGGCAGCGACGGTCGTGTAACGCAGAGCTTTCCCGAATATTTCCAGGGCACCAGCATCCCGCCGCTTCAAAGAACATTCTACGGCATCTTTGGTGCCGGCAACTTCACCTCGACCCACAGCAGCTTCACCAGCGACTCCGTGCTCGTAGGCGGTGTCTTGGGCCAGGCAATCATTCCGGGAGTTCTGCGCCAGGGATATGTCGTGTCGGCGAACGGCCAGCCCAATCCGGGAAACTACGACGACGAAGGTCGACAGCGGAGCATCGTCAACGCGCCGGTTACGGGCAATCAGATCGTGACCATCGGTGGGAGTTCACAGCCGGTGAGCCCCTGCATCGCCTGCGTGACGGTCGGACTGACTCCTGAATTGATCGGCCAGTTCGCAATTGCTTCTTTGGGCCAGCCGAAAGACCCGCCGCCCGGCGTCGTCCCGACCGTGGTGGGAACGAACTTTCCCAATCCCAACCGCAACGGACCCGGGAACAGCGCGTCCCAGCACAACAGCGCGAATTTCACGACCACACTCTCCAAGGATGGTTCAACGGTCACGTCCACCGCTCCTACCTTGCTCGATACCGGAACGCCGGTCTTCGTACTGAACGAGACGATGAGCAACGGCAGCACTCGCGACCGAACGACTCTCCTGATGTCCGGTGCGACGTTGTCGGGCGGAACGATCGCAGGCGTGCCGACCACGAACGCAACGCTCAACGGCGCCAACGACACCTATTCTGTGCATTTCTCTGGAACGACGAACATCCTGGGCATCCCCTTCTTCATGCAGAATTCCGTGATGTTCGATCTCACAGGGAATTCGATCGGTTACACCCCGTTCTTTGTTACCGCGGCGAACCTCGTGACGACGGCAGGTGGACCTCTGATCGTTGGGAGTGGAAACGTGCCGCTCGGCCTGGCGGGGACCATCTCGGGCCCCGACGGTGTGGTCATCCAGAATGGGGGAAAAGTCCAAACCAGTGCCACGAACACCTATACCGGTACGACGACGATCGATGCCGGCGGATCCCTGCTGGTCTCAGGGCCGGGCAGCATCCAGACCTCAAGCGGCGTGTCCAACGACGGCATCTTCGACATTTCCCGCGCCTGGGCACCTGTCACCATCGCATCCCTGACGGGCGCCGCAACAGGTCTCGTGAGCCTCGGCGCCAATGGCCTTACCATCGCCAACGCCAACGGCACCTACTCTGGAAACCTGAGTGACGGCGGCTCCTACCCCCTTACAGGCGGCAGTCTGACCATCGCGGCGGGCACGCAGACCCTTGCCGGCGCCAGCACCTACACAGGCGGCACCTTCGTCAAGGGCGGCACCCTGAATCTCACCGGCACGATGGGCGGCAGCCTCGGCATCCGGTCAGGAGCCGCCTTCACCACGACGGGCGGCTACGCGGTCGCTGCAAATGCCCTGCTGGCCAATGCCGGCACTTTCACATCACTGCCCGGCACCGGACCGCTTCTCAACCAGGGGCTCTTCCTCAACAGTGGCGCCTTCCTGAGCGGCCTCACCAACACTGGCACCACGGTCAACAACGGTACGATCACCGGCAATGTAACCAATAGCGGCGCCCTGTCCGGCAGCGGCATCATCAACGGCAATCTCACCAATGCCGGCCTGGTATCACCCGGCAACTCTATCGGAACACTGAACGTCGTCGGAGCCTTCACCCAGGCCGCAGGCAGCGGGTATCAGGTTGAAGCAAATGCGCTCGGCCTGTCCGACGCGGTCGCCGTGAGTGGCGCGCCGGGTACGGCTGCCATTGCTGCAGGCACCAATGTCTTCGTGGTTCCCGATCCCACACGCCCTTACGCGCCGCGCACGACCTACACGATCCTCAGCACCACGGGCGGCGTCACGGGAACCTATTCGTCGGTATCGTCCCTCGCCGCGGCCAGCCTGCCGTTCCTGCTGCCGAGCCTGAGTTACGACGCCAATAACGTCTATCTCAGTCTTCAGATCGGCGGCTTCGCCCGCCAGGCCCAGACACCGAACCAAGCCTCCGTCGCCACCGTGCTCGACACTGCCGCCCTCAACGCGACCGGCGATTTCGCGACGGTGCTGGGTGCCTTCTCGACGATGAACGCCCAGCAGGGCGTCGCGGCCATGAACTCGATCAGCGGCCAGAACTATTCCGGCTTCTCCTCCGCCGGCATCGCGACCACGCAGGTCTTCATGACCAACTTCGCCAACACGGTGGGCGGTACGTCGATCGGCGCTAACCGCGTGGCCCTGGCCGAGGCCTGCGACGTCGCCTGTGACGCCACCGCTCCCGCCCGCTGGGGCGCCTGGGGTGGCGCGCTGGGCGGCTTCGGCGTCGTCGGCGGCAACGCCAATGCCGGCACGCTCACCTACAGCCTCGGCGGCTTCGCGGCCGGCCTCGACCGGCGCGTAACGGACGAGCTGCTGGTCGGCGTCACCGCCGGCTTCACCAGCGGCACGCAATGGGTCGGCGGCTTCTCCGGCCGCGGCATCTCCGACACCTTCCAGGCCGGCCTCTACGCCAG
>CANIEC010000130.1 GCA_947466085.1 Rhodospirillales bacterium
GCCGGCCAGACGAAATCCAAGGCCAAGGCCGCCGCCGCCCGTGCCAACGGCCGCAAGGGCGGCCGGCCGCGGCGGGTGGCGTAAACGAAATATCCGAAATAAACGAAACTACTGCAGGGAATGTCGCACCCCTGCGTGCGACTCAGTCGCATATGAAGTGAAGGTCCCTCACTGCGTTCGGGATGACAATTTTGCTGCGATTTGGGCCGTGCGCCGATCAAACAAACGGTGTCATCCCGAACGCAGTGAGGGACCTTTCGCCCCGCCCCGGGAGTGAGTCCCGGGGTTCTGGCGGCCGGATATCAGGCCGCCTGCTTGACCTCGACCGGCTCGCTCCGGATCAGATGGTCGAACGCCGACAGGGCGGCCTTGGCGCCCTCGCCCATGGCGATGACGATCTGCTTGTAGGGCACGGTCGTGGCGTCGCCGGCGGCGAAGATGCCGGGGATTGAGGTCTGGCCGCGGGCGTCGATCTCGATCTCGCCGCGCGGGCTGAGCTCGATCGCGCCCTTCAGCCACTCGGTGTTGGGCACCAGGCCGATCTGCACGAAGATGCCCTCGAGCTCGATCGTCTTTTGCTCGCCGGTGGTGCGGTCCTTGTAGGCGAGGCCGGTCACCTTGGCGCCGTCGCCGTGCACCTCGGTCGACTGCGCCGAGACGATCACCGTGGCGTTGGGCAGCGAGCGGAGCCTGGCCTGCAGCACCGCGTCGGCGCGCAGCTGGCCGTCGAACTCGATCAGCGTGACGTGGCTCACCAGGCCCGCGAGGTCGATCGCCGCCTCGACGCCGGAATTGCCGCCGCCGATCACCGCCACCCGCTTGCCCTTGAACAGCGGGCCGTCGCAGTGCGGGCAGTAGGCCACGCCCTTGTTGCGATACTCGGCCTCGCCGGGGACGTTCATCTGCCGCCAGCGCGCGCCGGGCGAGAGCACGATGGTCTTGGCCTTCAGGGTGGCGCCGTTCTGCAGCTCGACCGTGGCCAGGCCGCCCGGCGTCGTCGCCGGCACCAGCTTGGTGGCGGTCTGCAGGTCCATCACGTCGACCTCGTAGTCCTTCACGTGCGCGGCCAGCTCGGCGGCCATCTTCGGGCCCTCGGTGTGGGAGACCGAGATGAAGTTCTCGATGCCCATCGTGTCCAGCACCTGGCCGCCGAAGCGCTCGGCGGCGATGCCGGTGCGGATGCCCTTGCGCGCGGCGTAGATGGCTGCAGCGGCGCCGGCGGGGCCGCCGCCGACCACCAGCACGTCGTAGGGCTTTTTCGCCGCGATCTCCTCGGCGGCGCGTTCGCTGGCGCCGGTGTCGAGCTTGGCCAGGATCTGCTCCAGGCTCATGCGGCCCTGGCCGAACGGCAGGCTGTTCAGGAAGATCGAGGGCACGGCCATCACGCCGCGCTTCTCGACCTCGTCCTGGAACAGGGCGCCGTCGATCGCGGTGTGGCGGATGCGCGGGTTCAGCACGCTCATCAGGTTCAGCGCCTGCACCACGTCGGGGCAGTTCTGGCACGAGAGCGAGAAATAGGTCTCGAACGTGTAGTCGCCGTCGAGGCCCTTCACGCGCTCGATCGTGTCCTGCGCTTCCTTGCTCGGGTGGCCGCCGACCTGCAGCAGCGCCAGCACCAGCGAGGTGAATTCATGGCCCATCGGGATGCCGGCGAAGCGCACCGAGATGTCGGTGCCGGGCCGCACGATGGCGAAGGAGGGCTTGCGCCTGTCCTCGTCGGCCTCGGCGAAGCTCACCTTGTCCGAGAGGCTCGCGATCTCCTGCAGCAGCTCCTTCAGTTCGGCCGACTTGGGGCCGTCGTCGAGCGACGCCACCAGCTCGACCGGCAAGGTCAGGCGCTCGAGATAGCCCTTCAACTGCGTCTTGAGGTTGGCGTCCAACATGGGAGGTACTCCTACTGAAATGTAGCGAAGCGGAGTGGAGGGACCCCCGATGAGGCCCCTCCGCCCTTGGTTAGATCTTGCCGACCAGGTCGAGGCTGGGGGCGAGGGTCTTCTCGCCTTCCTTCCAGGCGGCCGGGCAGACTTCGCCCGGATGGGCGGCGACGTACTGGGCCGCCTTGACCTTGCGCAGCAGCTCCTGGGCGTCGCGGCCGATGCCGCCGGCGGTGATCTCGACGATCTGGATCTTGCCGTCCGGGTCGACCACGAAGGTGCCGCGATCGGCCAGGCCCGCTTCCTCGATCATCACGCCGAAGTTGCGGGTGATGGTGCCGGTCGGGTCGCCGACCATGACGTACTCGATCTTCCTGATGGCTTCCGACGTGTCGTGCCACGCCTTGTGGCTGAAGTGCGTGTCGGTCGAGACGCTGTAGATCTCGACGCCCAGCTTCTTGAACTCGGCGTAGTTCGTCGCCAGATCCTCGAGCTCGGTCGGGCACACGAAGGTGAAGTCGGCCGGGTAGAAGAACACGACCGACCACTTGCCCTTGCCCTTCAGGTCGGCGTCGGTCACGTCGATGAACTTGCCCTTCTGGAAGGCGGTGGCCTTGAACGGCTTGATCTCGGTGTTGATGAGGGACACGCTTGAAACTCCTTGGTTAACTCTTGGCAACCGTTACTTAGGGGCATTCTAAGATCGGTTGAAACGCAAAATACCGAATTGAATAATCGGTAAAACCGATTACATGCCTCCCCATGAAACCCACCCCGACCCTGCGACAGCTCCGCTACCTCGTGGCGGTCGTGGAGCGCTGCCACTTCGGGCAGGCGGCGGCGGCCTGCAACGTCAGCCAGTCGACCCTGAGCGCCAGCGTCCAGGAGCTGGAAGAGCTTCTGGGCGCGCCGCTGCTGGAACGGACCAAGCGCTCGGTCGTGCCGACGGCGCTGGGGCGCAACGTGGCCGAGCGGGCGCGCGGCCTGCTGAAGGGCGCCGAGGATCTGGTAGACGCGGGCCAGGCGGCGCGCGATCCACTGTCGGGCCGGCTGCATCTCGGCGTCATCCCGACCATCAGCCCGTTCCTGCTGCCGCGCGCCATGCCGCGCCTGCGCGAGAGCTTCCCCAAACTGCAGCTCTACCTGCGCGAGGACCAGACCGCGCGGCTGCTGGAGCGGCTGGACTCGGGCGAGCTCGACGCCGTGCTGCTGGCGCTGCCCTATGCGCTGGGCGACCTCGAGGTGATGGATCTCGGCGAGGACCGGTTCTCGATCGTCTATCCCGCGGGCCACGTGCCGGCGGCCAGCCTCGCCGACGAGAACCTGCTGCTGCTGGAGGACGGCCACTGCCTGCGCGACCACGCGCTGGCAGCCTGCGAGCTGGAGGGCGCGCGGCGCAATGCCGGCTTCAACGGCACCAGCCTGCACACGCTGGCGCAGATGGTGGCGAACGGCCTGGGCGTCACCCTGATGCCGCAGATGGCGCTCGACGCCGGCATCCTGCGCGGCCTGGACGTGACGGTGCGGCCGCTGGCCGGCGCCGTCCCCAATCGCCGGATCGGTCTCGTCTGGCGGCGCTCCTCGGCACGTGCCGAAACCTTCCGCGCGCTGGGCGGTGCGCTGAAGGCTGAACTCGCGAAGTCATGAAGAAGTGCAAGTCAGGTCTGCAGGATTGAGTCGACAGGTCCCACAGGCAGCTGTGCTACTTCGAAAATGCAGAGATTAAAGGCCTGTGCGCCCGACCGCGGATCTCGCGGTCGGGCTCTTTTTTGTCCAGGCGCTGCCGCCGTTCCGTCGGATCGCAATGGCCCGTATGGCCTTCCTCTTGCTGTGTCCGGAGGACCAACGACTCCCCGCGCTGGATGGTTTCGCCGGAGGGGGGTGCCTGATACTCTGCCCCTGCAAATTCCGGAGGTCTAGGAAATGCCTGATTCTCTGCCCTTTTCGGCGGCTCCCAAGGAACCGGCGCTGCTCGACGAGGCGGGCGCGCGGGCGCTGGTCGCCTCCTATGCGCCGGTCAGCGTGACCGCCGCGGTCAAGGACATCGGCCGCATCGATGAGCATATGGGCCGCTTCATTGCCCTGTCGCCGATCTGCCTGATCGCCACCGCCGATGCGTCGGGCAAGCAGGACGTCACCCCGCGCGGCGATCCGCCGGGCTCGTTCAAGGTGCTCGACGAGAAGACGATCGCGCTGGCCGACCGGCCGGGCAACAACCGGCTCGATACGCTGCGCAATCTTCTGGAGAACCCCGAGGTCGCGCTGATCTTCCTGCTGCCGGGCGTCAACGAGACGGTGCGGGTGGCGGGCACCGCGCGCCTCTCGGTCGATCCGGCGCTGCTCGAGTCGATGGCGGTGCAGGGCAAGGCGCCGAAATGCGCCATCGTCGTCTCGGTCCGCCAGGCCTACCTGCACTGCGCCAAGGCGCTGCTGCGCTCGCGCCTGTGGTCGCCGGATTACATCCAGCCCAAGGGCGCCTTCCCGTCGATCGCGCGCATGGTCGGCGACCAGATCGGCTTGAGCGAGGACGAGAAGAAGAAGCGCGAGGCGGTCACCGAACACGCCTACAAGGAAGGTCTATGGGCACCTATACCGTAACCGGCCAGCGCGCCCGCCAGATGCGGGTGGTGCCGGCGGAGGTGCTGAAGCGCCTCTATGCCCGCGACGATACCAAGGGCCTGATCCAGACGGCTGCGCATCTCGTGCTGCTGGTCCTCGGCGGCTGGCTGGTGCTCGAGACCCGCGGCACCTGGTGGGTGCTGCCGGCGCTGCTGCTGCAGGGCATCTTCGTGAATTCCCTGTTCGGTGCCATGCACGAGTCGGTGCATTACGGCTCGTTCAAGACGCGCTGGATGGCCGACCTGCTGGCCTTCTTCTCGGGCGCGGCGATCCTGAACAATGCCGGCTTCTACCGGCACTATCACCTCGCTCATCACCGCTACACGCAGGACCCCGACCGCGATCCCGAGCTGATCACCTCAGGGACCCCGCGGACCTGGAAGAACTATCTCTTCCGCATCAGCTCGATTCCGTTCCTGATGATCCGTGTGCGCGACATCTTCCTGTTCCCCTTCGGCTTCAAGGGCGACGTGACCTACATCCACGACTCGGCGTGGCCCGAGGTGCGACGCTGGGGCCGCTGGCTGCTCGCGCTTTATGCCGTGCTGATCGTGGGCTCGATCCTGCTCAAGACGGATGTCGTGCTCTGGGTCTGGTTCTTCCCACTGCTGGTCGGCCTGCCCCTGCTGCGGCTCTATCTCCTGACCGAGCACACGCTGTGTCCCAACAGCGACGACGGGTTCGCCAACACGCGCACGACCCTGTCCAATCCGGTCGTGCGCTTCCTGATGTGGAACCTGCCATACCACGCCGAGCATCACCTGCTGCCCAATATCCCGTTCCATCACCTGCCCGAGGCGCACCGGCACCTGCGGCCGCACCTGAAATACGTCGCGAAGAGCTATACTCAGACGCACGGCGAGATCATCCGCAGCTTCGGCTGAGGGGGCAGGCATGACGAAGGAAGGCATCTGGTCGGCGGATCACGTCCGGCTGCAGCGCGGCGGCACCCTGAAGCAGGCCCGCATCGTGTGGAAGACCTACGGCACGCTGTCGCCCAAGCGCGACAACGTCATCCTTTATCCCACCAGCTACGGCGCCCATCACACCGACATCGAGTGGCTGGTCGACGTGCGGCGCTGCCTCGATCCCAGCCGCTACTTCATCGTCATTCCCAACATGCTGACGAACGGCCTGTCCTCGTCGCCGTCCAACACGCCGGATTTTCCCGAGGTCACGACCTACGACAACGTCATGCTGCAGCGGCAGATGCTGGTCGAGCTGTTCGGCATCGACCGGCTGAAGCTGGTCTATGGCTGGTCGATGGGGGCGCAGCAGGCCTATCACTGGGGTGCGCTGTTCGGCGACGCGGTCGAGCGCATCGTGGTCAATTGCGGCTCGGCGAAGACCGCGCCGCACAACTTCGTCTTCCTCGAAGGCGTCCGCACCACCCTGCAGGCGGCGGCGACGCCGCAGCAGGGCTTGCGCGCCATGGGCCGCATCTATGCCGGCTGGGCGCTCAGCCAGACCTTCTATCGCCGCGAGATGTGGCGCGGGCTTGGCTTCACCAGCCTCGAGGATTTCCTCGTGCGCTCGTGGGAGGCCAACTTCCTGCGGCGCGACATGCGCGACCTGCTGGCCCAGCTCTGGACCTGGCAGCACGGCGACATCTCGGCCAACGATCTCTATCGCGGCGATCTGCAGATGGCGCTGGCCGGCATCAAGGCGAAGGTGCTGCTGATGCCGTCGGCCACCGATCTCTATTTCCAGACCGACGACAATCGGGAAGAGTTGCCGTATCTGAAGTACGGGAAGCTGGTGGAGATCCCGTCGGTCTGGGGTCATCGCGCCGGCAACCCGCGCGACAATCCCGAGGATGCCGCGTTCATCGATGCCCAGGTGGAGGCTCTGCTGAATGATTGAGGTACTGCCCGCGGACGGGCTGGTGATCGTCGCCAAGCACGAGTGCCATACCTGCGTGCTGGTCGAGCCCGTGATGCAGAGCCTCGACAGGGCCGGCCCGCTCACCGTCATCACACAGGACGATCCGGCCTTTCCCTCGGGCGTCGGCCGCGTGCTCGACGACCAGCAGCTCGAACGCTCGTTCCATCTCAACATCGAGGCCGTGCCGACCCTGATCCGCTTCGAGGGCGGCCGCGAGGTCGGCCGCACCGTAGGCTGGGATCGCGCCGAATGGACCCGGCTTGCCGGCGAAGCGGCCGCGGGCGAGGGCCTGCCCGCCTGGCAGCCGGGCTGCGGCTCGCGCAGCGTCGAGCCCGGCGTGCAGGAGGCGCTGATCGCGCGCTACGGCGATCCCGGGCTGGCGTCGCGCGAGATTCCAGTCGGCGAATGGGACGATCCCATCGAGGCCTGCTTCGAGCGTGGCTGGAGCGACGGGCTGCCCGTCGTGCCGCCGACCGACGAGCGCATCCTGCGCATGCTGGGCGGTACCGACCGCAAGCCCGACGAGATCGTGGGCCTGATCCCGCCCAACCTCGCGCCCTGCACGGTCGAGAAGGTGGCGATCAACGCCGTGATGGCCGGCTGCAAGCCGGAATACATGCCTGTCGTGCTGGGCGTGCTGGAGGCGGCGCTCGATCCGCTGTTCGTGCTGCACGGTCTGCTCTGCACGACGCATTTCTCAGGCCCGCTGGTCATCATCAACGGACCGGCGGCCAGGGCGGTCGGCATGAATTCCGGCGTCAATGCGCTGGGCCAGGGCAATCGTGCCAATGCCACGATCGGCCGCGCGCTGCAGCTCATCGTGCGCAACGTGGGCGGCGGACTGCCCGGCGGCATGGACCGCGCCACCTTAGGCAATCCCGGCAAGTACACCTTCTGCTTCGCCGAGGATGAGTCCGATCCCGACTGGGAGCCGCTGGCGCAGCGGCGCGGCATCGCTGCCGGCAAGAGCGCCGTCACGCTGTTCCATGCCGAAGGCGTACACGGGTTCATCGACCAGAAATCCCGCACGCCGGAGGAGCTCACGCGCTCGCTGGCGATGGGCCTGTTCGGCGTCGGCCATCCCAAGCTCTGCGATTCGGGTAACGCCGTGCTGGTGCTCTCGCCCGAGCATTACCGGATCTTCAAGGAGGGCGGCTGGAACCGCCGCCGCATCGAGGACGAGCTCCATCAGGCCCTCAAGCGGCCCGGCCGCGACCTGATCCACGGCGCGCAGGGCGTGCCGGAGGGGCTGCCGGCCTCGATGGCCGACAAGATCGTCGACAAGTTCCAGCCCGACGGGTTGCTGATCGTTCGCGCCGGCGGCCCGGCCGGGCTATTCTCCGCCATCATTGGCGGCTGGCCCGGACAGCGCGTGCGCGAGGAATGCCAGGCCGTCACCCACGAGATTCGCTGAAGGACACGCCCCCATGAATCAGGTCATGACCCATTCGAGCAAGCTGCGCGATCCCACGGCCGAGACCTCGCCGACGCGGCGCGCCCGCCTCGCGCCGCCGGCCTCGCTCGACGGCAAGGTCGTGGCGCTGATGGATATCGGCAAGTCGCGCGGTTCCGAGTTCCTCGACCGGCTCGAGGGCCACTTCAAGACGGCCGGCGTGGCCACGAAGCGCTATCGCAAGCCCACCAACACCAAAGTGGCGCCGCCCGCGGTGCTGCAGACCATCGCGGCCGAAGCGCAGCTCGCGGTGATCGCCTTAAGCGATTGAGGCTCCTGCACATCGTGCAGTCTGCACGACCTTCATAGTCTCGACGGCCGCGGCCTCCCCGGCGTCAACATCGTGACCACCGAATTCGTGGACGGCGTCACCGCGCAAAGCGATGCGCTGGGCTTCGAGCCGGCGGTCGTCTACGTGCCGCATCCGATCCAGAACCGAACCAGGGCCGAGATCGACGAGATCGCCGACCGCGCCTTCGACCAGGTGATGGCGCTGCTGAAGAGCGCTTAGGACAAGATCATCCGCCTCCCCATTCAAATGGGGAGGTGTCGCGCTCAGAGCGCGACGGAGGGGTCATGAGTCGTTGCGATGGAGGGGATGACCCCTCCGTCGGCGTTTGACGCCGCCACCTCCCCATTTGAATGGGGAGGCAACTCAGTCCTTCTCCGGTACGACGGCGGGCTGGACCGTTTCCTCGACGGTCGCATCGGTATCGGGCTCCACCGGGGCGCTCGACTGCGGCGGCAGCGGGGCGTTGGCCAGGAAGGCCGCGACGACGGCGGCGGTCGCGCGGGGCGCCTCCTCCATCGGATTGTGGCCGAGATTGTCGAAGATCTCGAGCTTGGCGCCCTTGATGTCCTCCTGGAAGCGGAAGGCATCGGCGACCGGCACCCAGCGGTCCTTGGCCCCCCAGATGATCAGGGTCGGCACGTCGATGCGCCGCAGCGGCGTGGGATCGAGTGGCTCCTGCGTGCGGGCGCGTTGCAGGGTCGCCTCGCGATTGCCGGGGAAGCGCTGCAGATCGGCATAGCGCCTGACCCGCTCGGGCGTCACCAGCGCGGGATCGGCATAGGCCTCGGTGAGGGATCGACGGACCAGGCCCTCCGGCTTGAAGTAGATTCCCAGGTCGCCGACGAGCGGCGTGCGGGCAAGCCGGGTCGGCAGCGGCGCGCCGCCCCCCGGTCGGGGATAGCCGGCGGCGTCGACCAGCACGAGCTGGATGACACGGTCGGGCCGCGTCGCCGCGAAGGTCCAGGCGACGGCGGCGCCCAGCGAATGGCCGGCCACGACGACCTTGTCGAGGTGCAGGGTGTCGATCAGCACTTCGATGAAGTCGGCATAGGCCTCGACCGTGTATTCGTCGCGCGGCCAGGCGCCGGTCAGGCCGTGGCCCGGCAGGTCGACGGAAATGACGCGGGCCTCCTTGCCCAGCTCGCGCGCCCAGCCTTCCCACACGTGCAGCGAGCCGTTCGAGCCGTGAATCAGCACGATGGGCACGCCGTCGGGATTGCCCTGCTCGCGGACGTGGGCGTTGACGCCACCGACATCGACGAAGCGCGAGCGGTCGTTGGCATAGCGCGCGATCAATGTCTCGGGCGGCAGCGACGGCGCGTAGGCCCACATCGCCACGCCCGCGAACGCCGCCGCCGCGAACAGCGCATAGAGGGGCCAGCGCCGCGGGGGCGCCTCGTCCCTACGACGCCGCGGGGCCATCACCCGGCCTGTCAGCGGCGTTTTCCTTCGTCTCCGGCGAAGGGTCGGCGTGCAGAGAGAAGTTCACCTTGTCGAGGCCGCGCAGCCTGATTTCGGGCACGGCGTCGGGATTGATGATCTTCTGCCCGATCAGCTTGGCCAGGATCGCGCGGTTGAGGTCGTTGGTCACGATCAGCCGGTCCTCGAGCCGGGCCACGAACACGAACAGTTCGAACTCGAGGCCATCGGACCCGACCTTCACGAAGCGCACGATCGGCGCCGGAACACGCAGCACGCGGGCATGCGCCAGCGCCGCCTCGCGCAGGATCGCCTCCATCGCGTCGACGTCGGAGGCGACCGGCACGGTCAGCTTGATCTCGATGCGGCTCGACGTGTCGGAATAGGTGCGGTTCACGACCGGATTCTGCAGGAACAGGCTGTTGGGCACGATGACGTGCGTGCGCTGGAACGTTTCGATTTCCGTCGCCCGGATGTTGATGCGCCGAACGAAGCCCTCGTGGCCGTTCACCGTCACCCAGTCGCCCGCCTTGATCGGCCGCTCGACCAGCAGGATGACGCCGGAAATCACGTTGTTGGCGATGTTCTGGAGTCCGAGTCCGATGCCGACCGACAGCGCGCCCAGGACGATGGCCAGGTTGGTGAAATCGACGCCCAGGGCGGCGATGCCCACCAGGATCGCGATCATCACGCCGGCATAGTTGAGGCCGGCATCGATCGACTGGCGCAGCGGCAACGGCGCCTCGACGGTCGGCAGCACGCGGTCTCGCACGACGCTGCGCACAAGACGCGCCAGCAGCATGCACACGAAGAAGGCCACGATCGCCATGCCGACATTGCCGAGCGAGATGGTGACGCCGCCCACCTTCACGCCCCGCACGAGCTGGCTCAGCCCGTCGATCATCGCATCCGTGTCGACGTTCCAGGCCGCCGGAATGGCGATCGCCAGCAGCAGGACCAGGGCGGCGTCGAACAGCAGCAGCACGAGGTACTGGCCGCGCAGCGTGCTGTCCTCGGGCAGCCCGAACGCACGGCGCACGAAGGTGCCGGAGGGTGAGCCCGGAGCGGCCGCAGCGTCCAGGAGATCGTCCGCCAGCTTGTGAAGCAGGAAGGCGATCGCGATCAACAGGCAGGTCGTCGAAATGGCGGTATGCAGGTGCGCGCCCAGGGTCGCATAGCCGATCAGCGAACAGACGATCGACGACAGCACGGCGATGACCAGCAGCAGACGCGTGACCGCCCACCAGGTCCCGCCGATCATCGGCGGCAGTTCGGAGCCCTCGGGGCGGTCGGCATGCCAGGCGCGGTTCGACAGGGTCGGCAGGCTGAGCATGGCCACGACGCCCGTCAGCACGACGGCGCCGACCGAGGCGACGGCATCGCGGCCCTCGCCGCGGCTGAGCGCGAGGTAGATGAACTCGAGCGGCAGGCTGATCGAGTAAAGCCGCCTGAGGGCCCGGGACAGGTAGAGGGCACTGTCGTCGCTGAACGGCAGGGCGCGCCATTCGGGGCGTGCCGGCGACAGGGCGGCGGCGGTCATGCCGAACACCAGCAGGAGCAGGATGAGCCGCCCCACGGCTTCGGGGATCAGCACGTCGATCGGCGCCGGCGGATTGCCCGCAAGCAGGAGCTTGCCGATCAGCCACACCGCCAGGATGGGGACGAGCACGAGGCCGAGCCCGTCGATGGCGCTGATGATGGTCTGGTCGCGCCGCGCGTCGATGTGCGTGCCGCCCCGGCCGAAGCGGCGGCGCAGCGCACGCCCGACCCACCACAGCATGATCGTGAGCGCGGCCCACAGGCCGAGCGGCACCAGCTCGGTGCTGCCGGACCTCAGGGTGAGGAAGCCTTCCTGGCTCCAGCTCGCCATGGCATCGGTCAATGTCTTCACCGATGCCATGAACTGCGGGCCGATCTTGCGCCACACGCCGGGCGAGAGCGGAGACGGGTCGCGGCGGAGCAGGGTCCGCAGCACAAGCTCGCTGCGCAGCTTGGTCAGGCGCTCCAGCAGCTGGTCGGCGCGCGCGATCACCACCTCGCACTGCTTGACCCGGCTCTCGGCCACCGTGGCCTGTTCGGTGAGCCTTTCGCGGTCCGCCTTTACGGCATCGCTCTCGGGCGGCGCGTCGGTGCCGGGCTTCAGTTCGAGCGGCGCCAGCAGCTTCTTGGTGTCGGCCAGGTCGTTGCGGGCGAAGGCGGCGGCGGCCATCGCGGCCGCGCGCACGTCGGTTGCCTGCTCGCGCAAACCGTCGATCTCGACCGGCAGCAGGTCGGCCTGCTCGGTGCGGGCGGCGATGCGGTCGAGCTGACGCCCCCAGAGTTCGACGAGCTGGCTGAAGGGCCGCTGCGGCGGCGGCACGCTCTGGGCGGAAGCCGCCACGCTTGCGAACAGCAGCACGAACCATGCGAGGCGAGCTAGAGACCGCATTCGGTGCGCGATTCCCGGAGACGACGAAGGGCTTTGCAAGGTCACTACCACGTGTGGCCCGGAGCAAGCCACGTCGCAGACGGTCTGGCTGCCCAGAAGGGCGAAATCAGGGCGCTGCTTCGGCGTTGACAGCGTCGTGACGACGCGGAACCTTGCCGCCCGAATGTAAAGGGGAGACGAGAGATGGCCGAAGGGCAAGGATCCGTGGGCGAAATCCGTATCGAGCCCGACCGCCTGCACGGCTTCACCATGGCGATCTGCCGGGCCGACGGCAGTTCCGCCGAAGAGGCGAAGCTCGTCGCCGACCATCTCGTGCTCGCCAACCTGTTCGGGCATGACAGCCACGGCGTCGGCATGATGCCTTCCTACATCCAGAACACGATGAACGGCGCCTGCAGGCGTAATCACCACGCCAAGATCGACCGCGACAACGGCGCGGTGATCGTGGTCGACGGTGGTGCCGGGTACGGCCAGGTCATCGCCAAGGAGGCGATGGACATCGGCATCGAGCGGGCGAAGAAGCACGGCGTCTGCGTCGTCGGCCTGAAGAACTCCCACCA
>CANIEC010000131.1 GCA_947466085.1 Rhodospirillales bacterium
CCTCGATCTTGGCATGGCGCGTCACCGCGCCGACGCCGGTCGCCACGCAGCAGCCGACCAGGGCCGCCTGCGGCCACGGCATGTCCTTGCGGATCGGAATCACCATCTCCTCAGGGACCACCACTTCTTCGGCGAAGGTACCGATGCGGGCCATCTGGTTGATGCCCTGGCCATTGTGCTTGATGCGCAGCGTGCCGTCGTAGAGCGCGCCCGGCGGCACGGAAGCGCGGCCGATGCAGAGCACGGTGCGGCCCTGGGTGCAGTAGCGGCAGCGGCCGCAGTGCGGGCGGAACGAGAAGATCACATGATCGCCCGGCTTCACCGTGGTGACGCCCGGCCCGCATTCGAGGATCTCGCCCGCCGCCTCGTGGCCCGGCACGATCGGCATCGGCGAGGGCCAGTCGCCGTTCATGATGTGCCAGTCGCTCTGGCAGACGCCCGACGCCTTCATCTTGACGCGCACTTCCATCGCCTTGGGCGGGTCGAGTTCGCACTCGACGACCTGCAGCGGCTCGTTGGGCTTGAACAGAACGGCGGCCTTCATGATTTTCCTCCCGAATCCTGGCGGGCACTATACCATCGGCCCATGAGCAAAACCCTCCTGATCACCGGCGGCGCCTCGGGCATCGGCGCCGAGACCGCCCGCCAGGCCGCGACGCGCGGCTACCGCATCGCCATCAATTACCGGACCCGCGACGCGCAGGCCAAGAAGGTCGTGGCCGACATCGAGGCCAAAGGCGGCAAGGCCATCGCCCTGCCCGGCGACATGGCGCGCGATGCCGACATCGTGCGCCTGTTCGAGGAAACCGAGAAGGCGCTGGGGCCGATCACCCACCTGGTCAACAGCGCCGGCAGCAACGGAAAGCGCGGGCGGGTCGACGCGTTGGATGCCGCCGTGATTTCCGATCTGTTCGCCATAAACGTCATCGGCCTGATGCTGTGCTGCCGGGAAGCGTCCCGGCGCATGTCGACGAAGAACGGCGGCAAGGGCGGCGTGATCGTGAATGTTTCGTCGATGGCCGCCACGCTCGGCGGACGGCTGGGCTCCTCGGCCTATGCCGCGAGCAAGGGCGCCGTCGACGCCTTCACCAAAGGCTTCGCCCGCGAGGTTGCGGCCGAGGGCATCCGCGCGAACTCGCTGCGCCCCGGCATGGTGCTGACCGAGATGACAGAGGGACGGCTGAAAGACCCGGCCATCCGCAGCAGCATCGAAGCCTCGATCCCGATGCGCCGAGTCGGCACCTCGGCCGAGATCGCCCAGGCAGTCCTGTGGCTGCTGTCGGACGAGTCGTCCTTCATCACCGGCGCGATGCTCGATGCGTCGGGCGGCGGGTACATTATCTAGAGTCGGGCTTTAAGCCCCGCCCCCAATTGTCATCCCGAGCGCAGCGAGGGACCTTTGGCTCGGGCTCAGCGGAAAGGTCCCTCGCTGCGCTCGGGATGACAGACAAAAAAACGGGCCCCAGTGGGGCCCGTTTCGTTTGAGCGCATCGCGCCTTAGTTCTTGGCCTTGTCGACCAACGCCTTTTCCTTGATCCACGGCATCATGCCGCGCAGCTTCTCGCCGATCTCCTCGATCGGGTGCTCCGACATGCGCTTGCGCATCGCCTTGAACGAGGCCTGGTTGACCTTGTTCTCCAGCATCCAGTCGCGCGCGAAGCGGCCGGACTGGATGTCTTCCAGAACGCGCTTCATCTCGGCCTTGGTCTCGGCCGTCACGATGCGCGGGCCCGAACGGTACTCGCCGTACTCGGCGGTGTTGGAGATCGAGTAGTTCATGTTGGCGATGCCGCCCTCGAAGATGAGGTCGACGATCAGCTTCACTTCGTGCAGGCACTCGAAGTACGCCATCTCCGGCGCGTAGCCCGCCTCGACCAGCGTCTCGAAACCGGCCTTGATCAGTTCGACGAGGCCGCCGCACAGGACGACCTGCTCGCCGAACAGGTCGGTCTCGCACTCTTCCCTGAACGAGGTCTCGATGGTGCCGGCGCGACCGCCGCCCACCGCCGAGGAGTAGCTCAGCGCGATCTCGAGCGCGTTGCCCGAGGGGTTCTGCGCCACCGCCACGAGGCAGGGCACGCCGCCGCCGCGCACATACTCGGAGCGCACGGTGTGGCCGGGGCCCTTCGGCGCGATCATGAACACGTCGAGGTCGGGACGCGGCGTCAGCAGGTTGAAGTGGACGTTGAGGCCGTGCGCGAAGGCCAGCGCCGCGCCCTGCTTCATGTTGCCGGCGAGGTCGGCGTTGTAGATGTCCGACTGCAGCTCGTCCGGGGTCAGCATCATCACGATGTCGGCCCACTTGGCGCCGTCGGCCGGGCTCATCACCGTGAAGCCGGCACCTTCGGCCTTCTTGATCGTGGCCGAGCCGGGCTTGAGCGCAATGCGCACGTCCTTGACGCCCGAATCGCGGAGGTTCATGGCGTGGGCATGACCCTGGCTGCCGTAGCCGACGACCAGGACCTTCTTGCCCTTGATCAGGTTCACGTCGGCATCACGATCGTAGTAGACACGCATAGGGGCCAATCCTCCTGGCAGCTGCTTCTTGAAAAGAACGGGGGTTAGTAGACAACCCGGCTCGCAAAAACCAGCCTCGAATCCCGCCTTATCGCATGTCCCCCTTGCGCTTCTACATATGGTATGCCTCACGGAGGGCAACCCAAGCCCCGTAGATCCCCGAGGAAAGTCCGCTATGTCCCTTCGCTCCGCCTTCGCCCCCGCGTCCCTCCTCGCGCCCCTGGCACTCGCGCTGGTTGCCTGTAGCCAGCCCTCCGACGCCCCGACAAACCCGGCCACCCCGATGCCCGGCATCGACTATGCGGTGGAGAATTCGACCGTCCATGGTGCAGCGCGGGCGATGGGCAACCACACCTGGCTGTGGACCCGCGGCGGCGGCCCGGCCCAGATCCACTACTCGACGGCGGACGGACGCGACCTGGTCTGGATGGTCGGCCAGCGGCGCATCTTCCAGGGCCAGTGGACGGTCGAGAACACCAGCGATTCCAGCGGCCAGCAGATCACCCAGATCTGCCTGCGCTATCCCGGGGTCAATTTCGGCGGGCTGAGCGCCACCCCGACCTGCCGCCCGGCCGGCACCTTCCTGGGCGAGATGCAGCAGCGCGAGGGCGGCGACCCCCTGCAGATGAACGGGCGCACCCAGGCGCTGTTCGTGATCGCCAAGACGCCGGCCAACCTGGCCGAGATCGAGGGCCGCGTCGCCTCGATCAAGGGCCTGTCGAACTACTGAGTCATTATCCTCCCCATTCAAATGGGGAGGTGGCGGCGTCTTACGCCGACGGAGGGGTCATGGCTTTGCGACGCCCATGACCCCATCGCCCCGTATGACGGGGCACTTCCCCATGTGAATGGGGAAGAGCTCGATCAGAGCGCCTCGCCGCCGCGCGACATGGCGACGATGCCGGTGCGGACGACGTCGACCAGGCCCAACTCCTCCATCAGCCCGATGAAGGTCTGCACCTTGTCGGTGTTGCCGGTGACCTCGAAGACGAAGGAATCGGACTTGGCGTCGATCACCTTGGCGCGGAACACGTCCGCGAGGCGCAGCGCCTCGACGCGCTTTTCGCCGACGCCCTTGACCTTCACCAGCGCCAGTTCGCGCTCGATGTGCGGCCCCTCGACCGTGAGATCGCGCACGCGATAGACCGGCACCAGGCGATCGAGCTGCGCCTTGATCTGCTCGATGATCATCGGCGTGCCCTTGGTCACGATGGTGATGCGCGACTGGCTCTCCTTCGCGTTGGTCTCCGCGACGGTCAGGCTCTCGATGTTGTAGCCGCGGCCCGAAAACAGGCCGACCACGCGCGCGAGGATGCCCGGCTCGTTGGCGACCAGCACGGAGATGGTATGGGCGACGATAGCGGAATCCTTGCTCACACCAGCACCATGCCTTCTTCCGACACCTGCGCGGACTGCTTGTCGTCCGGTCCCAGCAGCATCTCGTTGTGGGCCGCGCCCGAGGGGATCATCGGGAAGCAGTTCTCCTTCTCATCGACGATGACGTCGACGATGACGGGATGCTTCAGCTCGATCATCTCCTTGATCGTGTCGTCGAGCTTGGCCGGATCATCGCAGCGCAGGCCCTTGGCGCCGAACGCCTCGGCGACCTTCACGAAGTCGGGCAGCGATTCCGAATAGCTCTCGGAATAGCGGCCGCCGTGCAGCAGCTCCTGCCACTGCCGGACCATGCCCATGTAGTGGTTGTTGAGGACGAAGATCTTCACCGGCAGGCGATACTGCGCCGCCGTCGAGAGCTCCTGGATGTTCATCAGGATCGAGGCCTCGCCCGCCACGTCGATGACCAGCGCCTCGGGATGGGCGATCTGCACGCCCAGCGCCGCCGGGAAGCCGTAGCCCATGGTGCCGAGGCCGCCCGAGGTCATCCAGCGGTTGGGCTGCTCGAACTTCAGGAACTGCGCCGCCCACATCTGGTGCTGGCCCACCTCGGTCGTGATGTAGTGGTCCCTGTCCTTGATGTGGTGGTAGAGCCGCTCCAGCGCGTATTGCGGCTTGATCACCTGCGTGTTGGGCTTGTAGGCGAGGCAGTTGCGCGCACGCCACGTCTCGATCTCGGCCCACCACGCCTTCAGCGCCTTCTGGTCGACCTTGGGCTGCTTCGCCTTCCAGGCCTTCACCAGCTCGTCCAGCACGATGCCGGCATCGCCCACGATGGCGAGGTCGACACGGACGTTCTTGTTGATCGACGACGGATCGATGTCGACGTGGATCTTCTTCGAGCCCGGCGAGAACTTCGTCAGGTTGCCGGTGATGCGGTCGTCGAAACGCGCGCCGATGTTGATCATCACGTCGCAGCCGTGCATCGCCAGGTTGGCTTCGTAGGTGCCGTGCATGCCCAGCATGCCGAGGAACTGCTTGTCCGACGCCGGGAATGCGCCGAGGCCCATCAGCGTGTTGGTGACCGGATAGCCCGTCAGGTGCACGAGTTGCGTCAGCAGCTTCGAGGCCTTCGGGCCGGCATTGATGATGCCGCCGCCGGCGTAGAACACCGGACGCTTTGCATTGGCGATCATCTCGATCGCCTGCTCGATCTTCTTCGGATCGGGCTGGGTCTGCGGCCGGTAGCTCTTGTGCGTCACCGCGACCTTGGGAGGCGCCGTGTACTCGTGCTTGTTCATCAGCACGTCCTTGGGCAGGTCGATGACGACCGGGCCCGGACGGCCGGAGCGCGCCACGTAGAAGGCCTCGTGAACCGTGCGCGCGAGGTCGCTCACCGCCTTCACGAGATAATTGTGCTTGGTGCAGGGGCGCGTGATGCCGGTCGTGTCGGCTTCCTGGAAGGCGTCGTTGCCGATCAGGTGGGTCGGCACCTGGCCGGTCAGGCAGACGATCGGGATCGAATCCATCAGCGCGTCGGTCAGGCCGGTCACGGCATTGGTCGCGCCCGGGCCGGAGGTCACCAGCACCACGCCGACCTTGCCGGTCGAGCGGGCATAGCCCTCGGCGGCGTGGACGGCCGCCTGCTCATGGCGCACCAGGATGTGGCGCAGCCGGTTCTGCTTGAAGAGCGAATCGTAGATCGGAAGGACCGCACCGCCGGGATAGCCGAAGACGACCTCGACTTCCTCGTCGATCAAGGCTTTCACCAACAGATCGGCGCCGGTCGTGGCGGACTCCTCGGGCTTCAACACAGCGATCTCCTTTTGACAAATGTGCCGCAAAACGGGGGTTTTGCGGCGCGGCGGAAGATAGAGGCGAGGTTTGGGGTGGTCAATCGAAAAGATCGAAACGCAAAGTTTCAGACCTCCAGATTGTCCAAATATTTCTCAGCCGAGCCTAAAGCTTGATCAGGGCTCCCCTCAAATACCAGATCTGGTGTCATCTGGTGCCTGAACCACGTCATCTGGCGCTTGGCATATTGTCGTGTGTGGTCGATCGCGATGCGGCGGACATCCCCAGGGGAAAGCTCGCCCCGGAAATGGCGAAACAGCTCGGGCGCGCCGTGGGCCTTCAGGCCCGGCCAGACCGGATCGGGCTGCCGGTCGAAGACGGCACGGGCCTCCGCCACGACACCCTGCTCAAGCATCACGTCGAACCGCCGTTCGATCCGCTCCCGCAGCCAGGCACGGTCGGGCGACAGCAGCACCGTCGCGACCCGCCAGGGCGCTGCCGAGGCCTCACCCGCCTGCCACAGGCTGAGCGGTCTACCCGTCGCCTGGAACACCTCCCAGGCCCGCACATGGCGCTGGCGGTCTCCCGGCTTCAGCCGCCCGACGATCGCGGGATCGTGCTGCGCCAGGCGGGCGCGGAATGCCTCCGCCCCCAGAGCGGCCCAGTCGGCATTCGCCTGCTCGCGCAGTTCGGGGGGTGCATCGGGTATGGGGGCAATCCCCTGCATCAGCGTTCGAATATAGAGGCCCGAACCGCCGCACAGGATGGGCACGCGGCCTTCCTTCAGCACCCGGTCGATCTCGGCCGATGCGAGCGTACGCCAGCTTGCGGCCGACACGGTCTCGCTGAGCGGCAGCACGCCATAGAGCGTGTGCGGCACCCGCCCCCGCTCCTCCGCACTCGGCTGCGCCGTCAGGATCGGGAAGGCGTCATAGGTCTGCATCGCATCGGCATTGATCACCGTGCCGCCACGTCGTTCGGCGAGCGCCAGCGCCAGCGCCGACTTGCCGCTGGCGGTCGGTCCGGTGACGACGATGACGGGGGTCTGAGCTTGCGATGTCATGAGCGGCGCACTGTTTGCAAATCCGCGACCCCGCCGCTAGAGCCGGGGCGTGAAAAACGTCCTGGTCCTGATCTCCGATCCCGCCCACCCCGCCGTGACCGATGCGGCCGTGGCCTCTGCCATCGAAGCCCTGAAGGGAGCCGGCGCCACCGTCGGCGCGCCCGACTGGCTCGACAAGGGAATTGCCTGCGACCTGCCGTTCGACGGAACCGCCGCTGCGATCGGCCTGGCCGGCGTCGACGCGATCGTTCTGCCGGCGGACGGACGCCGCAAGAAGCTGCTCGTCGCGGACATGGAATCGACCATGATCCACAACGAGATGCTGGACGAACTGGCCGACTTCCTGGGTCTGCGCGAGAAGATCGCCGGCATCACCGCCCGCGCCATGAACGGCGAGATCGATTTTGCGGGTGCGCTGGAGGAGCGGGTCGGGCTGCTGAAGGGCCTGGCCGTCGGCCGGCTCGACGAGGCCGCGACGCGCATCCGCTACATGCCGGGCGGCGCCACCCTGGTCGCGACCCTGCAGAAGCACGGCGCCTACTGCGCGCTGGTGTCGGGCGGCTTTACCTACTTCACGGCGATGGTGCGCCGGGCTCTGGGCTTCGACCTCGATGCCGCCAACGTGCTGGAGCATGACGGCATCTCCCTGGCCGGCACGGTGGCGCATCCCATCCTGGGCAAGGAGGCGAAGCTCACGACCCTGCGGCGCCTGGCCGGAGAGCGTGGCCTTGCCGACGCGGACGCGATAAGCGTGGGCGACGGCGCCAACGACCTGCCGATGCTGAAGGCCGCCGGCCTCGGCGTCGCCTTCCACGCCAAGCCGGCGGTGGCGGCCCAGGTGCCGGCCCGCATCGACCATGGCGATCTCACCGCGCTGCTCTACCTGCAGGGCTATCGCCGCAACGACTTCGAAGAGAGGAAAGACCCATGACCGACATCCAGCAGATCGTCCTCGCCCGGCGCCCCGAGGGCGACGTCACCGCGGACTGTTTCCGCGCCGAGACCGTTGCCTTGCCCGCCCTCTCCGAGGGCCAGATCCTGATCGCCCAGCGCTTCCTGTCGCTCGATCCCTACATGCGGCCGCGCATGACCGAGCTGCGCTCCTACACGCCGCCGTTCGACCTCGACAAGCCGCTGACCGGCGGCTCGATCGGCGAGGTCGTCGTGTCGAAGAACCCGCGCTTCGCCAAGGGCGACATCGTGATGGGCATGCTGAACTGGGCCACCCACACGGTCCACGACGGCAAGGGCCTGCGCAAGATCGACCCGGCCGGCCTGCCGCTCTCGGCCTATCTCGGTGTGCTGGGCATGCCGAGCTTCACCGCCTGGTACGGCATCAAGCACATCTGCAAGCCCAAGGCGGGCGAGACGGTGTTCGTGTCGGCCGCGACCGGCGCCGTGGGCCAGGTGGCGGGCCAGCTCGCCAAGCTCGCCGGCGCCCGCGTCGTGGGCTGCGCCGGCGACGAGCAGAAGTGCCAGTGGGCGGTGCGCGAGGCGGGCTACGATGCCTGCTTCAACCACAAGACCGAGCACGATGTCGGCGCGGTGCTGGACAAGCTCTGCCCGCAGGGCATCGATGCCGATTTCGAGAATGTCGGCGGCAGGATCTTCCACGCCGTCTTCGCGCGCCTCAATAACTTCGGCCGTGTCGCCTTCTGCGGCGCCATCTCCGAATACCAGGATGCCACGCCGATCGCCGGCCCCGAGAAGATGTTCACCATCGTCCAGCGCCGCCTCACCCTGCAGGGCTTCATCGTCTCCGACCACGTTGCCCTGATGGGCGAGTTCGTGAACGAGGTCGGCGGGCTCGTGGCCTCCGGCAAGCTGAAGAGCCGCGAGACGGTGATCGACGGCCTCGCGAAGGCGCCCCAAGCCTTCATGGGCCTGCTGAAGGGCGAGAACTTCGGCAAGCTGGTCGTGAAGGTCGGCTAACCACTTGTCGTCCTGAGCGCCAGCGAAGGACCTCGCCGAACGATCAGACGGCTTCTTGTGTTACGAAGGTGAGGTCTTTCGCTGCGCTCAAGACAACAAACAAACAAAAAGGCCGCGCGATGCGCGGCCTTTTCTTTGGTTGTCGGAAGCTACTTCTGCAGCCTGAGCGCCGCGAAGCGGGGGTCGCCCTGGCGCTCGACGAAGAGGAGCACGGAGCGCTTCTTCTGCTGCTGCAGCTTGGTCACGAGGTCGGTGACTTCCTGCGGCGTCGTCACCGGCTTCTGGTCGACCTCGAGGATGACGTCGCCCGGCTGCAGCTGCTTCTCGGCAGCGGGGCTGTTGGGCGCCACCTTGGTGACGATCACGCCCTTCACCTGGTCGGACAGGCCATAGCGCTCGCGCAACTGGTCGGTGACCTTCTGCAGGGTCAGGCCAAGCTGCTCGATGGTCGAGGTCACCGGCTGGTCGGGCGGGCTCGGCTTCTTCGCCCCCTGCGCCGAGGTGTTCTGTTTCTCGGCCTCTTCCTGCTCACCGACCCGGAGCTTCAGGGGCACTTCCTTGGCGCCGCGCCAGACGACGACGTCGACCGTGCTGCCGACACGGGCGTTGGCGACGATCTTCGGGAAGCGCCTCAGGTCGAGAACATCCTGGCCGCCGAACGAGACGATGATGTCGTTGCGCTTGAGGCCCGCCTTGGCGGCCGGCCCGTCGGCCGTGACATTGGCCACCAGCACGCCGCGGGCACGATCGAGGCCGAAGGAATCGGCGATGTCGTCGGTGACGCTCTGGTAGCTGACGCCGATCCAGCCACGCTTGACCTTGCCGAACTCGCGCAGCTGGTCGGCGACCTGCTTCACGAGGTTCGACGGGATCGAGAAGGCAAGACCCGCATTGGTGCCCGAGGGCGAATAGATCGCGGTATTGACGCCGATCACCTCGCCATCGGTGTTGAACAGCGGGCCGCCCGAGTTGCCCTTGTTGATGGCGGCGTCGGTCTGCAGGTAATCGTCGAGCGAATCGTTCAGCGACCGGCCGCGCGCCGAGATGATACCGGCGGTCACCGAATGGCCCATGCCGAACGGATTGCCGATGGCGATCACCCAGTCGCCGACCCGCGACTTGTCGGAATCGCCCCACTTGACTGCCGGAAGCGGCTTCTTGTTGGGCGGCTCTACCTTGAGCAACGCGAGGTCGATGCGGCTGTCGGAGCCGATCAGCTTGGCCTTGAGCTGGGTGTCGTCGCGGAAGATGACCGTGATGTCCTCGGCGCCCTGGATCACGTGGTTGTTGGTGACGATGTAGCCTTCACCATCGATCACGAAGCCGGAGCCGAGCGAAGTGCCGCGGCGCTTCTGCTGCTCCTCGCCGCCGCGCTTGTCGAAGAAATCCTTGAAGAGTTCCTCGAAGGGCGAGCCGGGCGGAAGCTGCGGCATGTCCCGGAGACGCGGCCCCTGCTGGGGGACGTTCTGCGTGGTCGTGATGTTGACGACGGTCGGCATCAGCTTGTCGACCAGCTCGGAGAAGCTCTCCGTCGGCTGGCGCGCCCAGGCTGGCTCCGTCGCGACGAGCCCGACGGATGCAATGGCCGCGAGAACGGCCCCTCTGAAATAGCCTTGAAAATCAGCTAGAATCACGACCGACCTCCAACGGCGCTCAAGGCCAAACGGTCGATACGGCCGGCGCCGCGCGTTAGAACTTCTCTCTAACTGCGGGTCGATTGTGGCGCAAATAAAGAGGTCGTTATCGAGCCCGGATTTGCTGCGTTTTTGGCGAGTGGCCAAAAAGAAACCGGCGGCGTGGCAGGAGTGCCACAGCCGCCGGTTCGGTACGATCCTTGCCGGTTCCTACTGCTTCGGCGCCGGGAGCCCCGACGGGTCGTTGAAGAAGCGGAAGAAGTCGTTGTCCGGGCTCAGCAGCATGGTCGAGCCGCCCGAGCCGAACGCCTGCTTGTAGGCCTCCATGCGCCGGTAGAAGGCGTAGAACTCCTTGTCCTTGCTGAAGGCCTTGGCGTAGATCTCGGTCGCCGAGGCATCCGCCTCGCCCTTCAGGATCTGGCCCTTCAGCCCGGCATCGGCCTTGATGACGGCGACCTCGCGGTCGGCCGTCGCCTTGATGCGGGCATTCTCCTCGTCGCCCTCGGCGCGGAGCTGGCCGGCCTCGCGCTCGCGGTCGGTCTTCATGCGGTTGTAGACCGACTGGGAGTTGGCCTGGGGCAGGTCGGCGCGCTTGATGCGGACGTCGACCGTCTCGACCCCCAGTTCCATGGTCTTGACGTTCACCCGCTTGGTGATCTCGTCCATCAGGTTGGCGCGCTGGTCGGTCAGCACCGCATGCAGGGGCACCGACGAGAGGACGCCGCGGATCTCGGAGTTGATCAGCGAGTCGAGCAGCCCGCGCAGGGTCGTCTCGCCGCCCGGCACGGTCTGAGCGTAGCGCTTGGCCGCGACGATCTTGTAGCGGGCATAGGCGTCGACCACGAGGCGCTTCTGATCGCCTGCGATGATCTCGAACTCCTCGGCTTCGTAGTCGAGCAGCCGGCGGTCGATCCGCTGGATGTCCTGAAGCAGCGGTATCTTGGCGTACAGGCCGGGTTGCGTCTTCGGTTCGCCGACGATGGCGCCGAACTGCCGGACGAGAACCTGCTTGGTCGGGTCGACCGTGTAGAAGGTCTGGGTCAGGAGAAAGCCCACGACCGCGAGCAGGACCAGCGCGATGATCGAACGGTTGCTCATCGCGTGGCTCCTGGCAGCGGCTGGGGTGCGCGCGGCGGCTGCGGCCCGACACCTGGAGTCTGACCCGAGCGCAGCTCGGGCAGCGGCAGATAGGGCAGCACGCCACCGTTGTTGGTCGTTCCCTTGTCGACCAGGACCTTGTTCACGTTGCGCAACACCTCTTCCATCATGTCGAGGTAGAGACGCTCGGTCGTGATGTCCTTGGCCTTGGCCCACTGCTCGTAGACCTGGTCGAAGCGCTGGGCGTCACCGCTCGCCCGCGCCACGGTCTCGGCCTTGTAGGCTTCGGAGCGCTGGACGATCGATTCGGCCTCGCCCTTTGCGCGCGGGAGCTGCTGATTGCGATAGGTATTGCCCTCGTTGATCAGCTTCTCCTTGTCGGCGCGCGCCGCCTGGACGTCGCGGAAGGCCGCGATGACCTCCTGGGGCGGGTCGACGCGCAGAAGCTGGATCTGCGAGACGCGGACGCCCAGCCCGTATTCGTCGAGGATGCGCTGCAGCAGGTCCTTGGTGTCCTGCTCGATGCGGCTGCGGCCCTCGGTCTGGGCATATTGCAGGTTCGACTTGCCGATTATCTCACGCATCGCGGCCTCGGCGCCGGCGCGCACGTTCTCCTCGGGATTGCGCACGTCGAATGCATAGTTGAACACGTCCTTGATCTGCCAGAGCACCGCGAATTCGATGTCGACGATGTTCTCGTCGCCGGTCAGCATCAGGTTTTCCGTCGACGTCGGGCGCGGACCGCGGCTGTAAGGCGTGGTCGCCTGGCTGCCGCGAGAGCCGATGACGGTGCGGCGCTGGTCCTGCACGTTCACGACCACTCGATCGCCGATCGGGGCCGGCAAATTGTAGTGCAGGCCGGGCTCGACGGGCTTGCCGTAGGGCTTGCCGAACACGAGCTGGATGGCCTGCTGATTGGGCTGCACGCGGAAGAAGCCGGTGGCCAGCCAGATCACGAGTGCGCCCAGGACCACAAGGGCGATGCCCTTGTAGGTGCCGAAGCCGCCGGGCATGAGGTTCTTGAGCCGCTCCTGACCCTTGCGGATCACATCTTCCATGTCGGGCGGGCGCCGCGAGCCGAACGGACCGCCGCCACCGCCACCGCCCTTGTTGCCACCGCCACCGCCGCCGCCACCCCA
>CANIEC010000132.1 GCA_947466085.1 Rhodospirillales bacterium
GCGCTTCTGCCTGCCGATGTTCCCGGCCGCCTCGCACCTCTTCACGCCGCTGGTCTTCGCGCTCAGCATGATCGCGGTCGTCTACACCTCGCTGGTGGCCTTCCGTCAGACCGATATCAAGAAGCTGATCGCCTATTCGTCGGTCGCCCACATGGGCTTCGTGACGATCGGCGCCTTCGTCATGAACATGCAGGGCGTGCAGGGCTCGATCTTCCAGATGTTGAGCCACGGCATCGTGTCGGCCGCGCTCTTCCTCTGCGTCGGCGTGGTCTACGACCGCATGCACACCCGCGAGATCGCCGCCTATGGCGGGCTCGTGCATCGCATGCCGCGCTACGCCTTCACCTTCCTGTTCTTCACCCTGGCGAGCGTCGGGCTGCCCGGCCTGTCGGGCTTCGTCGGCGAGTTCCTGGTCCTGCTGGGTGCTTTCAAGGCCAATACCTGGGTGGCGTTCCTGGCGTCGACCAGCCTCATCCTGGGCGCGGCCTATGCGCTCTGGCTCTATCGCAAGATCGTCTTCGGCGAGCTCACCAAGGACTCGCTGAAGGGCATCCTCGACATGAACGGGCGCGAGATCGCGATCTTCCTGCCGCTGGTGCTGCTGACGATCTGGATGGGTGTCTATCCCAATTCCTTCCTCGACCCTATGGCGCCGGCCGTGGACAAGCTGATCGGCGACTATCAGGCGGCCTTGAAGCTCGCCCGCACCGCGGCGCTGGTACCGTGAGCGGCCGGGAGTAATGAACATGATCGTCGGTCTCGAATCCTGGACCCTGGCCCGGCCGGAAATCTTCCTCGCCGCGGCCACCACGCTGCTGCTGATCTACGGGGTCGTCCGGGGCGAAATCGCCACGCCGTTCGTGTCGGTGGCGACCTCGGTGGCGCTGCTCGTGACGGCGGCGCTGCTGTTCCTGCCGTACCGCGAAGGGACGGCCTTTTCGTCGCTGTTCATCGTCGACCGGCTGACCGCGACCATGAAGGTCATGGTGCTGGTGGGCTCCGCTGTCGCCATCCTGATGTCGCGCGCCTATTTCGAGCAGGCAAAGGCCTGGCGGTTCGAGTATCCGATCCTGGTCGCCCTGGCGACGCTCGGCATGATGCTGATGATCTCGGCCAACGACCTGATGGCCCTTTATGTCGGCCTCGAACTGCAGTCGCTGGCGCTCTACGTCATCGCCTCGTTCCAGCGCGACAGCGTCCGTTCGACCGAGGCCGGCGTGAAGTACTTCGTCCTGGGCTCGGTTGCCTCGGGCATGCTGCTGTTCGGATCGTCGCTGATCTACGGCTTCTGTGGCGGCACGGCCTTCGTCCAGATCTCCGGTGCGCTGGCCGACGGCCGCGCGACCGAAATCGGCGTGATCATCGGCTTGGTGTTCGTGGTTGCGGGTCTCGCCTTCAAGGTCTCGGCCGTGCCGTTCCACATGTGGACGCCGGACGTCTACGAGGGTGCGCCGACGCCGGTGACGGCATTGTTCGCGGTTGCCCCGAAGATCGCCGCCCTGTCGCTGCTGGTGTCGGTCCTGATGGGCCCGTTCAAGCCGCTGTTCGCGCAGTGGCAGCAGATCATCGTCGTGGCTTCGGTGCTCTCGATGGCGCTGGGTGCCTTCGCCGCGCTCCGCCAGCAGAACATCAAGCGCCTGATGGCCTATTCGTCGATCGGCAATGTCGGCTACATCCTGCTGGGTGTCGCGAGCGGCACCGAAAAGGGCATCCAGGCGGTGGTCTTCTATCTCGCCATCTACCTGGTCATGACCCTCGGTGTCTTCGCGACCATCCTGTTGATGAAGCGCCGGAACATCATGGTCGAGCAGGTCTCCGACCTCGCGGGCCTCGCCCGCAGCCAGCCGATGATGGCGCTCGGCATGCTGATCTTCATGTTCTCGCTGGCCGGCATTCCGCCGCTCGCAGGCTTCTGGGGCAAGCTCTACATCTTCATGGCCGCGGTCGACGCCAAGCTGTTCGTGCCGGCAGTGCTGGGCGTTCTCGCATCCGTGGTGGCCTCCTACTACTACCTGCGCATCGTGAAGGTGATGTACTTCGACGAGCCGGCCGAGGCGATCGACCGGCCGGCCTTCGGCGTCAACCGCATGGTGGCGCTGGTCGCGGCCTTCCTGATCGCCATCTTCTCCCTGGTGCCCCAGCCCCTCAGCCTGATCGCCGAAGCGGCCGCCAAGGGCCTGTTCCGGTGACCTCGATGCCCGTCCTCCCGGACGGGTGGACGCTGGTCGCGCTCGAAAGCGTCGGCAGCACCAACGACGAGGCGACCCGTCTCGCCGATGCCGGCGCCCCCGAGGGCACCGTCGTCTGGGCGCGGGAGCAGTCGGGCGGCCGCGGTCGTCGGGGCCGCAACTGGGCCTCACCGGTCGGAAATCTCTACAGCTCCACCATCCTTCGGCCGGCCTGCATGGCGCAACGTGCCGCCGAGCTGGGTTTCGTCGCTGCGCTCGCGGTCGGCGACCTCGTGCCAGCGGATCGCAGCGTGCGCCTGAAATGGCCCAACGACGTGCTGGTCGACGGCGGCAAGGTCGCGGGAATCCTGCTGGAAAGCGCGATCGGTCAGGATGGCTTAGTGGAGCACGTTGTGGCCGGCATCGGCGTGAACGTCGCCTTCGCACCGCAGCTGCCGGAGATGCGGTATCCCGGCGCGGCGCTGGGCGGGACGGTCGAGGCGGCCCTCGAGGAGCTCACGCGCGCGCTGGCCGCCCGGCTGGCGCAATGGCGCCAGGACGGGTTCGAGACGGTACGCAGCGAATGGCTGGCCAAGGCGGGCCCTCTGGGCGCCGAGGTCGACGTCCGGCTGGGCGAGGGGCTGGTGAGTGGCCGGTTCGCTGGGCTGGACCGCGAGGGGGCTCTCCTGCTGGAGACGGCGGAGGGCCCACGCAAGATCGTGTCGGGTGAATTGCTGGGCCGGGCGGCCTGAGGAGGGTGGGAATGCTGCTGGCCATCGACGTTGGCAACACCAACTCGAAGTTCGTCGTCTTCGATCACGACAGGATCGTCGCCGCGTGGCGTCTGCGTACTGAATCCAAGCGCACGGCCGACGAGTATGCCGCCTGGGTGACGCAGCTCATGCACCTGCAGGGCTTCGATCCCAGGTCGATCAAGGGCGCGATCCTGGCCAGCGTGGTGCCGGCCGTGAACACCCACCTGCGGCGCCTCTGCGAGACCTACTTTCATACCAAGCTGCTGATCGTCGGTGAGCCCGACTGCCATCTCGGCATCAAGGTCCTGATCGACCGGCCGGCGGAGGCGGGTGCCGACCGTCTCGTCGGCGTCATCGCGGGACATACAAAATATGGCGGGCCGCTGATCACGATCGACTTCGGCAGCGCCACGACTTTCGACTTGGCCGACAAGGACGGAAACTTCATCGGCGGCGTGTTCGCGCCGGGCGTCGAGCTGACGATCGAGGCCTTCTACCTGATGACGGCACGCCTGCCGCGTATCCGGGTCGAGAAGCCGGCCCACGTGATCGGCAAGAACACCGTGGCCAACATGCAGTCCGGGATCTTCTGGGGCTATGTCGGGCTGATCGAGAGCCTGATCCGGCGCATCCGCGAGGAGTATGGCGAGCCCATGAAGGTGATCGCCACCGGCGGTCTCGCCAGCGTGTTCAAGGACGAGATCGGATTGTTCGACTTCATCGAGCCCGACCTGATGTCGCTCGGCCTGCTGGAGATCTGGCGGCGCAACCGCGGATGACAGTCCCCTCGAACGACGAGCTGCTCTTCCTGGCCCTTGGTGGAGCCGGCGAGATCGGCATGAACCTCAACCTCTACGGCACGGCCGGCAAATGGCTGATGGTCGATCTCGGCATCGGCTTCGCCGACAGCACGATGGCCGGCGTCGAGGTGGTGATGCCGGATCCGGCGTTCATCGTGGAGCGCCGCGACGACCTCGTCGGCATCGTCCTGACACATGCCCATGAAGACCATCTTGGCGCCGTCGCGGACCTGTGGCCGCGGCTCAAGGTACCGGTCTATGCGACGCCCTTCGCCGCCTCGGTCCTGAAGCGCAAGCTGATCGACGCAGGCCTGTGGGACCAGGTCCCGGTCACCGAGATTCCGCTGGGGGGCAAGTTCAAGCTCGGGCCGTTCGAGCTCGAGATGATCACCATGACGCATTCGATCCTCGAGCCGAATGCGATGGCGATCCGTACGAAGTTCGGCACGGTCTTCCACACCGGCGACTGGAAGATCGACCCGGATCCGCTGCTGGGCGACCTCACCGATGAGGCCATGCTGAAGCGCATCGGCGACGAGGGTGCGCTCGCCATGGTCTGCGACAGCACCAACGTCTTCGTGGAGGGCGAGGCGGGTTCTGAATCCAAGGTCCGGAGGAATCTCGAGAAACTCGTGAAGGGGCACAGGGGCAGGGTGGCCGTCACCTGCTTCGCCTCCAACCTCGCCCGGGTCGAGAGCATCGCGCTGGCCGCGGTTGCGGCCGGCAGACACCCGGTCCTGTCGGGCCGTGCGCTCACCCGCATGCTCGAAGCCGCCCAGGAATGTGGCTATCTGCTCGATTTCCCCGAATGCGTGCCCGAGAAGCAGGCGGGCTACCTGCCGCGCGACAAGGTGCTGTTCATCTGCACCGGCAGCCAGGGCGAACCGCGCGCTTCCATGTCGAAGCTGGCCGGCGGCGAGCATCGCGACCTTGTCCTCGAGGCCGGCGACACCGCCATCTTCTCGTCGCGGGTCATCCCGGGGAACGAGCACTCGGTCGGGCGCCTGCAGAATTCCCTGATGGCCCGCGGGGTCAAGGTCATCACCGACCGCGAGGCCGACATCCACGTCTCTGGCCACCCGGCGCGGGACGAGCTGGTGCGGGTCTATCAGTGGGTCCGGCCCAAGATCGCGCTGCCGGTCCACGGCGAGGTCCGGCACATGATCGAGCATGCCGAGTTGGCGCGGGCCTGCCAGGTCCCGGAAACGATCGTGGCGCCCAACGGCACACTGGTACGGCTGGCGCCGGGGCCTGCCGAGATCATCGACCATGTGTTTTCCGGCCGCCTGGCGCGCGACGGCGACGGGCTGATCGCGCTCGACGGGGAATCGCTGCGCGAACGGCGGAAGCTCCTGTGGAACGGCGCGGCGGCAGCAACTCTGGTGGTCGACAAGCGTGGCAAGGCCCTGGCACCGCCGAAAGTCTCGCTGCGTGGGATCGACGACGCCGACGGCGAGCTTCAGGAGGCGATCGAGGACGCGCTGGCCGAGATGCTGGCCGACCTCAAGACCGCCGAACGCACCGACGACCGGCGCATGGAGGAGGCGGCCCGCCAGGCCGTCCGGCGCGTCGTGCGGGCGCACCTCGGCAAGAAGCCGTTGACGGACGTGCACATCGTCCGCATCTAAAGGTCGCGCAGCCGCCGGAGAAGACCATGATCGGACGCCTCAACCATATCGCGATCGCCGTGCCCGACCTCGCCAAGGCGAGCGAGCTCTACCGCACCGTGATGGGCGCCAAGGTGAGCGCGCCCAAGGAACAGCCGGCACATGGCGTGACGGTGGTCTTCGTCGAGTTGCCGAACACCAAGATCGAACTCCTGCATCCGCTCGGCGAGAAGTCGCCCATCGCCAACTTCCTGGCCCGCAACGCCGACGGTGGGATCCATCACGTCTGCTATGAGGTCGAGGACATCTACGCCGCCCGCGACAAGCTGAAGTCGCAGGGTGCACGCGTCCTGGGCGACGGCGAACCCAAGATCGGTGCCCACGACAAGCCGGTGCTGTTCCTGCATCCCAAGGACTTCACCGGCACGCTGATCGAACTCGAGCAGGTCTGAGGAGCATCGCGCCATGGGCTGGGCTTCCGGCATCATGGTCTACCTGGTGATCTGGTGGATCGCGCTGTTCATGGTTTTGCCGCTGGGCGTGCGGCGCGTCGAAAACCCGGGCAGGGGCCAGGAAACGGGTGCACCCGAGCGGCCGGACCTGCTTCGCAAGGCGATCATCACGACCATCTTGGCGGCGGTTCTGTGGATCGCCTTCTATGGGTTCTACCAGCTGGATCTGCTGAGCTTCAGGCGACTCGAGGGGTCCTGACCCGCGCTTCCATGAGCGCTCGTCCCAAAAGGAAACGGCGGACCAATGGTCCGCCGTCCTCTACCCCCGAAACTCGTCGTAGGCGGCTTGCGCCGCTCTCCTCCCTAAACCCGGACAGTGCCCAAGGCTGAGGCTGTTTAGCGTGCCGCTAATCGGTTGCCAAGACCTTTTCTTTCGATCCGACAGTGTTGGGCAGAAGAATCTTCAAGGCCGGGGTCGTTCGAGTACAAACTAATGTCCGTACCGTTTCGCTGTTCATCCAATGACCATGTATTTGATCACGAACAGGACAGCGAGAATCGCCACGGCCGGATGTACTTCGCGATAGCGGCCTGCGGCAACCTTGATGCCGGCGTACGAGATGAAGCCGAACGCGATGCCGTCGGCGATCGAGAAGGTGAAGGGCATGGCGATCGCGGCGATGACTGCCGGCGCCGCCTCGGTGACGTCGGTCCATTCGATCTCGGTCAGGCCACGCGCCATCAGGCACGCGACATAGAGAAGTGCCGGCGCGGTCGCATAGGCGGGGATCGAGGCGGCGAGCGGCGAGAGGAAGAGCGCCAGCAGGAAGAGCACGCCAACAGCCGCGGCCGTGAGGCCGGTGCGTCCGCCGGCATTGATGCCCAGCGCGCTCTCGATGTAGCTCGTCGTCGTCGAGGTTCCGGCTGCCGCGCCGAGCATGGCGGCGGCACTGTCCGAAATCAGCGCGCCGCGCAGCCGGGGCACGGTGCCGTCGGGTCGCATGAAGCCGCCGCGATGGGCCAGCGCGATCAGCGTGCCGGTATTGTCGAACAGGTCGACGAACAGGAAGGCGAAGACCACCGTCACGAGCCCGACCTGCAGGGCACCGGCGAGATCCATCTGCAGGAACACGGGCGCGATCGAGGGCGGCGTGTCGAAGATGCCCACGAATTTCTGCTGGCCGGCCAGGATGGAGATCGCCGTCACGACGAGAATGCCGATGATCACGCCACCCATGATGCGGCGGTGTTCGAGCGCGACGATGAGGACAAAACCCAGAACCGCCATCACCACTGGCCAGCTCGTCATCTTTCCATGGGTGACCAGCGTGGCCGGATGGGCGACCACAATGCCGGCATTCTTCAGGGCGATCAGTGCCAGGAACAGCCCGATGCCGGCCGCGATCGCCATCTTGAGAGACTTCGGGATCGCATTGACGATCCATTCGCGGATCGGCAGCACGCTGATGATCAGGAAAAGGACCCCGGAGATGAAGACGCAGCCCAGCGCGACCTGCCAGCTGTGGCCCATGCCGCCGACGACGCCGAAGGCGAAGTAGGCGTTGAGCCCCATGCCGGGCGCGAGGGCGATCGGGTAGTTGGCCAGGAAGGCCATCAGGAAGCAGCCGACCGCGGCCGCCACGCAGGTGGCGGCGAACACGGCTCCGAAGGGCATCTTTGCCTCGGCCAGGATCGCCGGGTTGACGAAGATGATGTAGGCCATCGCCAGGAACGTGGTGAGGCCAGCGACCAGTTCGGTCCGGACGTTGGTCTTGTTCTCGCTCAGCTTGAAAAGTCGCTCCAGCATCCGGCTCCCCCCGAAAGTCGCGCCCAGTGTGCGGGCACATGGCTGTGAAAAGCCAGCCATACCGCCCGGTTTGCCTTTGGCCGACCCGTTCCCTACAGTCCGCCGCCATCCCGATACCCGGACCGAGGACCGATTCCGCATGCGCATGAGCCAGTACTTTCTGCCGACGATGAAGGAGACTCCGTCGGAAGCGCAGATCGTTTCGCATCGGCTGATGCTGCGCGCCGGCCTCGTCCGCCAGACCAGCGCCGGCATCTATGCCTGGCTGCCGCTCGGCCTGCGGGTCCTGCGCAACATCGAGCGGATCGTGCGCGAGGAGCAGGACGGGGCAGGTGCCCAGGAAGTGCTGATGCCGACCATCCAGTCGGCCGATCTGTGGCGCGAAAGCGGCCGCTACGACGCCTATGGCCCCGAGATGCTGCGCATCAAGGACCGTCACGACCGCGAGATGCTCTACGGCCCGACCAACGAGGAGATGATCACGGTCCTCTTTCGCGACGGCGTGAAGAGCTACCGGGACCTGCCGAAGAACCTCTACCACATCCAGTGGAAGTTCCGGGACGAGGTCCGCCCGCGCTTCGGCGTGATGCGCGGCCGCGAGTTCCTGATGAAGGACAACTACTCGTTCGACATCGACAAGGCCGGGGCCATCCATTCCTACAACAGGATGTTCGTGGCCTACCTGCGCACCTTCGCCCGCATGGGCCTGAAGGCAATTCCGATGCGCGCCGACACCGGCCCGATCGGCGGCGACCTCAGCCACGAGTTCATCATCCTGGCCGAGACCGGCGAGAGCGCCGTGTTCTGCCACAAGGGGCTGATCGACAAGGATATCCTGAGCCGCACGATAGATTATTCGTCGGACCTGCAGGGCATCGTTAACGAGTGGACGTCGCTGTATGCGGCGACCGACGAGATGCACGACGTGAAGGCCTTCGAGGCGCTGTCCGAGGGCGAGCGCCTGGCCGCACGCGGCATCGAGGTCGGGCACATCTTCTATTTCGGGACCAAGTACTCCAAGCCGATGAACGCCGTGGTCGCCGGACCCGGCGGCGAGCAGATCACGGTCGAGATGGGCTCCTACGGCATCGGCGTCTCGCGCCTGGTCGGCGGCATCATCGAGGCCAGCCACGACGATGCCGGCATCGTCTGGCCGGACGAGGTGGCGCCCTTCAAGGTGGCGATCGTCAACCTGAAGCCGGACGACGGCGCCGTCGGAGGCGCCTGCCAGAAGCTCTACGACGCGCTTGCCGCCAAGGGCGTTGACGTGCTGCACGACGATCGCGACATCCGGCCGGGCGGCAAGTTCGCCGACATGGACCTGATCGGCATCCCCTGGCAGGTCATCGTCGGCCCCAAGGGACTCGCCGCGGGCAAGGTCGAGGTCAAGAACCGCAAGACCGGTGCCCGCGAGGAGCTGGCGCCCGAACAGGTTCTCACGCGGTTCGGCTGAGCCGCGGGCAGGGCTCTGCCATGTCCTTCGCCGCCGAACGCCTGATCGCCTTCCGCTTCCTGCGTGCACGCCGCGAGGAGGGCTTCATTTCGGTGATTGCCGGCTTCTCGCTGATCGGCATCACGCTGGGTGTCGGAACGCTGATCGTCGTGATGTCGGTGATGAACGGCTTTCGCGTCGAGATGCTGGCGCAGATGTCGAGCATCAGCGGCCAGCTGGGCGTCCAGTCCAATGGCGGCCCCCTCGAGCCCACGCCCGACTTTCTGAAGCGCCTGGCGGCGGTGCCGGGCGTCCAGTCCGCCACACCGACGGCCGAGGGCCAGCTCATGGCCGTCGCCGGCGATCGCGTGCGCGGGATCGTGCTGCGCGGCATGCGGCCCGACGACATCCGCAATCGCTTGCCGCTCTCATCGGCGATCGAGGGATCACCGGAAGATCGCGAGCGCTACCGCACGCTCTGCAGGGCCGAGGATGACAAGCCGATAGACTGGGGCACCCTCAAGGGCTTCGGCGACGACTTTACGGTGGTGATCGGTCGGCGCCTGGCCGACCTCATGAGCCTGAAGGTCGGAGACAGGATCCAGCTCGTGTCGCCGGTGTCGGTCGCGACGCCGCTCGGCGTCATGCCGCGCTCGGCCGCGGTAAAGGTCTCCGCGATCTTCTGCACCGGCATGTACGACTATGATTCCAACTTCGTGTACGCGCCTCTGCAGGACGCCCAGCACATGCTCAACCTCGGGCCCAACGTCACGGGCATCGAGGTGTTCGTGACGGACAAGGCATCGACGGCCGAGACACGCCGGCTGCTCATGCGGGCGGTCGGGACGCAGGGCTGGGTCTTCGACTGGTTCCAGGCCAATGCCGGCTTCTTCTCGGCCGTCGTTGCCCAGACCAACGTGATCTTCCTCGTACTGACGATGATCGTGCTGGTGGCGGCCTTCAACATCGTGTCCAGCCTGGTCATGCTCGTCCGGACCAAGACGGCCGACATCGCCATCCTGCGCACCATGGGCGCCAGCCGGGCGAGCATCATGCGGATCTTCCTGCTCGACGGGCTGTCGATCGGCGGTGCCGGGACAATCCTCGGGGTCGTCCTCGGGCTGGCCTTCGCCCACAACATCGAGGCGATCCGGCAGTGGCTGCAGCGAACGTTCGACATCGTGCTGTTCGACCAGACGCTCTATCTGCTCGCCGAACTGCCGTCGCGGATCGAATGGAGCGAGGTCGCGGGCATTGCGGTGATGGCGCTGGTGTTCGCGCTGCTGGCCTCGATCTATCCGGCGGCACGCGCGGCGCGCCTCGATCCGGTCGAGGGCCTGCGCCGTGAGTGACCGCGCGCCTGTCGTCGAGCGCTGGCTCGCCTGGCGCTACCTCGCCACACGCCAGCGCGAGGGCTTCGTGTCGTTCATCGCGATGTTCTCGCTGATCGGCGTGGCCCTGGGCGTGGGAACCCTGATCGCCGTCCTCTCGGTGATGGGCGGCTTCCGCGAGCAGCTGCTGGGCCGGATCATCGGCATGAACGGCCATGTCGTGATCGCCGCCCGCGACGGGCTGCTGCAGGCGACGCCCGAGCTGCTGGCGAAGCTCAAGGACGTCCCCGGCGTCGAGGCGGTGCGCCTCACCCTGGAGAGGCAGGTCCTCGTGACGGGTCACGGCCTGACGCGCGGCGCCCAGCTTCGTGGCGTGCGGCGGGAAGATCTCCTGAACCGGGAGATCGTTTCGAAGAACATCGTCTTTGGCGATCTGGCGGAGTTCGGCCTCAAACCGGGCCTGGTGATCGGCGAACGGCTGCGCCAGCTGATGCAGGTCAGGGTCGGCGAGCCGCTGACCGTGGTGACCCATCAGCTGAACGAGGGCGGCACGATCGCGCCGCGCTACAGCGACTATGACATCCTCGCCACCTTCCTGAGCCGCCGCTACGAGTTCGACAGCACCCTGGTGTTCATCCCGCTCGGGCTGCTGCAGGAGGACCTCGAATACGGCAAGGAGACCGTGAGCTCGATCGACCTGTTCCTGAAGGACCCGCAGGCCGCGCCGAGGCTGGCGCAGGAGCTGCGCCGATCGCTCGGCCGCGAGGATCTCCGCGTATCGCACTGGCTCGGCCTCAATGCGCGCTTCGTCGGGGCCCTGCAGGTCGAGCGGGTGATGATGTTCATCATCCTGACTCTGATCGTGGTCGTGGCCGCCATGAACGTGGTCGCGAGCTTCACCATGCTGGTGCGCGTGAAGCGCGGCAGCATCGCCATCCTGCGGACCATGGGCGCCGCGCCCGGCACGATCATACGCGCCTTCTTCATGGCGGCCGCCGCCGTCGGCGTCGCCGGCACGGCGATCGGAGCGGCGCTGGGCCTGCTGCTCTGCGCCAACATGCCCGCGATCGGCCGCGCTCTGGCGTACGTCACCGGCGGCGCCGGCACGGCGGGGGCGGAAGTCGACTTCATCACTTCGATGCCCGTGCGGGTGGATCCGGTCGAGGTGGCATTCATCATCGCCGTTGCGATCGTGCTCTCGCTCGTCGCCGCGGCCTATCCGGCGTGGCGCGCCACCCGGGTCGAACCGGTCGAAGGATTGCGACATGAGTGACACCGCCAAGCCGCTATCGTTGCAGGGCATCCGCCGCACCTTCGTCCAGGGCGACCGTCGGCTCGATGTGCTGCGCGGCGTCTCGGTCGACCTGCACCCCGGCGAGATCGTGGCCATGGTTGGCCAGTCGGGCAGCGGCAAGTCGACCCTCCTGCACATCGCGGGCCTTCTCGAACGGCCCGACGAGGGCGAGGTGGTGGTCGAAGGGAAGCCGACGGTCCGGATGGCCGACAAGGACCGTACCGGGTTGCGTCGCAATTTCCTCGGTTTCGTCTACCAGTACCATCACCTGCTGCCGGAATTCTCAGCCGTCGAGAACGTGATGCTGCCGCAGATGCTGAACGGCGTGGCGCGCGCGTCGGCGCGCAAGCGGGCGGCCGACCTTCTCGGCATGGTCGGGTTGGGCGACCGGCTGGACCACCGCCCGGGGCGCCTGTCGGGCGGCGAACAGCAGCGCGTGGCAATCGCGCGGGCCGTTGCCAACGCGCCGCGCGTCCTGCTGGCCGACGAGCCCACCGGCAATCTCGATTCCACGACGGCCGAAACGGTGTTCCAGCAATTGCTGGCATTGGTGCGGGAGACCGGCATGGCGGCCCTGGTCGCCACCCACAATCCCGAGCTGGCGGCCCGCATGGATCGCACCGTGCGGCTGAAAGATGGTGTGCTCGATGCCTGACAGTCCACAGGCCGCGGCGCGATGATGGCCCGTGGCCATCTCTGATTTCATCCATCTCAAGGTTCGTTCCGCCTATTCGCTCACCGAAGGCGCGAACAAGATCGACAAGGTCGTCTCGCTGGCCAAGGAGGCGGAGATGCCGGCGGTCGCCGTCACCGACCGCAACAACCTGTTCGGCGCGCTCGAATTCTCGCA
>CANIEC010000133.1 GCA_947466085.1 Rhodospirillales bacterium
GCGACTTCGGCACGGCCAACTGCGAGTTCCAGCGGCACGGCGCGGCCAAGCCCGGCCGGCAGAGCCATACCTGGATGCGGACGCCCGACGGCTGGCGCATCGTCGCCGCGCATGTCTCGCTGCTGGGCGAAGCGACGCCCATGAAGAGCTAGCAGCCCGTTGAAAAGCTCGGAGTCAGGGCGAATAAACGAAACAAACGAAATAAACGAAACAACTGAAACGAATGTCGCACCCCCTGAATCCCGGGTCGTGACGACCGTTGACGCAACAATGTTGCGCGCCGGTGCTTCTGAAAGGCCCAATCCAACAGCCCGCTAGGTTCTTTCTCCCCGTTGCCGGCGTAAGCTCAGCGGCATGGACAAGCTTCTTCTCACCCACGCCCCTCTCGCGCGGCGGCAGTACTACGGGACCCGCGCCCTCACACGGCTACAGGAGCTGGTCGAGGTCGTGCTGCACGAGGGCGAGGCGCCGCTCGATCCGCAGGGCGTGATCGGAATGGCGCGCGGCGTCGATTTCATCGTGGCCGATCGGGCGACGGCGATACCGGCGGTCGTGTTCGAAAGTCTGCCGGGGCTTCGTGCGGTGATGCGCAGCGCCATCGACATCCGCAACATCGATGTCGCGGCGGCCACGAAGGCGGGCGTGCTCGTAACTCAGGCGGAGGCTGGATTCGTCCCGTCGGTGGTGGAGCTCACGCTGGGTTTGCTGGTCGATCTGTCGCGCGGCATCACGCGGGCGGCGACGGCCTACCATGAGGGCGCGAAGCCCGAGATCAGGGTCGGCCGGCAGCTCGGTGGTTCGACTGTCGGCCTGATCGGCTACGGCCGCATCTCGCGCGCGCTGGCCCCGGTGCTGGCCCAGCTCGGCATGACCGTACTGGTGTCCGATCCCTATGCCCAGGTCGACGATCCCCGTTACGTGAAGCTGCCGATGGAGGATCTGCTGGCGAAGGCGGACTATGTGATCTGCTTGGCCATCGCCAACGAGGAGACCGAGAACCTGCTCGATGCGGCAGCCTTCGCGCGCATGAAGCCGGACGCCTTCTTCATCAACATGTCGCGCGGCAACCTCATCGACGAGGCTGCCCTCGCGGAGGCGCTGCGCGAGAAACGCATTGCCGGCGCGGCGATGGATGTCGGACGCGCCCCGGACCAGATGCCGTCGCTCGAGCTGGCGCGCCTGCCCAATGTCATCGCCACGCCGCATATCGGCGGCCTGACCCCGCCCGCCAGCGAGAGCCAGGCGATGGACACGGTCCGCCAGGTCGAGGCGCTGGTGAAGGGCGAGGTGCCGCTCGGCGCGGTCAATCTTCCTGGCTGGACGCGTCGGGGTTGAAAAGCCTCCTTGGCGGGCGCATGTGCAGGGCATGCGCATGCCAAAGGATCTGATCGCCGTCCATGTCCCGCGAGAGGATCTGGGCGACTACAACCTCACCCAGACCGGCTGGTATGCGATGGATGACGGCGGCCATGTCATCCTCGGGCCCTTCGAGAGCCTGGCGCAATGCGACCGGGCGATGCGCGACCGGCTGCAGCAACAGAAGTCGTGAGCCTGGAGCGCCGGCCTAGTTGCCGGGCCCGCGCTCCATCGAGAAGGGCTGCCAGCGCTGCAGCCTGGACTTCTCCAGCACCGTCGGATTGACACAGGCGCGCGGCCACTTGCCGCCCAGCACCAGCGCGAGTTCGGCGCCGACGCGACGCTTGCGCGCGGGGTCGAAGCGGCTGGAGGCCGAGGCGACGTGGGCGGTGAGGATGACGTTGTCCATGCCGAGCAGCGGATTGTTGTGGCCGACCGGCTCGGTCTCCAGCACGTCGAGGCCGGCGCCGGCGATCCAGCCCTCCTGCAGCGCCTTGATCATGGCCGGCTCGTCGACCGTCGAGCCGCGACCCGTGTTCACGAACAGCGCCGTCTTCTTCATCTGGCGGAAGTGCTGTTCCTTCATCAGATGATGGGCGTCCTTGGTGCCAGGCGCATGCATGCTCACGATGTCGGAACGCTGCAGCAGCTCGTCATAGCCGACCGGCTGGACGCCGTAGTCGGACATCACCAGCTCCTCGATATAGGGATCGTAGGCCAGCATCTGGAAGCCGAACGGCGCGGCGCGCTTGGCGACGGCGCGGGCGACGTGGCCGAACGAGATGAAGCCCAGCGTCATGCCCATGAGGCGCGGGAACTGGTAGAGATGCGGCCGGCCCTTGGCCCACTCGCCCTTGCGCACCATCTGGTCCTGCACCACCAGGCGCCGCCAGCTCGCCAGGATCAGCGTCATGGCATGATCGGCCACCTCCTCAATGAAGGTGTCGGGCACGTTGGTGACCGGGATGCCGAGCTGGGTGGCCGCATCGACGTCGACTGAATCCACGCCGACGCTGCCCAGCGACACGACCTTCAGCTTCTTGCCGGCCTCGATGACCTTGGCGGTGATGCGGGGGCGGCCCTTGCCGTAGATGGCGTCGGCATCGGCCACCGCCTTGATGAGCTCGGCCTCGTCGCCCGAAACCTCGACGATCTCGGCGCCGATCGGGCCGAGTGTCTCCATTTCCAGCGAATGATCGGTTTTTCCCGGTCCCGTCGTCACGATCTTGAAACGCGCCACGTGTTGTCTCCTCCGTCGATTTGGCGGCACTCTATCGCAAACCAGCCGCCGTCCAACCTTGGTGAATGAACATGCCTGCGTCCAAGAATGTCCTGTTGATCGTCGTCGACCAGTGGCGCGGCCTGATGCTGCCCAAGCTGGGCGCGGACTATCTGAAGCTGCCCAACCTCGACCGGCTGTGCGCCGAGGGCGTGACCTTCCGCAACCATTTCACCCAGGCTGTACCCTGCGGCCCGGCGCGCGCCAGCCTGCTGACCGGCCAGTACATGATGAACCATCGTGCGGTGCAGAACACGATTCCGCTCTCCTCGCGCTTCACCAATCTGGCGCACGAGCTGCGGCGCGGCGGCTACGATCCGGCGCTGGTCGGCTACACGACGACGACGCCCGATCCGCGCCACACGGCCCCCGCCGATCCGCGCTTCTTCGTGCTGGGCGACATCATGGAGGGCTTCCATTCGGTCGGCGCCTTCGAGAACCGCGACGCCTACTTCGGCTGGGTCGCCAGCCAGGGCTTCGAGCTGCCGAAGACTCGCGAGGAGATCTGGCTGCCGCAAGGAGAGCCGGGAGCCGGCGCGACCGGCCGGCCGGCCGTCATTCCCAAGGAACTGTCCGACACGGCCTGGTTCACCGAGCGCGGCCTCGATTATCTGCGCGGCCGCGGCGGCAAGCCCTGGTTCCTGCATCTTGGCTACTACCGGCCGCATCCGCCGTTCATTGCGCCCGAGCCCTACAATTCCATGTATCGCCCCGAGGACATGCCGAAGCCGGTGCGCGCCTCGTCCGCTGCGGAAGAGGGCAAGCAGAATGCGCTGCTCGACTACTATGTGCGCAACATCAAGCAGGCGAGCTTCTTCCAGGACGGACAGGCGCTCGGTTCGGACATGACGGAGGCCGAGGTGGCGCAGATGCGCGCCACCTATTGCGGCCTGATGAGCGAGATCGACGATCATCTGGGCCGTGTCTTCGACTATCTGAAAGAGACGGGGCAGTGGGACGACACGCTGATCGTCTTCACCTGCGATCATGGCGAGCAGGGCGGCGACCATCACCTGCTGGGCAAGATCGGCTACTTCGACGAATCCTATCGCATCCCCATGGTCATCCGCGATCCGCGGGCCGAGGCGAACGGTACCCGTGGCACGATCGTCGATCGCTTCACCGAGACCATCGACACCATGCCGACCCTCCTCGACTGGATGGGACTGCCCGTGCCCCGCCAGTGCGACGGCCGCTCGCTGCTTCCCTTCTGTGAAGGCACGGTGCCGGCCGACTGGCGCACCGAGGTCCACTACGAGTTCGACTTCCGCGACCTCCATTACAGCAAGCCTGAATCGGCGCTGGGTGTGCCGATGGACAAGTGCTCTCTGGCCGTCGTGCAGGACGAAAAATTCAAGTACGTGCATTTCGCGGCCCTGCCGCCGCTCCTGTTTGACCTCCGGAAGGACCCTGGCCAGTTCGTAAACTGCGCCACCGATCCGGCCTATGCGGCCACGGTCGCCGACTATGCCCGCAAGATGCTGGACTGGCGGCTGGGCTACGCGGAGCGGACCCTGACGGGCTATCGCGCCACACCGCAGGGGTTGGAGGTGCGCGCGGCCTGAGCCGGCGCTAAGCTCAGCGGTATGAAAGAGGAAACGTACCGCCGTCCCGCTGCAGGGCATCATCCGCCCAATCTCTCGCCGGCCTACAAGTCGACGGTCAGCCGATCGCCCTCCAAGCCAGCGATCGTGCTGCCGCACACCCTGTCCGAGATCACCGGGCCGCTGCTGCGCGAAGAGCGGCTCGACGCGGGCGAAAACGATCTCACGCGCCGGCGCATGGGCGAGCCGCTCGGCGAACGCATCATCGTGCACGGTCGCGTCCTCGACGAGGAAGGCAGGCCGGTCCCTGAGGCGATGGTCGAGATCTGGCAATGCAATGCCGCCGGTCGCTACCATCATCCCGGCGACCAGCACGATGCGCCACTCGATCCGAATTTCTACGGCGGCGGCCGTGCCCGCGCCGATGCCGACGGTACCTACAAGTTCATCACCATCAAGCCCGGCGCCTATCCGTGGGGCAACCACCACAATGCCTGGCGGCCGGCGCATATCCATTTCTCGCTGTTCGGGCCCGCCTTCGCCACGCGCCTGATCACGCAGATGTATTTCCAGAACGATCCGTTGCTGACCTTCGACCCGATCTACAATTCGGTGCCCGAGGGCGCGCGGGGGCGGCTGCAGGCGGCCTTCGACATGGACGCGACGCAGCCGGGCTGGGCGTTGGGATATCGCTTCGACATCGTGCTGCGCGGCCGCGACGCCACGCCGATGGAGAACCCATGAGCCGGGCACTGACGCCGTCGCAGACGATCGGCCCGTTCTATTTCGGCACGGTCACGAACACCTATCGCCAGGACCTGGCGGCGCCCGGCGTCGCGGGCGAGAAGATCGAGATCGCGCTCACCTTGCACGACGCCGCGGGCGCGATCGTGCCCGACGGACTGCTGGAGATCTGGCAGGCCAACAGCCACGGCCGCTACAACCATCCCGAGGATCGTCGCAACCTGCCGCTCGATCCCGGGTTCGAAGGCTTCGGCCGGGCGTCGACCGACACGACGGGCTGCGCGCGCTTTGCCACCGTGAAACCAGGCCGCGTGCCATGGCCGGCGGGCGGCCTGCAGGCGGCGCACATCAACATCTCCGTGTTCGCACGCGGCGTCCTCAATCGCCTCGCGACCCGGCTCTACTTTGACGGCGATCCGGCGCTGGCCGAGGATCCTGTGCTGAAGCTCGTCGATCCCGCGCGGCGCGGCACCCTGATCGCGACGCGCGATGAGGCCGGCGTCTGGCGGCTGCCTCTTTATCTGGGCGGCCCCAACGAAACCGTCTTCTTCGATTGCTGAACCCATGACGGTTCGTCTGGTTTCTGCACTGGGTTCTTCGGCGTCGGCCGCCGATTGCTTCTCCGATACCGCCACCTTGCGCCACATGCTGCGCTTCGAGGCGGCGCTTGCCCAGGCGACCGCAGCGGCCGGCCTGATTCCGAAACGCGCCGCGTCGGTGATCGTCAAGGCCTGCGATCCCGCCCTCTATGACCCCGCACCGCTTGCCGCCGCCGCGCGCCGGACGGCGACGCTCACCGTGCCGGTCGTGAAGGCGCTGACCGAACAGGTCCGGCAGCGCGACGCAAAGGCGGCCGACTATGTCCATTGGGGTGCCACCAGCCAGGACGTGATCGACACCGCCATGGTGCTGCAGCTCGGCGAGGCGCTGCCGCCGCTCCTGAAATCACTCGACGGCATCGTCTCGGCCTTCGCGCGTCTGGCAAGGAAGCATCGCGCTACGCCGATGCTGGGCCGCACGCTGCTGCAGCCGGCGACGCCGCTCGCGCTCGGCCAGAAGATCGCGAGCTGGGCCTCCGACATCGACCGCGCGAAGCGGCGGCTCACGGAGAGTTTCGGCGAGACGCAGATCCTCCAGTTCGGCGGCGCCTCGGGAAGCCTGACGGCGCTGGGGCACGAGGCCGAACAGGTGATGACGGTGCTGGCGAAGCAGCTGAAGCTCGCACTGCCGCCGGGACCGTGGTTCACGCAAAGGGTCCGGGTCGCGGCGTTTGCGCAGGATTGCGCGCTGGTCGTCGGGGCGCTCGCCAAGGCGTCGCGCGACATCGCCCTGATGATGCAGGCCGAAGTGGGGGAGGCTGCCGAGCCATCCGGCCCGGGCCGTGGCAGCTCTTCGACCATGCCGCACAAGCGGAACCCGGTCAGCGCCGCGCTCATTCTATCGGCGGCGGCGCGGGCGCCGATGCTGGCCGCCACGATCGTGGCGGCGATGCCGCAGGAGCACGAGCGCGCGCTGGGCGGCTGGCAGGCCGAATGGCCGACCCTTTCCGCGCTGGTCGAATGCCTGGGCTCGGCGGTCGAGGCGATGGCAGAAGTGGCCTGCGGACTCGTCATCGAGCCCGACGCGCTGCAGGCCAACATGGATGCCGCCGAAGCCGCGGTCCTCGCCGAGCGCGCAACCTTCCTGCTGGCACGGAAGATCGGCAAGCACGAGGCTCACGCGCTGGTCGAGAAGGCGCTGGCCAAAGGCGGGTCCTTCGTCGAGGCGCTTGGCCGGCTCAAAGCGGAACTGGCCGACGAAGCGGCGCTGCTCGGCTACTCCCCGAAGTTCGTCGATCGGCTGCTGGCGGACCTCAAACGTAGGTGACCTTCAGGATCTCGATCTCTTCCTCGCCGCCGGGCGTATTCATCCGCACGGCGTCACCCTCGTGGGCGCGCATGACGGCGCGGGCGATGGGCGAGATCCAGCTGACATGGCCGCGGCCGGGATCGACTTCGTCGACGCCGACGATCTTGACCGTGCGCTCCTCGTCCTTGGAATTGACGTAGGTCACGGTGGCGCCGAAGAACACCTGGTCGGTCCTGGGCCGCTTGGCCGGATCGACCACCTCCGAGCGTTCCAGCCGCTTGCTGAGGAACCGGATGCGGCGGTCGATCTCGCGCAGGCGCTTCTTGCCGTAGAGATAGTCGCCATTCTCCGAGCGGTCGCCGTTTGCGGCCGCCCACGACACGACCTGGACGACCTCGGGGCGCTCCTTGCGCATGAGCGTCATCAGCTCGTCCCGCATGCGCTCGAAGCCCTGCGGGGTCATGTAGTTCTTGGCGCCGGGAGGCAATCCGCCGACATCGTCGGGCAGGTCGTCCTCGTCGCCGTCGTCGCTTTCCTTGGTGAAGGCCTTGCTCATTTCGATCCTTAATCTATCAAGTCGGGGCCGATGACCACCAGTCTCTCCCCCCGCATGCAGCGCGCTTCCGGCGAAAGCCGGGTCACCTTCGACCTGCGGGAGGGCAAGACACGCCTGGGCGATCTCTACCAACGCGACCCCTGCCGGGTTTTGTTCCCGAAATCCGAACCGGGCGAACCGCCGCAGGCCGTCATGATCACCACCTCGGGCGGCGTGACGGGCGGAGATGCCCTGAAGATGTCGGTCGAAATCGGCCCTGGCGCCGAAGCGGTGGCGACCACGCAGGCGGCCGAGAAGATCTACCGCGCCTCGAAGGGGAGCGATCCCTGCACGATCGACGTGGATGTCCGCGTGGCGGAGGGCGCGACGCTCGAGTGGCTGCCGCAGGAGACCATCGTGTTCGAGGGCGCGCGGCTGAAACGCCGGACGGTGGCCGAAGTGGTCGAGGGCGGCTCGCTTCTCGCCTGCGAAATGGTGGTTCTCGGCCGCGGCGCTTCGGGCGAACGCTTCACGGCCGGCCTGCTGCTCGACGCCTGGTCGGTGCGTCGCCCCGGTCGGCTGGTCTGGACCGACACGCTGCGGGTCGAGGGCGAGACGCCGGACGGCGCCGGTTTCGGCACGGCTAATGCGCTCGCGACCGTGATCGGCGTGTGGGATGCGCCGCAGCCGCAGTTCGAGAAGGCGCGCGCCCTGCTCGAAGCTGCAGACGAAGTGCGTGCCGGCGTCACGGTCGTGAACGGCATCCTGGTCGCGCGCCTGTTGGGCGAAGCGACGGCGGTCCGCCACGCGACCATCCGGTTTCTCACCGAGTTTCGCGGCCGTCGGCTGCCACGCGTTTGGCATGTTTGATGCAAACTCGCTCGCGCTATAGTCGGGGCCAATCGGCCGGGGGAAACGAATGAATTTGACGCCGCGCGAAAAGGACAAGCTTCTGGTGGCCATGGCCGCCATCGTGGCGCGCCGTCGCCTGGAGCGCGGCGTGAAGCTCAACTATCCCGAGGCCGTGGCGCTGATCACCGATTTCGTCGTCGAGGGCGCGCGCGACGGGCGCTCCGTGGCCGACCTGATGCGTGACGGCGCGCACGTGATTTCGCGGGCCCAGGTCATGGACGGGATCGCCGACATGCTGGCCGAGATCCAGGTCGAGGCGACCTTTCCCGACGGCACCAAGCTCGTCACCGTCCACGCACCCATTCGCTGAGGAGAGACGCCATGATCCCGGGTGAAATCCTCCCCAGCGACGGCGAGCTCGAGCTCAACAAGGGCCGCAACCCGATCACCATCGAGGTCGCCAATACCGGCGACCGGCCCATCCAGGTCGGCAGCCACTATCATTTCTTCGAGACCAACGACGCGCTCAAGTTCGACCGAAAGCGCGCCAAGGGCATGCGGCTCGATATCGCCGCCGGCACCGCCGTGCGCTTCGAGCCGGGCCAGTCGCGCACCGTGCGGCTCACACCCTACATGGGCGGCCGCGAGAGCCACGGATTCCAGGGGCGCGTCGGCGGCAAGCTGGGACCGATCGCCAAGGTTGGCCCCTCCAACGAAGGCCCGACCCGCATCTCGCGCTCGGCCTATGTCCACATGTTCGGTCCCACCGTGGGCGACAAGGTGCGGCTGGCCGACACCGAGCTCTTCATCGAGGTCGAGAAGGACCACACGATCTACGGCGAGGAAGTGAAGTTCGGCGGCGGCAAGGTGATCCGAGACGGCATGGGCCAGAGCCAGCGGACGCGTGCACAGGGCGCCGTCGACACGGTCATCACCAATGCCCTGATCGTCGATCACTGGGGCATCGTGAAGGCCGATATCGGCCTCAAGGGCGGGGTGATCGTCGCGATCGGCAAGGCGGGCAACCCCGACGTCCAGCCGGGTGTCGACATCATCATAGGTCCCGGCACCGAGGCGATCGCGGCCGAGGGCAAGATCATCACCGCGGGCGGCATCGACTGCCACATCCATTTCATCTGTCCGCAGCAGATCGACGACGCGCTCTACAGCGGCGTCACGACCATGCTGGGCGGCGGCACCGGGCCGGCGCATGGCACGCTGGCGACGACCGTGACGCCCGGGCCGTGGCACATGGGTCGCATGCTGCAGGCCGCCGAGGGCCTGCCGATGAATCTCGGCTTCTTCGGCAAGGGCAACACCAGCAAGCCCGCCGGCATCAAGGAGCAGATCGAGGGCGGCGCCTGCGGCCTCAAGCTGCACGAGGATTGGGGCACCACCCCGGCCGCCATCGACAACTGCCTCAGCGTTGCCGATCGCTACGACGTCCAGGTCGCGATCCACACCGATACGCTGAACGAGTCGGGCTTCGTTGAGACGACGCGCGCCGCCTTCAAGGGCCGCACCATCGCGACCTTCCACACGGAAGGCGCGGGCGGCGGCCATGCGCCCGACATCATCCGGCTGGCCGGCGAGAAGAACGTCCTGCCCAGCTCGACCAATCCGACGATGCCCTACACGGTGAACACCGTGGACGAGCATCTCGACATGCTGATGGTCTGCCATCATCTCGACGCCGCCATCCCCGAGGACGTGGCCTTTGCCGAGAGCCGCATCCGCAAGGAGACCATCGCGGCGGAGGACATCCTCCACGATATCGGCGCCTTTTCGATGATGTCTTCCGACAGCCAGGCGATGGGCCGGGTCGGCGAGGTCGTGATCCGGACCTGGCAGACCGCCGACAAGATGAAGAAGCAGCGCGGGCGCCTGAAGGAAGAGAAGGGCGACAACGACAATTTCCGCGTCAAGCGCTACGTCGCCAAGTACACGATCAATCCGGCCATCACCCACGGCATCGCGAAGCATGTCGGTTCGGTCGAAGTCGGCAAGCGCGCCGATCTCGTGATGTGGTCGCCGGCCTTCTTCGGCGCCAAGCCCGACATGGTGCTGATCGGCGGTTCGATCATCGCCGCCCCCATGGGTGACCCCAACGCCTCGATCCCGACGCCGCAGCCGGTCCACTACCGGCCGATGTTCGGTGCCTTCGGCCGCAGCCTGGTGATGAGCCCCGTACTGTTCGTCTCCCAGGCTGCCATTACGAAGGGCGTCGCCAAGAAGTGGGGTCTCACCCGCTCGCTGCTGCCGGTGAAGGGCACGCGCAAGATCGGCAAGAAGCACATGGTGCACAATTCAACCTGCCCGAAGATCGACGTCGATCCCGAGACCTACGAGGTGCGGGCCGACGGCGAGCTCCTGACCTGCGAACCCGCCACGTCGCTGCCGATGGCGCAAAGGTATTTTCTGTTCTAGGCACAGCGCATGCGACCCCAAGATTGTCATCCCGAGCGTAGCGAGGGACCCTTCACGTTGCTTCAAAGGTCCCTCGCTGCGCTCGGGATGACAATAGGTGCGAGCTGCATGAGAGGATGCCCATGAAGCGCGCCATCGAAGTCGTGCGCGCCGGCCGCTGGCCGGCGTCCGAGCGCACCGACACCGTCACCCTGCTGTTCGACGACCGTTACCGCCGCCGCCTGCGCATGCTGGGCGATGGCGGTCTCGACTTCCTGCTCGACCTGGTCGAACCCGTGGTGCTGCACACCGGCGACGGGCTGAAACTGGAGGAGGGCGGCTTCGTCGAGGTGAAGGCCGCCGACGAGGATCTCGTCGAGGTGCGTGGGCGTGACGCGGCCACCTTCGCGCGGCTCGCCTGGCATCTCGGCAATCGCCACCTGCCCACGCAGATCGACGCCGAACGCATCCTGATCCGCGACGATCATGTCATCGTCGACATGCTGAAGGGCCTCGGCGCGGAGGTGCGCAAGGTCCGCGGGCCCTTCGATCCCGAAGGCGGCGCCTACGGCCAGCACAATCACCACACCGGCCATCGCCACGGTGAACTGCATGCGGAGCGTCATGGCTAGCGACCCGCTGTACCGCCTGCTTGCCTGGCTGTCGCCGTCCTATCCGGTCGGCGCCTTCAGCTACAGCCATGGCGTCGAGACCGCGGTGGAAGAGGGCCTGATCAAGGATCGTGCCTCCCTGGTGGCCTGGCTCGCCAGCGTGCTGAGACACGGCACCGGCTGCGTCGACGGCGCCCTGTTCGCGGCGAGCTGGCGGGCGGCGACGGACGGCAACTGGGCTACGTTCGATGCCGTTGCCCAGCGCGCCACCGCCTGGCGCGGCACCTCCGAGATGGCACTGGAATCGCGCCAGCAGGGTGGATCCTTCCTTTCCATCACGCGCACGGCCTGGCCGCATGCCGCCCTCGACGAGGTGCATCGGCGCCTCGACGGCGAACTGGCCCTGCCGGTCGCGGTGGCGCTCGCTGCCGCGGTCCACGGCATCGCGCTCGAACAGGCGCTGGCGGGCTATCTCCACGCCTTCACGGCCAACCTGATCTCCGCTGCCTTGCGTGCCGTGCCGCTCGGCCAGACCGACGGCCAGCTCGCCCTGGCCGCGCTCGAAGCTTCGGTCAACGATGCGACCCTGGCCGCCATCGCGGTCTACTCCCTGGACGAGGTCGGGACGACGACACCGCTGCTCGACTGGTGTTCGCTCCGTCACGAAACGCAATACACACGGCTCTTCCGCTCATGACCGCCCTTATGGCTCTGCTCCTGACGATCGGCGTCGGCGCCATCGCCGTGATCCATGTGATGTGGGGCCTGGGCAGCCACTGGCCGGAAGCCAGCGAGGAAGCCCTCGCGCGGAGCGTCGTCGGAGACGGGCGCCGCCGCATGCCGCCTTCCTGGCAGTGCTTCCTCGTGGCGCTGGTCCTTGCCGTGATGGCGCTATGGCCCTGGTACGTGCTGGGTCGCATCGCCGAACCGGCCGTGCTGGCCGGCACCTACATGATCGCTGGCGTCTTCGTGGCACGTGGAATCGCGGGCTTCAGCCATCGATGGAAGGCGCATTTCACGGTAGAGCCGTTTGCCACGCGTAACCGGCGGTACTATTCGCCTTACTGCCTGTTGCTCGGCGTGGGATACATTGCCCTGGTGGCTGGAGAAATGGACAAATGAGCCTGCGTGGTCCGCTGAGAGTGGGGGTCGGCGGCCCC
>CANIEC010000134.1 GCA_947466085.1 Rhodospirillales bacterium
CGCAGCGAGGCGCGGCGCGCGCGGGCGTTGCGCACGAAGGTGACGGAAAGCGTGTCCCCGGCATGAGCAATGGTCAGTTGCTCGGGCTCCGGCGTCGCTTTAGGCAGGAAGCGGCTGAACCAGGAGGAAGGCGACATGTCCGAAGAACAGGCTCACAAGACGCTCAGCGACGCGGGACGAAAGGTCCTGTCGGAGGTTCTGGGCGAATCCTATCTCGCCAGGCGCGACGCGACCAACAACGATTTCTGGGGTCCGGTCCGCGCCTTCTCCGAGGAATTCGCCTACGCCTCGCTGTGGACGCGCGACGGGCTCGACCGCAAGCAGCGCAGCATGATCACCATCGCCATGCTCTGCGCCCTGAACCGGCCGCACGAGCTCAAGATCCACCTGGTGGGCGCGCTGAACAACGGCTGCACCAAGACCGAGCTGCGCGAGATCTTCACCCATGCCATCGCCTATTGCGGCTTCCCGGCCGCCATCGACGCGCTGCGCGTCGCCGAGGAAGTGCTGAAGGAGCAGGGGAAGTTCTGACATGAGTCTCGACATAGAGCAGATCCGCGCCGAGACGCCGGGCTGCGCCCACGTCCTGCATCTCAACGCGGCGGGCTCCTCGCTGCCCAGCCGCCGCACCCTCGACGCCACCCTCGACCATCTGCGGCTGGAGGCCGAGATCGGCGGCTACGAGGCGGCCGACCGGGCGCGCCCCGTGCTCGACGGCTTCTATCCGTCGATCGCCACGCTGATCGGCGCCGAGCCCGGGGAGATCGCCTATGTCGAGAACGCCACGCGCGGCTGGGACCTCGCCTTCTATTCGCTCGACTTCAAGCCGGGCGACCGCATCCTGACCTGCGTCAGCGAATATTCGTCGAACTACATCTCCTACCTGCAGGTGGCGAAGAAGACCGGCGCCGAGATCGTGGTGGTGCCCGACGACAGGCACGGCCAGATCGACCTCGCGGCCCTCGAACGCGCCATCGACAGGCGCACGAAGCTGGTCTCGATCTCGCACATCCCGACCCAGGGCGGGCTGGTCCAGCCGGCCGAGGCGGTCGGCAAGATCGTGAACGATGCCGGCATCCTCTACCTGCTCGATGCCTGCCAGTCGGTCGGCATGATGCCGATCGACGTGAAGAAGATCGGCTGCGATTTCCTCTCGGCCACGGGACGCAAGTACATGCGCGGGCCGCGCGGCACGGGTTTCCTGTACGCGCGCACGCGCAGCACCTCCCACATCGAGCCGATCTTCCTCGACAATCACGCGGCGCGCTGGACCGGCGACAACGAGTACACCGTGATCGGCGATGCCAAGCGGTTCGAGAACTGGGAGCGCTACTTCGCGGGCGTCATCGGCCTCAAGGTCGCCGCCGACCAGGCGAACGAGCTGGGCATGCCGGCCATCTGGGCGCGCCTGCGCCACCTGGCTGACGGCCTGCGCGAGCGGCTGAAGACGGTGCCGGGCGTGACCCTGGCCGATCTCGGCGTCACCAAGGGCGCCATCGTCACCTTCGCCGTCGCCGGCAAGGAGCATGGGACGCTGAAGCAGCAGCTGCGCGACCAGGCGATCAACGTCTCGGTCTCGACGCAGTTCTCATCCCGCCTCGACCTCAAGGGACGCGGCCTGAAGGACGTGATGCGCGCCTCGGTGCACATCTACAATACCGAGGCCGAGCTTGACCGGTTCGTGGCCGCACTCGACGCTGCGATCCGCCGCTAGCGTGGCATGCGGCTTGCTGCTCGCTGGGCCGGGCGTTCCAAGGGAGAGAATATGATTTTCCGTCGTTCATTGTCGGTGGCAGCACTTGCCGCCGCAGGGCTGCTGGGCGCGACACAGGGGCATGCCCAATCGACCCTCAAGGTGGCGCCCGAGACGCTGAGCCGCGTCCTCGACCCGCATTTCACGACGTCGTTCACGACGCGCGACCTGGGATACCTGATCTACGACACGCTGTTTGCGGTCGACGACAAGTTCGAGCCCAAGCCGCAGATGGTCGGGAGCTACACGATCAGCCCCGACAAGCTCACCTACACCTTCGTGCTACGGCCCGGCCTGAAATGGCACGACGGCCAGCCGGTCACCGCGGCGGACTGCGTTGCCTCGATCCAGCGCTGGGGCTCGCGCGACAGCATGGGCCAGACGCTGGCGAAGTTCACCGCCTCGCTGGAAGCGGCCGACGCCAATACGATCAGGCTGGTGCTGAAGGAGCCCTACGGGCTGGTGCTCGACAGCCTGGCCAAGATCGGCGCGCCGGTGCCGTTCATGATGCCGGAGCGCATCGCCAAGACCCCCGGCAGCGAGCAGGTGAAGGAGATCGTCGGTTCCGGCCCCTACAGGTTCCGCGCCGACCTGCATGAGCCCGGCGTCAAGATCGTGCTCGACAGGTTCGCCGACTACAAACCCCGCAGCGAGCCGCCCAACTGGGCCTCCGGCGCCAAGATCGCGAAGATGGACCGGGTCGAGATGCTGGGCATGCCCGATGCGCAGACCCAGGTGAGCGCGCTGGTGCGCGGCGAGGTCGACTATCTCGAAAGGGTGCCGGCCGACCTGCTGCCGCTGTTCGACGCGAAATCCGGCGCGAAGGCCGAGGTCGTGAGCAAGTACGGCTTCCAGGCCATCATGCGCATGAACCACCTGCAGCCGCCGTTCGACAATCTCAAGGTGCGGCAGGCCATCGCCCGCGCCGTCGACCGGTCGATGTACGCCGGCGTCGTGGCGGGCGATCCGAAGTTCGCCACCGACTGCGCCGCCATGTTCGGCTGCGGCATGCCCTACGAGAGCAAGGACGGCATCCCGTCCCGCGACATGGCGGCGGCCAGGGCGATGCTGAAGGAGGCCAACGTCGACCTGTCGACGCCGCTGGTGATGCTGCACGTCGCCAATGCGCCCGGCATCGCGGCGCTGGGCAACGTCACGCGCCAGGTGCTGGTCGATCTCGGCTTCAAGGTCGACATGGTGTCGATGGACTTCCAGACCTTCGCCACGCGCCGGCTCAACACCGGGCCGGTCGACAAGGGCGGCTGGAATCTCGCCCACACCACGAACTCCGTGCCCGACCAGGGCAATCCGCTCAGCAATCCGTTCCTCGTCGCCTCGGGTCCACCCGCCTCCGCCTGGGGCTGGCCGAAGGACCAGAAGATCGAGGAGCTGCGTCTGAAGTTCGCCACGGCGTCCGACGAGGCGGCGCGCAAGACGATCGCGACCGAGATCCAGGTCCGCGCCTACGAGCAGGTGCTCTATCTGCCGCTGGCGCAGTTCACGACCCCGTCGGCCTGGCGCAACAACCTCGAAGGCGTGCTGAAGTCGCCGGTCATGCTGCTCTACAACATCGAGAAGAAGTGAGGATCGTCCCCATGGCGAAAGCGGTTGCCGACGATTATCTGCGGCGCATTCCCAAGGCGGAGCTGCACTGCCATCTCGCCGGCACGCTGCGGGCGACGACCGTGGCCGAGCTCGCGAGGAAGTACGGCCTGCCCCTGCCGCGGCCGGCCGAGCAGCTCTACCAGTGGCCCAACTTCGACGGGTTCCTCGAGATCCTGCGCCTCACCGCCTCGGTGCTGCGCACGCAAGAGGATTTCAGCCGCGCCGTCTACGAATATTGCGAGGATGCCGCGCGCGACGGCAACCTGCGGCACGTCGAGTTCTTCTTCAATCCCGACTACTTCTATCCCAACGGCATCGACTATCCCTCGATGGTGGCCGGCATGGCCGACGGGATCGAACGGGTGGGACGGGCCTTCGGCATCTCGGCGCGGCTGATCTGCTGCATCGACCGCTCGATCAATTCGCCCGCCCAAGCCGTCGAGATCGTCGAGACGGCACTCGCGCATCGCCATGAGCTGGTGATCGGGATCGGCCTGGACGGCAACGAGAGCGTCGGTCCGCCTGCGACGTTTGCCGAAGCCTATGCGCTGGCGCGCAAGGGCGGGCTGCGCTGCACGGCCCATTGCTGCGAGGATTATCTCACGCCGCTCGAGGCGCCGCCGACCAACTACCTGATCTGCCGCGACGTGCTGCGCTGCGACCGCATCGACCACGGCTACAACATGCTGGCGTCGGACTTCGTGATGGCCGAGGCGCGCAAGGACGGGCTCTACTTCACGCCCTGCGCCTGGACCAGCCTGCTCCACAATCGACCGCACCGGCCGCAGCGCATCCGCCGCATGGTCGAGGCCGGCCTCAACGTCACGATCAATACCGACGATCCGGCGATGTTCGGCACCAATCTCGGTCACGGCTTCACGACCCTGTTCGAGACGATCGGCTGGGGCCCCGACAAGGCCCGTATGTTCAGCCTGAACTCGGTCGAGGCCTCGTGGCTGGACGAGAGCGACAAGGCGCGGATGCGCATCGACTTCCGCCGCCAGATCGCCGCCCTCGACAACGAATTCGGCTACGCCACGGCCCCGCCGACGGCCTAGCCGGCTGGCTTACTTCAGTAGTGGATGTTTCATTTGACTCCAGTAGATGACCGGTCAACTATTAGAGCATGTCACAAGAGGATGCCCGTTCACGACTCATCGAGGCCGGATTGGAGGGGCTTCTGGCGGCCGGATTCAACAGCACCGGCGTAGCCGACATCGTCGCTGCCGCAGGAGTGCCAAAAGGTTCGTTCTATTACTACTTCGACAGCAAGGAGGCGTTTGCCTGCGCCGTGGTCGACCGCTGGGCGGCCCGGAACACGGCACGTCGGCAAGCCCTCTTCGTCGCAAACCGGTCGATGCCGCCGTTGCGCCGGCTCCGCGCCTATCTGGAAGCCTATGCGACGGCACTGGGCGAACGCGGCCATGTCGGCGGCTGCCTGTTGGGCAATCTCAGTGCCGAGATCGCCGACCACAGCGAGACGGTGCGTGGCCGACTGCGAGCCGCGTTCGCCGAATGGCAAACGATGCTGCGCGACCTCTTGGTCGAGGCGCAGGCACGCGGAGACCTCCGCGCCGGCCTCGAACCGGAAGCACTGGCGGCCTACCTCGTCGACGGCTGGGAAGGCGCTCTGCTGCGCATGAAGGCCGAGAAGAGCGACAGGCCGCTGCGTCTCTTCATCACCATCACTTTCGACCACCTGCTGAGCGGAGACCCCTGATGCCGTATCTGCACCTCGACCTGCCAGGCCACTTCCCGGCGGCGGTGAAGCGCGAACTGGCGGAGCGGCTCTGTCGCCTCTACGCCGATGTCATGCAGACCCAGCTCTGGCGACCCAATGTCGGTCTCTGCGAGCTGGGCCCCGACAATCTCTTCCGCCTCGGCCCCCAGGGGATCGAGTCGATCACAATGGTGCTGGTGGAATATCGACCGGGGCGACCGGCCGAGAATCGCCTCACCCTGGCAAACGGCATCGTCGACGCCTGCGTGGAATTGCTGGGCGTGCCGCGCGCAACCGTCATGGTCGAGTTCACACCCCATGCCGGCCACGAGATCTATCGCGACGGAAACTGGGTCGGCGACTGGACGCCTGCGGAAGGCGTGGCGTCGTGATCGAGATCGCCCGCTTCCCGGTGGACGGCGTGACTGTCGTCGGCCACCTGCATCTGCCCGAGGGGCCGGGGCCCCACCCGGCACTGATCGTCGGCGGCCCGATGACCAGCATCAAGGAGCAGGTAACCGGCGTCTATGCCGCCGCATTGGCAGCGCGCGGCTTCGCCGCGCTCGCCCTCGACCATCGCCACTATGGCGAAAGCGGCGGCATGCCCCGCCAGTACGAACACTGGCGGCACAAGGTGGCCGACCTCCGCGCCGGCCTGGATTGGCTCGCGGCACGACGCGACATCGACAGCCGGCGTATCGGCGCGGCGGGCGTCTGCCTGGGGGCCGGCTACGCCGCCTGGGCGGCCGCCGACAATCCCCTCGTCAAAGCCTACGGTGCGGTCGCCGGCTACTACCGCGATCCCGCCGACATGCAGGCGCGGGATGCCACGAGCTTCGCCGCGCGGGTCGACCAGGGCATCGCCGCACGCCGCCGCTTCGAGGCGACCGGCGAGGTCGAGACGATTCCGGCCGCTTCGTTGCAGGGCGACGCGGCGATGCAGACCGAGGATACCGTCGACTACTACACACGCCGGGCGGCGACCCCCGCCTATGCCAACGCTTTTGCCGTCATGTCGCGCGAGCACTTTCTGCCGTTCGATGTCCAGGCGGCAGCGCCTCACCTCGACGTGCCGGTCCTGATGATTCATTCGGAAAACGCGCTGTCGCCGGCCTGGGCTCGGAAATTTCACGACGCCCTGGCAACGACCAAGGAAATCGTGTGGATCGCCTCGCGCGGGCAAACCCATTTCTACGACGATCCCCCTCTGGTCGCCGCCGCAGCGGACCGGCTGGCCGCGCACTTCGGACGGCATCTGCAAGGCTGAACCGCCGCGAAACGGTGAGGCTTTCTCGTCGAGTCAGGCCCCTACGCCGTTGCCGCGCCGAGCCCGATCGGGCAACTCACGCCAGTGCCGCCCAGGCCGCAGTAGCCGCCCGGATTCTTGGCCAGGTACTGCTGGTGATAGTCCTCGGCGTAGAAGAACGTCGGCGCCTCAATGATTTCGGTCGTGATCGCGCCATAGCCCTTCCGGGCGAGCTCCCTCAGGAAGACCGCGCGCGACGCCAGGGCCTGAGTCTTCTGCGCCTCGGAGAAGGTGTAGAGGCCCGAGCGATACTGCGTGCCGACGTCGTTGCCCTGCCGCATGCCCTGGGTCGGGTCGTGGCTCTCCCAGAACAGCCGCAGCAGCGCCTCGTAGGAGGTCTTCTTCGGGTCGAACCACACCTTCACCACCTCGTTGTGGCCGGTGTAGCCCGAGCAGACTTCCTCGTAGGTCGGGTTGGGCGTGAGGCCCGCGGCATAGCCGACCGCCGTCGCGTAAACGCCCGATGCCTCCCAGAACACGCGCTCGGCGCCCCAGAAGCAGCCCAGCCCGAACATCGCCTGCTCGATGCCGGCCGGGAACGGTGCCTGGATGCGGTTGCCGTTGACGTAGTGCATCACGGGAATCTCGAAGTCCGGCGCCGGGCGGCCCGGCAGGGCACGATCGGCCGTCGGGATCTCGGTCTTCTTGCGCAAAATCCGCCACATGGCGCGGCTCCTCTTGCTTTCGTCGGCTGGTGCACCGCCAATATGGTCATACAATGCCACTGAATCGAGTGGCCAATCCGGGGAGTCCCCAATGCCCGTCTTTTTCGTCTGCGCCGGGCTGTTGGGCCTTCTGGCGGTCGCGCTCACCATAAACATCGGGCTGCTGCGCGGTCGCAAGCGGATCAACCTGGGAGACGGCGGCGATGCCGAGATGCAGGCGGCGGTGCGGGCGCACGGCAACCTGATTGAGTTCGCGCCCCTCACCCTGCTGATCATCTACATGGCAAGCGACTTCTACAGCTTCCGCACGGTCGCGATCCTGTCGGTGGTGTTTCTGGTCGCGCGCGTCCTGCATGCCGGCGGCATGCTCGGCCTGATCCCGAAGGGCCGCCTGGTGGGGGCACTGGCTTCCACCTTGACCCTGGGTGTCGCCTCGATCCTGCTCGCCATCGCCGGCTTCGGCCTCAAGCAATACTGACGCGAACGGCACGGGAAGGGCGCGAAGGACGGAAATGGGCGAGCCTGTCACCGTTCCGCTCTGGCTGTTCGTCGCGATCCTGGCGTTCGCGCTGTGGTCGCTGCTCGACCGGCTGCTGATCCCGAGCGGCCGCTGGTTCCTGCGGCGCCGGCTCAACCGGCTGATCGACCGGGTCAATCGCCGCCTCGACGTCGAGATCAAGCCGTTCCAGCTCACCAAGCGGCAGGTCCTGATCGACCGACTGATCTATGATCCGCAGGTGGTCGCTGCCGCCAACGAACACGCGCGCACCCATAACGTGCCGCGCGAGGTCGCGATGACGGAAGTTCATCGCTACGCGCGCGAGATCGTGCCGACCTTCAACGCCTACGTCTATTTCCGGGTGGGCTATTCGATCGCCCGCACCGTCGCGCGGTTTCTCTATCGCGTGCGTCTGGGCTACGCCGACGAACGCACGCTGGCCGGCGTGTCGCCCGACACGACCGTGGTGTTCGTGATGAACCACCGCAGCAACATGGATTACGTGCTGGTCGCCTTCCTCGCCGCCGAGCGCACGGCCCTCTCCTATGCCGTGGGCGAGTGGGCGCGAATCTGGCCGCTGCAGCAGCTCATCCGGTCCATGGGCGCCTATTTCGTGCGCCGCAACTCAGACAGCCCGATCTACCGGCGGGTACTCGAACGCTACGTCCACATGGCGACCGAGGCCGGCGTCGCCCAGGCGATGTATCCCGAAGGCGGCCTGTCGCGCGACGGAAGGCTGCGCGAGCCCAAGCTCGGCCTGTTCGACTACATGCTGAAATCGTTCGATCCCAACGGCACGCACGACATCGTCTTCGTGCCGGTGGCGCTGAACTACGATCGCGTGCTGGAGGACCGGACGCTGCTGCGCTCGCTCGACCGCGAGGCGGGCCGGCGCAGTGCCTGGTTCGCCGTGCGCACGGCGCTGGCCTTCTGGGCGAGCCAGCTCGGGCTGATGCTGCGCGGACAATGGCACCGCTTCGGCTATGCCTGCGTGAATTTCGGCGCTCCCCTCTCGGCACGCGGCTGGCTGGCCGCCCACGGTGGGCCAGGGGGCGGCGACCTCCGCGCGCTCGGCAAGGAGCAGCGCTTCGAGGTGATCGGCCGGCTGGCGAACGACGTGATGGGCGAGATCGCCCGTCTCGTCCCGGTCCTGCCGGTGTCGCTGATGGCGACGGTCCTGCTCGAAGCGGAGGGGCCGCTCGACGAACTCGAGCTCAAGGTCCGGGCCTCCGACCTGATCGAGCATTTCGAGACGCGTGGCGCGAAGCTCTACCTGCCGCGCGGCGACCGCGACTATGCCTTCCATGTCGGACTGCGCATGCTCTCGCTGCGCCATCTGGTGGAAGAGAGTGGCGAGGGACTTTTCTCGGTCGTGGCAACCGAACGGCCGGTTCTCGCGTATTACTCAAACGCCATCGCCCATCTGCGCTGACCCATGATTCAAACGCTCTGGCGTATCGCCTACGAGGCCGGTTACGGCTATTTCGCGAACCGGCTGTCGACCTCGGCCGCGGCGATGGCGTTCTATACGATGTTCGCGCTGGGCCCGATCATGATCTTCACGATCGCGATCGCCGAGCCGTTCGTCGGCAGGTTCATGGCGCAGGAGGCGATCTTCGATGCGCTGGGCACCGTCGTCGCGCAGGACCAGTTGCGCACCATCCGCCGCTTCGCCTCGGAGGACCTGTTCCGCGGCGGCGGCATCGCCGCCGTCGCCGGCGCCGCCGTGCTGCTCTACACCGGTACCCGCGTCTTCGTGGAACTGGATGACGGGATCGACGCGATCTGGCGAACCAACAAGGGGCCGACGGTCCATCCGGTCCTCGCCAGCCTGAAGTCGCGGCTGCTCGCCGTGCTGCTGATGATCGTGCTGGGCGTTCTGCTGATCGTCGTGATCCTGTCCAGCGTGCTGGTCTCGGCCTATGCCGGCGTGCTGGAGAGATTCCCGATCCTCGGCGTCTGGATCGGCCCGGCGATCTCGACCTTCGTGCACTACGGCCTGCTCTCGAGTTTCTTCACGCTGATCTACAAGTGGCTGCCGACAGGGAACGTGCCCTGGCGCTACGCGCTGATCGGCGGCCTGGTGAACGCGCTGCTCTTCGCCGCCGGCAACCGCGCGCTGGTCTTCTATTTCGAGGTGACGCAGCTCACCTCGGCGTTCGGCGCCACGGCAGGCTTCGCCGCCATCATGGTGTGGATGTACTGGACGTCGCTCACCATCCTGATCGGCGCCCAGGTCGGCCGCGCGACGCGCGACGTGTTGATCGACAATCGGGCGCGCGAGATGGTCGAGGGGGATCTTTAGGTAGCGGTGCGCAAGGGGAACCGTGCGGGCTCTCGCGCCTCGGAAGGCGCTGCCGCCCGCCAGCGCGTGTGAACGCGCTAGAACATCGTCGCCAAGACCCGGTCCGGCGGCTTGTGGCCGTCGGCGAAGGTCTTGATGTTGATCAGGACCTTCTCGCCCATCTCGATGCGGCCCTCGAGCGTGGCCGAGCCCATGTGCGGCAGCAGCACCACCCGATCCATCTCGAGCAGCTTCGGGTTCACCTGCGGCTCGTTCTCGTAGACGTCGAGTCCTGCGCTTGCCATTTCGCCGGCCTTCAGCATGCGCACCATGGCGTTCTCGTCGATCACCTCGCCGCGCGCGGTGTTCACGAGGATCGAGGTCGGCTTCATCAGCTTGAGGCGCCGGGCCGACAGAAGGTGGAACGTCGCCGGCGTGTGCGGGCAGTTGACCGACACGATGTCCATGCGCGCCAGCATCTGGTCGAGGCTCTCCCAGTAGGTCGCCTCGAGCTCGCGCTCGATCTCGCCGTGAACGCGCTTGCGGTTGTGATAGTGGATGGCGAGGCCGAAGCCGCGCGCGCGGCGCGCCAGCGCCTGGCCGATGCGGCCCATGCCGACGATGCCCAGGCGCTTGCCCTGCAGGCGGGCGCCCAGCATCGAGGTCGGGCTCCAGCCGGACCACTTGCCGCTGCGCACCAGCCGCTCGCCCTCGCCCACGCGACGCGACGTGGCCAGCACCAGTGCCATGGCCATGTCGGCGGTGTCCTCGGTCAGCACGCCCGGCGTATTGGTGACGGTGATGCCGCGCTGGCGGGCGGTGTCGAGGTCGATATGGTCGACGCCGGTGCCGAACGAGGCGATCAGCTTCAGCTTCGGCCCCGCCTGCGACAGCACGCGGGCGTCGATCCGGTCGGTCACCGTGGGCACCAGCACGTCGGCCGCTTTCACGGCCTCGACCAGCTGGGCGCCGGTCAGCGGCTTGTCATCGGCATTCAGGCGCGTGTCGAAAAGCTCCATCAGACGCGTCTCGATGGCGTCGGGAAGCTTTCGGGTGACGATCACCAGCGGCTTTTTCTTGGGGGTGGACGGCATGTGAATGGGGACCGGCGCTGGCTCGAGACAGGGACTAAGCCCGATTACCAAGTCCGCGCGCGTTTTGTCCAGCAAACGCCCCCGCCTTTCGTAATGCTGGAAAGTGACGCTTTTCCAGCAACTTGTCGCCTCATTTGAAGAATTCAGGTATAGAAGCGCCAATGGGAATTCGATCGTCGGTCCTGCTTGGTGCCTTCTGCGTCGCTCTGGTGGCATTTTCCCTGCCCCAGACCGGCGGAAAAGCAGCCTTGGCGGCCGACAAGCCGACCAATGTCCAGCGCAAGGGCTCCGGCCTGCCCATTCCCCGCTTCGCCTCCCTCCGTTCCGACGAGGTCAATGTCCGGACCGGGCCGGGCTCGCGCTATCCGGTCGACTGGGTGTTCAAGCGCAAGGCCATGCCGGTCGAAATCGTCGCCGAATACGAGAACTGGCGCAAAATCCGCGACTGGCAGGGGGCCAGCGGCTGGGTTCACCAGAGCCTGCTCACCGGCAAGCGCTCCTTCATCATCAACGCGAAAACCGCCAGCCTGCACAAGACGCCGGCCTCGTCGGCCGAGGTCGTGGCCAAGCTCGAGCCCGAAGTCCTGGGCGAGATCCGCTCGTGCGCCGGCGACTGGTGCCGGGTCAAGGTTTCGGGCGTGAGCGGCTGGATCGAGCGGAGTGGCATGTGGGGCGTCTACAAATCCGAGCCGATCAACTAGCGGCCCGCCGGGCCGCCCCGTAGAACGGGGTCACCGTGACCCACGACGTCAGTCTCACCTACTCCCGCTTCGAGCACATGCCCCCGTCAGCCGTGGCGCTGGCGGTGCTCCTGCATGTCGGTGTGGGACTGGCGCTGTTCTGGATCTCGCCGCTGCGTCCGGTCGATCATTTCGAGGATGCCATCGAAATCTCGATGGATGCACCGGAGGCCGTGACCCCGGTCGCCGAGCAGAAGACCGAGCCGGCGCCGGAGCCAGCCGCCGCACCTGCTTCACCGCCGCCGCCGCCGCCGCCCGCACCCGCAGCCAGCGCTCCCACGCCCACTCCGCAGCCTGTGACGCCGCCGATGCGCCTCGGCCTGCCGCCCCCTCCCGCCGAGCGCAGCACCAACCCGCGCGACGTCGCCGGTGCCGAGACGCCCGCCCCGCGCGCAACGGACATGCCCACACCCGACACGGTGAAAGAGGAGGGCCCGAAGGAGGAATCCAAGCCGGCGGAATCCAAGCCCGAGGAACCGAAGCCGCAGGAGGCCAAGCAGGAGCCGCCGCCCCAGCAGCAGGCGCTCGCCCAGCCGGAACCTCCGGCACCGCAGCCGCCGGCGCTCGTCCAGCCAGAGCCTCCACCGCCGCCGCAGCAACAGGCGCTTGCCAAGCCCGAACCGCCGCCGCCTCCACCCCCGCCGTCGCTCGA
>CANIEC010000135.1 GCA_947466085.1 Rhodospirillales bacterium
GCTGGTCATGTCCTCGAGTGCCGGCGCCGCCATCGGCGTTCCCGAGGGGATCGCCGTCATCCTGCGCGAGGCCGAGCTGATGCCAACGCTCGGCGACAAGATGGTCCTGTTCGCGATCGGCATCCTCTGTTTCGGGGTCACCCTGCAGGCGGGGTTCGCACTGATGCGCCTGTTGCAGCGCCATCTCGGCCGCGTCGCGCTGCGTGCCCGTTAGGGTGTAGTCTCCCCCCAAGAACGTGCGGGAGGAAGAAATGAAGATTTCGCGGCGGCGCACCCTTGGTACGACGGCGGCCCTGGCCTTGGTGCCGGGCCTTGCACGCGCGCAAGCCTATCCCTCCAAACCGGTGCGGCTGATCGTGCCCTATTCGGCAGGTGGCGGCGCGGACACGACGGCACGCCTGATCGCGTCCAAGCTGCAGGAGGCGCTGGGCCAGACGATCGTGGTGGAGAACAAGCCCGGCGCGGGCGGCATGATCGGCGACGAGATCGTGGCCAAGGCCGCGCCGGACGGCCACACCCTGTTGATCGGCGCCTTTGCCCATGCGGTGAACCCGTCGCTGTTTCCAAAAATGCCGTTCCGCACGCCCGAGGATTTCGCACCTGTGTCGCTCCTGGTGACGGTGCCGGAGCTGATGGTCATCACGCCCTCGCATCCGGCGAAGACCGTGGCCGAGCTCGTGGCGCTGGCCAAGGCGCAGCCCGGCAAGCTCTCCTACGCCTCGTCGGGCAATGGCAGCGCCCAGCATCTCGCGGCCGAGCTCTTCAAGATGCGCACCGGCACGGATATCCAGCATGTTCCCTACAAGGGCGGTGCGCTCGCGGTGGCCGACGTCGCGGCGGGGCATGTGCCCTTCTATTTTGGCAATATGAGTGCTGCCCTGCCGCAGGCCCGCGGCGGCCGTGTGCGGCCGCTTGCCGTGACCAGCGCGGCGCGCTCACCGGCCGCTCCCGAAGTGCCGACGCTCGCCGAGGCCGGCGTGCCCAATTGCGAGATCTCCGAGTGGAATGCGCTGATCGCGCCGGCCGGCACGCCGCCGGCGGTGATCGCGCGCCTGCACATGGAGATCGCGAGGATCATGCGCCTGGAAGAGATCAAGGCGAAGTTCGCCGATCTCGGCGCCGAAGCGATCGGCTCGACGCCCGAAGAGCTCGCCGCTTTCCTGCGTGTCGAGACGGCCAAGTGGGCCGAGGTCGTGAAGGCCGCCAATATCAAGGTCGAGTAGGTCGATGACAGCCAGTGTGCGCTACGACTCCGTGTTCCGGCCCGGCCTTTTCGCGGGCAGGAACATCATCGTCACCGGCGGCGGCTCCGGTCTCGGACGCTGCACCGCCCACGAACTGAAGTCGCTCGGCGCGCGTGTGGCGCTCGTCGGCCGCACGCTGGAGAAGCTGGAGCGCGTGAAGGAGGAACTGGGCGATCCCGACACCTTCATCTTCCCGGCCGACCTGCGCCGGGAGGACGAGGTCAAGGCGGCGATCGAAGGCGTGATGGGCTGGAGTGGCCGCATCGACGGGCTGGTGAACAATGCCGGCGGCCAGTTCCCCGCACCGCTCAAGGACATCTCGCTGAACGGCTGGAACGCGGTGGTTGCCAACAACATGACCGCGACCTTCCTCGTGTCCAAGGCGGTTTATCTGGCGTCGATGGAAGCACATGGCGGCGTCATCGTGAATGTCGGCGCCGACTTCGAGCTCGGCAATCCCGGCATGGCCCACAATGGCGCGGCCCGCGCCGGCCAGACCAACTTCACCTACAGCGCCTCGATCGAATGGGCGCATTCGGGCGTCCGCGTGAATTCCGTCATTCCGGGCTTCATCGCCTCGTCCGGCTTCGACCGCTATCCCGAGCGCGCCCACGAGGCGCTGCGTTCGGTGAAGGACCGTATCCCCGCCAAGCGCCATGGCACGGAGTCCGAGATCGCGGGAGCCATCGTCTATCTGCTGAGCGACGCGGCGGCCTACGTCACCGGCACCACGCTGCGGGTCGACGGTGGATTGCACAACTATGGCAAGTCGACTTTCTACCAGGTGCCCGATCACAAGAATTCGAAGCCCTTCAACGGTTTTCCGCTCTACCGGCCGCCGAAGGTCCTGGAGTAGGGTGACGATCGCAACCCAATGATGGAGGAACCGATGCGTATCGTCCCAGTGATGTGCAGCCTGTTCGCTGCAGCCGGAGTCGCCGCGTTCTCCTTTGCCGCGCAGGCCCAGACCGCGAAGGCGTCGCTGAAGGACGCGACGGGCACGGATGTCGGCAGCGTCCAGCTCATCCAGACGCCGCACGGCGTGCTGCTCAAGATGTCGCTCAAGGGCGTGGCGCCCGGCGAGCATGCGTTCCATATCCACGCGGTCGGCAAATGCGAGGCGCCGTTCACCAGTGCCGGCGGTCATTTCAATCCCGCCTCCAAGAAGCATGGAATGGAGGCGGCCGAAGGCTCCCATGCCGGCGACATGCCCAACCTGTACATCCCGGCCAACGGCGAGCTGAGGATCGACGTTGCCAATCACATGATCACGCTGGCCAAGGGACAGCCCAATTCGGTGTTCGATGCCGACGGTTCGTCGATCATCATTCACGCCGGGCCCGACGACTACAAGACCGACCCGACCGGCAATGCCGGCGACCGCATCGTCTGCGGAATTATCACGGAGTGACCTGAAGACTTCGTCCGCGGCAGCGGGCGAGGGCGCGTATTCCCACCTGGAGCTGATTGAATGGACCTGTCTCGTTTCCCGCGTCGCATCTACACCAACGCGCCCACGCCCATCGAACACCTGCCGCACTTCACCAAGGCACTTGCCGCCAGCTGTCCCGGTGGCGTCGGCCCCGAGATCTGGATCAAGCGCGACGACATGCTGGGTCTGTTCCCCGGTGGCAACAAGACCCGCAAGCTCGAGTTCCTGGCGGGCGATGCGATTGCCCAGGGCTGCGACACGCTCGTCACCTGCGGCGCGCCGCAGTCGAACCATTGCCGCATCACGCTTTCCGCCGCGGTGAAGGAAGGCCTGAAGTGCCGCTTCGTGATCGAGGAGCGCGTTCCCGGCAGCTACAAGAAGGAAGCCGGCGGCAACAATTTCATGTTCGAGCTGATGGGCGTCGAGGCGATCACGGTCGTTCCCGGCGGCACCAACATGGGCGAGGCGATGTCGCGTGTGGCGCAGGACGTGGCCTCGCTCGGCCGCAAGGCCTATGTGATTCCCGGTGGCGGCTCCAACGCGATCGGCGGTCTGGGCTATGTGGCCTGCGTACAGGAGATGCAGGTCCAGTGGCTGGATATGGGCTTCTCGCCTGATGCCGTGGTGGTGGGATCTGGCAGCTCGGGCACGCATGGCGGCATGGTCGCGGGCTTCCTCGGCAACAACATCAAGGTCCCGCTGATCGGCGTCGGCGTCAGCCGCGATCCCGCCGACCAGGAGCCGCTGGTGCTGAAGGAAGCGCAGGCGGTCATCGACCTGCTGGGCGTCGACATCAAGGTGCCGGCGTCGGCGGTGAAGAGCTTCGGCGGCTTCTGGCAGCCCAAGTATTCTGTGCCGAACAAGAAGATGGTCGAGGCCGTGCAGATGCTGGCGCGCACCGAGGGCATCCTGCTCGATCCGGTCTATACCGGAAAGATCATGGCCGGCCTGATCGGCCTCGCGCGCCAGGGCCACTTCAAGCCGGGTGCCAAGGTGCTGTTCATCCACACCGGCGGCCTGCCGTCGCTGCACGTCTACGAGGACGTGGTGCTGGGTCGCACTGAACTCGCGGACTGACGCGCCGCCTGCTCCGTTCCGTCCCGCTGATCGCATCGGCCGGTTCCTTCGTACAGGAAGGAGCCGGTTCATAGCCGGGAAAGGAATGGGCTTGATGAACGCAGCTTCGTCGGTCGGGAGGCGCGCTGCACAGACGAGCTTTGCCGTGGCCGGAATCGTGCCGGTCGTTGCCGGACTGTGGGGCGTGTTTCACCCTGTTGCGGGATCGGTAGGTTCGCAACTGAACCATGGCCGCTATCTCTCGGGGCTGCTCTTCGCCATCGGGCTCGCCTTCTGGGCAGCGATTCCCCACATCGAGCACCAAGCGGCACGCGTCCGCGTGCTGACGGGGATCGTGGCGATCGGCGGTTGCTGCCGCCTGCTGGGCGTGATGCAGGGCGATCCGCTGTCGCTGCCGGTGGCGGGAGCGCTGGCAATGGAACTGGCCGTCACGCCCTTGTTGTGCTTCTGGCAGTCCTGCCTGGTGCCGCGCGGGTGAACGGGGGCCGATCAGGCCCCGGGCTTCCACTTGCAACCGCAGGGAGCTGGTTCCGTTTCGGGTCCATGAAACGTGCCGCCAAGTGCCTGGGCTGCACGGTCGGCATCTTCCTCGGTCTCCGGTTGATCGCGGCTGGCACGATTTACTTCGTCGCGACGTCGGATTATCTGCGCGGCCAGCTGGAAGGCCGCGCCAGCGATCTGAACGGCCGCAAGACACAGATCGCCAAGGTTGTCCCTGTGCAGGCCTCGCCCAGCAACTGCTCTCGACTCCCTGAGCGCGCTCATCCCGGCCTGAATGAGCGCTTGCCGCGGACGCGCCGAGCGCCCATCTAAGGAGAGTATTCGGCGACGTCTGCGTCGGCGCCTCCTGATTCCGAAGCATCCGACGATGCATCGACGCGCAAGACGAGGTGCGACATGGCCGTTGAACGAAAAGTCGAAACTTCCCCGAAGCCCGCGGTCGTGCTCACGCCCGACGAGGAGGTCACCTTGAGGCGGGTCGCCTTCGGCCAGTCGGATGTGCGGGCCATGCGCGCCCAGGACCTGACTAGGTTGCGCAATCTGCGTCTGATCCAGGACAGCAAGGACGGTCCGTGCCTCACGGTCAGCGGCCGTCAGCGCTTCGACGAATTGCCCAAGGCAATGCTGATGGACAGGGGCCCCAAGGACCTGATGTCGGCGATGGCCAAGGTCTTCAAGACGAACTGACGCAACCCCAAAATGCGAAAGGCCCCGCACCTTTCCAGGTACGGGGCCGTATCGCGTTGCCGCTCCAGCCGCACGCCCCAGTACATCTGTGGTGGCGCGCAGGGAGGAGGGCGGCCGCCGTGTTACCGGCGGCCCGTGATCAGGATGCGGCCTTGAGGTTTTCCGCCGCCATCTTGCCGCTCTTGCGATCGGCGACCAGCTCGAATTCCACCTTCTGGCCTTCGCTCAGCATGCTCATGCCGGCGCGCTCGACCGCGCTGATGTGCACGAAGGCGTCGGTGCCGCCATTGTCCGGCTGAATGAAGCCGAAGCCCTTCTGAATATTGAACCACTTCACGGTTCCCGTCGTCGTTGTCATGGGAGACCCCTTTTTTGACTTTGGATATGCGAGTCCGTGCCCTCTCCACACTTGAACATGCGGAAGAGCGCTGGAACCCGTCGAATTTGCACTGGCTTTCGGGATCAAGTGTCGTGGAGCGGGGCCGCTGAACAATGCCGGCGGGCGCGGACCAAATCAGATGTCCGTGTATCGACAAGCTCCATATGGTCCCTTGTTCCGACACTATCAAGGGCCAAATACAGCTGGTCCTTGCATCGTGGCGAAAGACGGAGGTGTTCATGGAGCCTCATTCTACCCCCGATCCAATTGATTCCGAGTTGCGCGCGGCCGCCGCCTCGTTTGCGCGACCCTCCGCACGGCAGAGCCTGCTGCAGCTCGCAACCTCGTTCGGTCCGTTCCTCGCGGGCTGCGCAGTCATGTACGTCGCCTGCGGCATTTCCGTGGGGCTCGTCCTTGCCCTCGCCATACCGACCGGTGCGTTCATGGTGCGCGTGTTCATCGTTCAGCACGATTGCGGACACGGCTCGTTCTTTGCTTCGCGTCGCGCCAATACCATCGTCGGCCGGCTGTGCAGCCTGTGCACCTTCACGCCCTTCGCGAGCTGGCGGCGCCAGCATGCGCAGCATCATGCCGAATGGAACAATCTCGATCGCGGCGATCGTGGCAGCGACATCTATTCCTCGTGCCTCACCGTGCGCGCCTACCTCGCTTTGTCGCCCCGCGAGAGGTTGCTTCATCGGCTCGTCCGCCATCCGTTGATCGCCAACTTCCTGCTGCCGCCCCTGGTGTTCGTGCTGCTCTACCGCACGCCGTTCGACACGCCGCGCGCTTGGGTGCGCGAACGCCGCTCGGTCCTGCTCACCAATGCGAGCCTCGTGGCCTTGTTCACGGCGCTCGTGCTGTTGCTGGGCTGGCGCGACGTGCTGCTGGTGCATTTGTCGATCATGGTCGTGGCATCGATCCTCGGCGTGTGGCTGTTCACCTTGCAGCATCGCTTCCCGGGCGCGCAGTGGAGCGGTCGCGGCGGCTGGCGATATGTCGATGCCGCGATGGACGGATCGTCCTGGTTCGACCTGCCGATCGTCCTGCGCTGGTTCACCGGCAATATCGGCTTCCATCACGTCCACCATCTCAACCAGCGTATTCCGAACTATCGGCTGCCGCAGGCTCACGAAGCGGCCCAGTCGGTGCGCGCCGTTCCGCCGCTCGGCCTGCGCGCCGGCCTCGCTGCGCCACGGCTGACATTGTGGGACGAAACGTCGAGCCGGCTCGTTCGCTTCTGCGACGTGGCGCGGCTGGAGACGCCCGCCTGATCTTGCTCTAGCGTGGGGCCCTCACAGAGGAGCCCCGTCGATGTCTCTTCCCCACGGCCCGCTGCAGGGCGTCAAGGTTGTCTCCTGCTCCACCGCGCAGGCGGGCACCGTGCCCTGGATGCTGATGGCCGATCTCGGCGCCGAAGTGATCAAGATCGAATCGCCCCAGGGCGGCGACCCGTCGCGCCGTATGACCGTGCTGCCGGGCATGGGCAGCACCTTCTTCGAGACCAACAATCGTGGCGTGAAGAGCGTGACGCTGAACCTCAAGAGCGAGGAGGGGCGCGCGATCCTGCGCAAGCTCGTCGCGAAGGCCGACATCTTCGGCCAGAACTTCCGCCCCGGCGCGGCCGAGAAGAACGGCTTTGGCTGGGAGGAGCTGCGCACGGTCAACCCGAAGCTCGTCTATGTGTCGATCTCGGGCTACGGCCCCGACGGGCCGCACGCCGACCTGCCGGGCACCGACTCGATGGCGCAGGCGCTGGGCGGCATCGCCGAGGCCTATTCCATGCCGGGCCAGAAGATGCGGACCGGTGTCGTGTCCGTCGCCGACGAGACCTGCGCGATCCTGGCGTTTGGCGGTGCGCTGGCGGCGCTGACGCACGCGCGCACCACGGGAGTCGGGCAGAAGATCGACCTGTCGCTGCTGGGCGGACAGATCCGGCTGATGGGCTGGACGCTCCAGACAGCGATGTGGCGCGACCGCAATCCCGTGACAGGGCAGGCCCGCGTCACCGGCACGCGTGAGCGGCCGGGCATCAGTGCCAGCTTCGACGATCGCGACGGCAAGCCGCTGGTCTTCCAGATCACAGGTCCGGAGGACTGGAAGGACGCGATGACGTCGCTTGGCTTCCACGAGCATCTGGAGAAGGCGGGCTTCGCCGATCTCGGCGTGATCATCGACAATGACCAGAAGCGCATCGAGCTTCTCGCCACGCTCGACGCCCTGTTCGCGACCGGAACGCGCGAGGACTGGGTCGCCCGTCTGCGCGGAGCCGACATCGTCTCGGCGCCGATCAACACGCTACTCGAAGCCTCGAACGATCCCGACGTCGTGGCCAACGGCTACGTCACCGAGGTCGAGTATCCGAAGCTCGGCCGGAAGCTGAAGGTGCATGGCACGCCGTGGAAATTCTCCGAGACGCCGGCGCGGCCCGGCATCGCGCCTGAGCTGGGCGAACACAACGACGCGGTGCTGGGCGAGCTGGGCTACGGTGCGCCGGAGTTGGCCGACCTGCGCGCGCGCAAGATCATCTGATCGGCGGGGGCAGACGATGTCCCGACCACCCTTGCCGCCTTTCACCGAGCAGAGCGCGACGGAGAAGGTCCGTCTCGCCTAGGATGGCCGCCGCCCCGTCGATCATCCGGGTCTCGGCATGCTCGGATTCTGATCGGATCCCTTGGCCAGCGAGCCGGATGCCGCTCGCGGCATTGCCATGCATGATCACGGTGTCGAGTAGGCTGCAACCGAGCGGCTCGAAGCCGTCGAGCCTGCACTTCATGTGCAGTCGCCAGCGCCCTCTGTTCGTAGTGCAGAAAGTATCGAGCTTTGGGCTTCCAGTCTTTTTCTATGACTGTACAGTCCATGCAGATACTTTTGGGAGTACGATGCACCGTTCGAGGCTGGCACTGCTCCTGTCGACGCTGGTGGCTTTTTCCAGCCCGTCCCTTGCGCAGGTGAATGATGCGAAGCGCGCCTCCTACAGGGCTGCCTTCGAGGAGACCCTGCGCCATCCCGGCGATGCCGAGGTCCTGCTGAAATATGCGCAGGCCGCCACTGCGGCCGAGGACTATGAAGGTGCGATCACCGCCTACGAACGGTTCCTCGTCATCGATGCCGACCAGCCGAGGGTAAAGTTCGAGCTGGGCGTCCTGTACTACAAGCTGAAGTCCTACGACGCGGCGCGGACCTATTTCGAGGCCGCCCGCACCTCGACGAAATCGACCGCGGAAATCGCCGAGCGTTCGTCGGAGTTCATCCGCGACATCGACCGTCGCTGGGGCACGTCACGCCTCACCGGCGAGTTCGTGGCCGGTATCCGCTATTCCGACAATCCTGCCAGTCTCCCGACCGGCACCCTGCAATCCTTTGGCGCGACCGTCGTGCCCAATCCAACCTTCCAGCGGCAGGGCGATTTCGCCTTCGTTGGCGCGGCGTCACTCAGCCATCGCTACGATTTTGGGCGCCAGGACAATGGCACCCTGGAGACAGATTTTTCCTTCTATACGGCCAAGCAGTTCCAGGTCACCGATGCCGACGTGATGCTGCTCGACCTCGGCGTGGGCCCGCGCATGGAGCTGATCGACGGCCCTTTGAGTGGCGTGCAGCTCAAGCCCTTCATCAGCGGGCGCTATGTCACCGTGGGCAATCTGCCGACCTACTGGGCGTGGGGCGCCGGGCTGGAAGCCTCGGTGCCGGTAATGGAAAAGGTGCGCGCCGGGATCGTGGTGCTGGGGCAGCGGCGTGACTTCGTGAACACTGCCTCCGTGCCCTTCAACTCCCAGAACTCGGGCAACAACGCAACGGTGGCGGGCAATCTCCGCGCCGATCTGACGGCCAGCCTGGAAGGTTCGCTGGGGGGCAACTATACGCGCTATATCGCGATGACGGGCTTCCAGAGCTACGGCGAGGCGGGCTTCGGTGGCGCGCTGACGTGGCGTTTCGAGGATCCCGTGGGCATCAACGGACGCAAGTGGACGCTGGCGGGCAATGCCGCGATGGCCTTCGCGACCTACGACCAGCCCGATCCCTTCGTGCAGCCGGGGACGGTGCGCACGCAGACCGACGTCAATCTCGGCCTGCTCCTGTCCGTGCCGCTCGACGATCGCCTGACGCTGGTGGGTCAGACGACCTATTTCCAGCGTTCCGCCTCAATCAACAATTACAGCTTCAATTCGTTCAGCAGCCTGGTGGGCATCGGCTGGCGATTCTGAGGGAGCGGTCCGATGTCCATGCGGAAATCACGCGCGATCTTCCTGACACTTCTCTTGCCGCTGGCCTGGGCCACGGCGTCATCCGCGCAGCAGGTCGGCGTGACCTCTGCGGCCAGCGGCGATCCGCGCGGCACGCCGCCGGCGCAGCCCACGCGGACCCTGCGCGTCGGCATCGACGTCTTCGGCAGCGAGCGGGTGACGACGGGACCGGCGGACCGTGCGCACCTGGTCTTCCTCGACGGTTCCGGCCTCACGGTCGGCGCCAATAGCGAGTTGACGATCGACAAGTTCGTCTTCGACGCCAACCGCAATGCGGGCGAGTTGGCCGTCAACGCGACGAAGGGGGCTTTTCGCTTCGTTGGCGGCGCGATCAGCAAGAAGGGCGAGGTCATCATCCGCACGCCCAGCGCCCATATCGGCGTGCGCGGCGGTATCGCGACCGTCACGGTGGGCACCGACGGTTCCACCACGACAACCTTCCTGTTCGGTGACCGGCTGACCGTGAGCAATGCCGCCGGCACGCAGCGCGCCGTTCGGTATGGCTCGCAGATCTTCGTGCCGGCCGGCGGCGCGGCGCCGCTCGAGCCGGTGATCCTGCCGCCCAATACGTTGCAGGCCTATCTCGCCCTGTTCGAGCAGACCCAGACGACGGGCAACGTGATCGGTCCCGGCGACAAGGTGCTGATCGATGCGGCGCTGAGAACACTCAACGCGAACGGACTTCCCCATGCCGATCCCTCGGCGAGGCTGGCGCCGTGGCTGGCCTACCTGCAACTCGTCGCCACGCAGGCCGTCACGACCAACAACGCCTCGCGCCCGGTCGGTTCCCCGCCCAGCCAGCCGAGCGTATCTACCGGCGGTGGTGGAGGCGGTGGTGGCGGCGGTGGCGGTGGCGGTGGCGGTGGCGGTGGCGGTGGCTCCTAGGGACGTCGTCCTGGAAGGATCGCGCGGCATCGCACGGCGCCGCGTCGATCGCGAACGAAGAGCCTAGGGAAGGATCGCCTCGCCCTCGATCTCGACCTTGGCGTTGGGATCGATCAGGGCCGAGACCTGCACCAGCGTCATCGCCGGAAAGTGGCGGCCGAGCGTGGCGCCCCAGGCGGCGCCGACTGCGGCACCAGCGGCGTTGAACTCGGCGATGTCGGTGACGTAGGCGCGCAGCGCAACGAGGTGCTCCGGCTGGCCGCCCGCGGCCTTCAGCACGGCCACGAGGTTGGAGAGCGCGATGCGCCATTGCGTGCCGGCATCGGCGTCGGCGGGAATATGCGCCTGCGCGGGCTCGCGCCCGATCTGGCCGGCGATGCGGACGCTGCGCGTCCCGGTGGCGACGACACCATGGGAGAAGCCGCGCGGGCGCGGCCAGCCTTCGGGCAGGATCGGCGTGTAGGCGATATCGGACATGTCTGGTGTCTCCTCCGGTTCGGTTGGAGCCACTCTATCCGCTGCCCTGCTAGCGTCCCACCTTCTTGAAGGCGGCGCTGGGGGGACCGTCGCCCAGGGCCCCGGCATAGCCCTCCCACGTGGTGCGGAGACCGTTCGGCGCCTGCGCGATCGCGAACAGCGGCTGGCCGACGCTGTAGAGCTTCACGCCGTACTTGTTCTCGACCTTGCCGGTGCCGAAGCTCACGAAGGAAACCAGCCGCCGGTCGCCGTCGGGGCCGCTGACGTTGAGCGTGTGAGTCGCGAAGTTCTGCGTGCCGCCGGCGCCCGGCCCCAGTGCCTGCTCGTAGACATAGGTGCCGACCCACGCTGGGCCGCGAAGGTGACCGGGCTTGCGGCAAGTCCGAGGCCCGGGGTGAGGCCGGCGATCACAGACTTCACTTCGATCTCCTTGTCCGGGCCCGGACAACGTACCGTCGCGGCGCGGGTTGCACGAGCGGGGCCGTGCCCGCATCGTGACCGCATGGCAGATCCGAAGTTCGACCGTTACCTGCGTGCCGATGCGGCGGTCCATGCACTCGGCCTCGTCCTCGGCGTGGTCGGCGCGGCCGCGATCCTGATCGTGGCCGTAAGCTCGTCGCAGCCGGGACAGGTCGGGCCGATCCTCGTCTATGTCGTGGGGCTGCTGGCGATGCTCGGCTGTTCGGCGGCCTACAATCTGCGCCTCGCCAGTCCGCGGCGCGAGTGGCTGCGACGGCTCGACCATGCCGCGATCTTCGTCATGATCGCCGGCACCTACACGCCGCTCACCCTGCTGAAGCTGCGCGAACCCTGGTCGAGCGGCCTGACGGCGGTGATGTGGGCGGCAGCCTCGCTCGGCATCGCCGCGAAGTTCCTGCAGCCGCGACGCATCGAGCAGATCTCGGTCGTGCTCTATCTCCTGATGGGCTGGATCGGCCTGTTCGCGATCGACGAGCTGCTGGCGTCGGTGGAGCGGGAGACCCTGATCCTGCTTCTCGCGGGCGGCGTGGTCTATTCGCTGGGCACGATCTTCCATCTGTCGAGCCGGCTGCCGTACCAGCAGGCGCTGTGGCATGCCTCGGTGCTCGTGGCGGCTTCCATCCACTATGCGGCGATCCTGTCGCTGTTGACGCCGTGAAGCGACCCTGGTTTCCGTGACCAGGCGCCTTCCCGGGCGAGGCCCGGCCAGAGCGCC
>CANIEC010000136.1 GCA_947466085.1 Rhodospirillales bacterium
GAGGCACGGTTGGCGAGTTCTGCCAGCAGCGCCTTCTTCCCGGTCGCCTTGGCGCTGGCCAGAACGGCATCCGGGCCGGTCAGCAAATCGGCGATTTCCACAATGTCACCAATGGGTTAGCGAGCGCGAACTTTGGTCCCCCTGCGAAGGGTGCGCCCCTATAGGCGCGTCCTCCGGTCGGGTCAAGCCATGGTTCGCCAGCACGCCGGCCCCGGCGCGGCCCGTCTCAGTCGGCCGAGCCGCTCATCGCCTGGACGGCGGCGGCGTGCGGCAGACCCGAGGGCATCTGACGGCTCATGCCCAACCGGCCGAGGCGACGACGCTCCGCCGACGACGGTATGCGCATGGCCTCGCGATACTTGGCGACGGTGCGGCGCGCGATCTCGATGCCCTCACCCTTCAAGAGGTCGACGATGCGGTCGTCGCTCAGCGGCTGGTGCGCATTCTCGCCACCCACCAGCAGTCGGATACGGGACCGCACCGATTCGGAGGAGACGACGACGCCCGGCGTCCGCGCCGGCAGCGACGAGGTGAAGAAGTACTTCAGCTCGAAGATGCCGCGCGGTGTGTTGATGTACTTGTTCGAGGTGACGCGGCTCACCGTGCTCTCATGCAGCTCGGTAGCGATGGCGATGTCGCGCAGCACCAGCGGCTTGAGCGCGCTGACGCCGTGACGGAAGAAGCCGTCCTGCTGGCGCACGATCTCGCGCGCGACCTTGAGGATCGTGGTGGCGCGCTGCTCCAGCGTCTTGACCAGCCAGTTGGCCGACTGGAACCGCTCGGCGACGAAGTCTCGATCGGGTTTGGCGCGCGCGCCCTTCATCAGCGTCGCGTGATAGTTGCGGTCGACCAGGACCTTGGGCAGCGCATCGGTGTTGAGCTCGATGTGCCAGCCATCCTCGCCGGTGTCGGGATCCTTGGCCGGCGTCAGGTAGAGATCGGGCTGCACGGCCTGGATCGGCTCGAACTCGAAGCCCTGGCCTGGACGCGGGTCGAGCGTGCGCAGCTCGGACAGCATGTCGCGCAGATCCTCGTCGTCGACCCCGCAGCGACGGCGGAGCTGGCCGAGTTCACCGGCGGCGACGAGGTCGAGATTGTCGAGCAGCGCCTTCATCGCCGGGTCGAGGCGGTTGCGTTCGGCCAGCTGCGCGGCGAGGCACTCGGCGACGGTGCGGGAAAAAAGACCGGCCGGCTCCATCTGGCGCAGTCGCGCCCAGATCTTTTCGACGAGAGCGATGTCGGTGGCGACGGCTTCGGCGACGGCGGCCGCATCGAGGCGGCAATAGCCGGCCTCGTCGAGACCTTCGGCGATTTTCACGGCGATACGGCGGTCCGCCGGATCCTTGAACATCAGCTCGATCTGCTCGAGCACGTGAACGGCCAGCGACCGCGGACGCTCGGCCACGAAATCGAGCGCCTCGGGCGCATCCTCGCGCTGGCCGACGCGGCTCGCGGAGGCGTCGCCGCCGCGGTCGGCATGTTCGCGGGTCCAGCGATCGTCGGCGTCGGCAAGGGCCGGCGCGGCTGCCGAAAGGGCCTCGGCCGTGTCGCGCGGCGCCTCGATGGCAGGAGCTTCGTAGTCAGCCGCCGGGCCTTCTTCCGAGGAACCCTCGCTCAGCAGCGGATTCTTTTCCAGTTCCTGTTGGATGAAAGCGGCAAGCTCGAGGTGCGAGAACTGCAGCAGCTTGATGGCCTGCTGGAGCTGCGGCGTCATCGCCAAAGTCTGACGTGACGCGAGGATTAAACTCGGACCTATACGCATGTCACCCCACCCCTGAAGGCCTGTGGACCTCTCAGTGAGGAACATAACGCAAAAACCGTGCCAAATCCAGCACGGCTGAGATCTCAGTGAGCGAAAATATCCATTTCCGGCCAGCCCGCAATGTCGAGACGTGCGCGGGTGGGGAGAAAGCGGAAGGCGGCGTCCGCCAGCTCACGGCGGCCTTCGCGCTCCAGGAGCACGTCCAGCCTGGCCTTCAGGGCGTGCAGATGCAGTACGTCGGAAGCGGCATAGGCAAGCTGCTCGTCCGTAAGACTGTCGGCGCCCCAGTCCGAGGTCTGCTGGTGCTTGGAAAGATCGACACCCAGCAGCTCGCGGCACAGGTCCTTCAGACCGAAGCGGTCGGTGAAGGTGCGCACCAGCTTGGCCGCGATCTTGGTGCAATAGACCGGCTCGCAGCGCACGCCGAGCGAATGCTCGAGCACGGCGATGTCGAAGCGGCCGAAATGGAAGAGCTTCAGCACCTTGGGATCGGCGATCAGGGCGGCCAACCGCGGCGCCTTGGCCGCGCCCTTCGGCGCCCCCCGCGGGATCTGGACCAGATGGGCGTTGCCGTCGCCCCCCGAGAGTTGAACCAGGCAGAGCCGGTCGCGATGCGGGTTGAGTCCCATGGTCTCGGTGTCGATGGCGACGACGGAGCCGAACGAAACATCCGCGGGAAGGTCGCCACGGTGAAGGCTGATCGCCATCTAGAAATGCTCCGGCTGGCCAGAACGTCGCCCGGCGGCAGAATGCTCGGGCAACGTCTAAACTGTTGATATTCCACATGAAGATGCGGACGCGCGGTCAGTATGTACGCCAGTCCGAAAGCGCAGTCCATAATGCCGGGGCTGGGCGAAGACAACGCGTCCTACGCGCCCGGCCGTCAGCTCTGCACGGACTTCGTCGAGCGGGCCGTAATCGTTCCGTAAGCGAAGATGTTGTTATACTAGATTGTCCGCATCGGACGGGAGCCGCAGAGTAAAGATGCGATGAGCTACATAGTATTTGCCATCGTCGGGTTGTTTTCCATCGTGGGCGCCATCGTGGGGTGGCGGCGCGCGACGGAAAAAATCGAGAACCCTCCCGAAAAGTATGATTTCCCCGGGGGCATGAGCCGACGCGACCATCTGCGCATTCTCGCCCACAAGCACCGCCAGTGGCGAATTCCGATTACGTTGGCTTATGCAGCCGCAAGCGGCGCGGCGGCCTTCGCCTTATTGATGGTCTATGCCGTTTTCATCCGGCGATGATCCGGCAATCGGCCCGGATCCGCCGCAAGCCGGTTGAGTCGGCTCAGGTATCTGACTTGCGGGGAGAAACCAGCCGCATGGTGCCCAGGAGAAGACTCGAACTTCCACGCCTCGCGGCGCTAGTACCTGAAACTAGTGCGTCTACCAATTCCGCCACCTGGGCACGGCATGCGGTCTAGTGCGGGCGCTGAGTTAGGGCCGGGCCGCGCCGATGTCAACCGCGGTAGACATTTGCGCGATATCGCGCGTGCGCGCTTCGCCCCTTGAACCTTCATGGCATTGGGCTATAGGCAGCATCATGAGCATCAAGCAGGTCACGGTTTTTGGCGGCAGCGGCTTCGTCGGCCGCGCCATCGTGCGGGCACTGGCGCAGGAGGGTTACCAGATTCGCGTGGCCTGCCGGCGCATCGAGCTCGCGGAGCGGATCAAGACCGCAGGTGATGTCGGCCAGATTACCATTCTGCGAACCAATTTGCGCATTCCCGCTTCGGTCGCGGCCGCCGTTTCCGGCAGCCAGGCCGTGATCAACGCCTCCGGCATCGCGTTCCAGCGCGGCCGGCAGCGCTACGAGACCGTCCATGTCGAGGGCGCGAGGGCGATCGCGGAGGCGGCCAAGGCCGCCGGCGTGCAGCGCCTCGTGCACATTTCGGGCATCGGCGCGGACCAGCGCAATTCCACGAACAGGTTCATCCGCTCCAAGGTCGACGCCGAGGACGCGATCGTCTCGGGCTTCGCGGACGCCACCATGCTGCGTCCGAGCGTGGTTTTCGGGCCCGAGGACGCGATGTTCAACCGCATGGCCCAGATCGCCCGCCAGGCACCTTTCCTGCCCGTGGTCGGCGACGGCTCGGCCAGGGTCCAGCCGGTCTATGTCGGCGATGTCGGCGCGGCCGTGGTGGCCGTACTGGAGCGGCCCGACACCGCGAAATCCGTGTTCGAGCTTGGCGGCCCGCACGTTTACACCTATCGCGAGATCGGCAAGCTCGTGCTGCGCGAGATCGACCGCCACAAGCGGATCGTCGGCATCCCGGCCGGCCTGATGAAGATCGCCGGCTTCTTCGCGGAATTCCTTCCTGTGCCGCCGCTGACCCACGACCAGGTCGACCTGCTGGTGACCGACAACGTCACCCGCCCGGGCGCGCCCGGACTTGCCGAACTCGGCATCAAGCCGACCGCCGCCGAGGCCATCCTGCCGATGTACCTCGACCGCTACCGGATCGGCGGCCGCTACAACCAGCACGCTCCAGCCTAATTGACCCAATAAAGGCGTCACGGAATGAGCCTATGCTTGCCTAAATTTATTAGTCCTGAATGGGAACTACTTTATCCTGGTTTCCCCACCTTACTCGAGAAGGCAATCAAGGAGGCGCTGACCCTCCTTAATATAGGTCAGTACTATTGACTATCGGCGAGGCACATGGTTAAACGCCTCCAACAACGCAGCAAAGGCGTGATCGGCGCGCTTCTTGCGTAATAAAATTTCACACTTTGTCCGAGGAGGCCGGGGATGGCCGAGAGGATGCTGAAGTTCGTCGGAACGCCGCAAGCCATGCCCGACAAGCGGCCGGCAGCCGAACGCCGTCGCGACTTCGACGAGATTTATGAGGGCTTCGCCAAGGACAAGGCCGCCGAGCAGGCGGCCCGCTGCTCACAATGCGGCGTGCCCTTCTGTCAGATCCATTGCCCGCTGCACAACAACATCCCCGACTGGCTGAAGCTCACCGCCGAGGGCCGGCTCGAAGAGGCCTACGAACTCTCCTCCGCGACCAACAACTTCCCGGAGATCTGCGGGCGGATCTGCCCGCAGGACCGGCTCTGCGAAGGCAACTGCGTCATCGAGAAGGGATTCGAAGCGGTCACGATCGGCTCGGTCGAGAAGTACATCACGGACACCGCCTGGCAGCGCGGCTGGGTGAAGCCGATCCAGCCGCGGCGCGAGCGGCCCGAGAGCGTCGGCATCGTCGGCGCCGGTCCGGCGGGCCTCGCCGCGGCCGAGCAGCTTCGCCGCAAGGGCTATCAGGTCGCGATCTACGATCGCTACGATCGGGTCGGCGGCCTGCTGATCTACGGCATCCCGAACTTCAAGCTCGAGAAGGAGATCGTGCAGCGCCGCGAGACGCTGCTGCGCGACTCGAAGGTCACCTTCCATCTGAACTGCGAGGTCGGCCGCGACGTTTCGCTCGAGGAGCTGCGCGCGCGCCACGGCGCCGTGCTGATCGCCACCGGCGTCTACAAGGCGCGCGACATCGCCGCCCCCGGCGTCGGCCTCGCAGGCATCGCGCCGGCGCTCGACTATCTCACCGCCTCGAACCGCCAGGGCCTGGGCGACGCGGTGCCTGCGTTCGAATCGGGCATGCTGAATGCCGCGGGCAAGAACGTCGTGGTGATCGGCGGCGGCGACACGGCGATGGATTGCGTGCGCACGGCCGTGCGCCAGGGCGCCCGGTCGGTGAAGTGTCTCTATCGCCGCGACCGCGCCAACATGCCGGGCTCGCAGCGCGAGGTGAAGCACGCCGAGGAGGAAGGCGTCGAGTTCGTCTGGCTGGCCGCACCGCAGGCCTTCCTGGGCAAGGAGACGGTGAGCCACGTCCGCACCGTGCGCATCCATCTCGGCATGCCCGACGCGTCGGGCCGCCAGACGCCGCAGGAGATTCCCAACAGCCATGTGAACATCGAGGCCGATCTCGTGCTGATGGCGCTGGGCTTCGACCCGGAGGACCTGCCGGCGGCGATGAGCACGCCGAACCTTGGCGTCACCGGCTGGAACACGCTCAAAATCGACTGGAAGAGCATGATGACCAGCCTCGACGGCGTGTTCGCGGCCGGCGACATCGTGCGCGGCGCCTCGCTGGTCGTTTGGGCGGTGCGCGACGGCCGCGATGCCGCTGAGCGCATCCATACCTACCTCACCACCAAGGCGCTGGCCGCCCAGCGCATCGCGGCGGAGTAGACGATGCTGAAGGTCTACGACTTCACCGGGTCGGGCAACGGCTACAAGGTGTGGCTGCTGATGTCACAGCTCGGCGTGCCGTTCGAGCGCATCGAGTGCGACATCCTGAAGGGTGAGACGCGCACGCCCGCGTTCCTGGCCAAGAACCCGAACGGTCGCATTCCCACGCTCGAACTGGAGGATGGCTCCTTCCTCTTCGAATCGGGTGCGATCCTCTGGTACCTCGCCGAAGGCACGCCGTTTGCGCCTTCGGACCGGTTGTCGCGTGCGAAGACGCTGCAATGGATGTTCTTCGAGCAGTACAGCCACGAGCCCTATATCGCCGTCGCCCGCTTCTGGAAGCACTTCCTCGACAAGCTCTCGCCGCAGCAGGAAGCCAACCTGCCGGACATCATGAAGAAGGGCCATGCCGCGCTCGACGTGATGGAGAAGCATCTCGCGACCCGCACCTTCTTCGTCGACGATCGCTACGGTCTCGCCGACATCGCGCTCTATGCCTACACGCATGTTGCCGACGAGGGCGGGTTCGACCTGTCGACCTATCCGAACGTCACCGCCTGGCTGGCCCGCGTGAAGGCACAGCCCGGCCATGTCGCGATCGATCACAAGTTCTGACCAAGGGAGAAGAAGAAAATGCCGATGATCAACGTCCAGATGTTCGAAGGCCGCACGATCGAACAGCGTCGCGCGCTGGCCAAGGAACTGACCGAAGGCACCTGCCGCGCGCTGGGCTGCACGCCCGACGCCGTGCAGATCATCCTGACCGACATCAAGAAAGAGAACTGGGCCGAGGCCGGCAAGCTGTTCTCAGACACTTAGACAACATGACCCCTCCGCCCGCGTAGGACGCGGGCACCTCCCCCGCTGACGGCGGAGGAGACGTCCCTCCCCATTCAAATGGGGAGGTGGCGCGAAGCGCCGGAGGGGTCAGAGGCCAAAGGAAGATCGTCCAATGTCCGCACAAGATTTCGTCCGCCAGTATGTCGAAGGCACCGCCAAGCTCACCGCCGCCTATGGCTACAACCCCGCCGAGGGACTCGATTCCTGCGGCGTCGGTCTTGTGGTGGCGCTGGACGGCAAGCGCCGCCGCGACGTGGTCGCGGCCGGCATCGATGCGCTGAAGGCCGTGTGGCACCGCGGTGCCGTCGACGCCGACGGCAAGACGGGCGACGGCGCGGGCCTCCACGTCGAGATCCCGCAGGACTTCTTCAAGGAACATGTCCGCGACTCGAGCGGCGAGGTCCCGCAGGCCGGGCGGCTGGCGGTCGGCATGGTGTTCCTGCCGCGCACCGACCTCGGTGCGCAGGAGCGCTGCCGCACCATCGTCGAGACCGAGATCCTGCGCTTCGGCCACACGATCCTGGGCTGGCGGCAGGTGCCGGTCGACATCTCGGTCATCGGCGCCAAGGCCAACGAGACGCGGCCCGAGATCGAACAGATCCTGATCGGCCGCGGCGACGCCAAGCTCGACAACCGCGAGTTCGAGAAGCAGCTCTACATCCTGCGCCGGCGCATGGAGAAGGCGGCGCTCGCCGAGAACATCGCCGAGTTCTACGTCTGCTCGCTCAGCTGCCGGTCGGTCGTCTACAAGGGCATGTTCCTCGCCGAGCATCTGTCGGCCTTCTATCCCGACCTGCTCGACGAGCGCTTCGTCTCGCGCTTCGCGATCTTCCATCAGCGCTATTCGACCAACACCTTCCCGCAATGGAAGCTGGCGCAGCCCTTCCGCGTGCTCGCCCACAACGGCGAGATCAACACCATCCTGGGCAACGTCAACTGGATGAAGAGCCACGAGGCGCGCCTCGAGCACGATCACTTTGGCCGCTTCATCGAGGACCTGAAGCCGATCGTACAGCCCGGCGCCTCCGATTCGTCGGCACTCGACAACGTGTTCGAGCTGCTGGTGCGCGGCCATCGCAACCTGCCGATGGTCAAGACGATGATGATTCCCGAAGCCTCGGCCACGAACCCCAACGTGCCGGCCGAGCATCGCGCCATGTACAACTACGTGAACGGCGTCATGGAGCCGTGGGATGGGCCGGCCGCCATCGCCGCCGTCGCCGGCAAGTGGGCGCTGGTCGGGCTCGACCGCAACGGGCTGCGTCCCATGCGCTACGTCATGACGTCCGACGACCTGCTGATCGCCGGTTCCGAAGCCGGCATGGTGCCGCAGGACGAAGCCAGGATCGTCGAGAAGGGCCGCCTCGGCCCCGGCGAGATGCTGGCCGTCGATATGGACAGGCCCAAGGTCTACAAGGACCGCGAGCTGAAGGACATGCTGGCCGCGACGCACGACTATGCGAGCTGGACCCAGCGCACGGTCGAGCTCGATTCGCTGATCCGGCAGGACGCGCCGGCGACCGAGCACTTCCCCGTCGACGAGCTGCGCCGCCGCCAGTTCGCGGCCGGCTGGTCGATCGAGGATCTCGAGGCGATCCTCCATCCCATGGTGGAGGACGGCAAGGAGGCCGTCGGCTCGATGGGCGACGACGCGCCGCTCGCAGTGCTGAGCGACACCTATCGTGGCATGCACCATTACTTCCGGCAGAACTTCAGCCAGGTCACGAACCCGCCGATCGACAGCTTGCGCGAGCGCAACGTGATGACGATCCGCACCCGGCTGGGCAATCTCGGAAACATCCTCGACGAGACGCCCGACCAGAGCGAGATGCTGTCGCTGCAGTCGCCGATCGTGCTCAATGCCGAGTTCGAGGCGATGCGCAAGTACATGGGCGACACGGTGGCCCGCATCGACTGCACCTTCGATCCGAAGGGTGGCCTCGACGCGATGCGCCAGTCGTTCGAGCGCATCTGCAAGGAGGCCGAGGACGCGGTGCGCAGCGGCTGCCTGCACATCGTGCTGACCGACGCCAATATCGGCCCCGACCGCGCCGCCCTGCCGATGATCCTGGCGGCCGGCGCCGTGCATTCCTACCTGGTGCGCCAGTCGCTGCGCACCTTCACCTCGCTGAACGTGCGCTCGGGCGAATGCCTCGACGTGCATTATGTCGCCGTCATCATCGGCGTCGGCGCGACGACGGTGAACCCCTACCTCGCCGAGGAGACGATCGCGGCCCGCCATGCGCGCGGCCTGTTCGGCAAGCTGTCGCTCGGCCAGTGCCTCGCCCACTTCAAGAAGGCGCTGGACGAGGGCCTGCTCAAGGTGATGTCCAAGATGGGCATCTCGGTCCTGTCGTCGTATCGCGGCGGCTGCAACTTCGAGGCGGTCGGCCTCTCCCGCTCGCTGGTCGCGGAGTTCTTCCCCGGCATGCCCTCGCGCATCTCGGGCATCGGCCTGCGCGGCATCCAGGAGGAGATCGCCGAGCAGCATGCCCGCGCCTTCGACGAGGACGTGATCGCGCTGCCGATCGGTGGCTTCTACAAGGCCCGCCGCGGCGGCGACCGCCACAATTTCGAGGGCGCGCTGATCCACATGCTGCAGGACGCGGTGAACACCGAGTCCTATGCGAAGTACCGCAAGTACAGCGAGGCGGTGCGCCGCCAGCCGCCGATCAACCTGCGCGACCTGCTCGACTTCAAGACCGACCGCACGCCCATCCCGCTCGACGACGTCGAATCGATCACCGAGCTGCGCAAGCGGCTGGTGGCGCCCGGCATCTCGCTGGGCGCGCTGGGTCCGGAGGCCCACGAGACGCTGTCGATCGCCATGAACCGCATCGGCGCCAAGTCCGATTCCGGCGAGGGCGGCGAGGATGCCGCGCGCTACCGGCCGCGGCCGAACGGCGACAACGCCTCCTCGGCCATCAAGCAGGTCGCGTCGGGCCGGTTCGGCGTCACCGCCGAGTACCTGAACAACTGCCGCGAGCTCGAGATCAAGGTGGCCCAGGGGGCCAAGCCCGGCGAGGGCGGCCAGCTTCCCGGTCTCAAGGTCACCGAGATGATCGCCAAGCTGCGTCACTCGACGCCGGGCGTCACGCTGATCAGCCCGCCGCCACATCACGACATCTACTCGATCGAGGATCTGGCGCAGCTGATCTACGACCTGAAGCAGATCAACCCCGAGGCGCGCGTGACCGTGAAGCTGGTCGCGCGCTCCGGCATCGGCACGATCGCGGCGGGCGTGGCCAAGGCCAAGGCCGACGTGATCCTGGTGTCCGGCCACAATGGCGGCACCGGCGCCTCGCCGCAGACCAGCATCAAGTATGCCGGCATCCCGTGGGAAATGGGCCTGTCGGAGACGCACCAGGTGCTGACCCTGAACCGCCTGCGCGACAAGGTGCTGCTGCGCACCGACGGCGGCATCAAGACCGGCCGCGACGTGGTGATCGCCGCCATGCTGGGCGCCGAGGAATACGGGCTGGGCACGGCGTCGCTGATCGCGATGGGCTGCATCATGGTCCGGCAGTGCCACTCCAACACCTGCCCGGTGGGCGTCTGTACCCAAGATCCCAAGTTGCGCGAAAAATTCGAGGGGAGCCCTGAGAAGGTCGTCAACCTGTTCAGCTTCGTCGCCGAAGAGGTGCGCGAGATCCTGGCACAGCTCGGCTACCGGTCGCTGATCGAGATCGTCGGCCGCTCCGACCTGTTGAAGCAGGTCGGCCGCGGTGCGCGCCATCTCGACGACCTCGACCTCAACCCGCTGCTGACGCGGGCCGATGGCGGCCGCGAGGCCGTGCACTGCACGGTCGAGGGCCGCAACGAGGTGCCCGACACGCTCGACGCCCAGATGCTGCGCGACGTGCAGCCACTGTTCACGCACCGCGAGAAGATGCAGCTCCAGTACAGCGTGCGGAACACCCATCGCGCCGTCGGCACGCGGCTGTCGGCGATGATCACGCGCAAGTACGGCATGACGGGCCTGCCGCCCGACACCGTGACCGTGCGCCTGCGCGGCACCGCCGGGCAGTCGCTCGGCGCCTTCGCCGTCCAGGGCATGAAGCTCGACGTGTTCGGCGACGCCAACGACTATGTCGGCAAGGGCTTGAGCGGCGGCACCATCGTGGTGAAGCCGACCATCTCCAGCCCGCTGGTGCCGGAGGCCAACGCCATCATCGGCAACACGGTCCTGTACGGCGCGACCGCCGGCAAGCTGTTCGCCTCGGGCCGCGCCGGCGAGCGCTTCGCCGTCCGCAACTCCGGCGCCGATACCGTGGTCGAAGGGCTGGGCTCGAACGGCTGCGAGTACATGACCGGCGGCACCGCGGTGATCCTGGGACCGATCGGCGTCAATTTCGGCGCCGGCATGACCGGCGGCATGGCGTTCCTCTACGACCCGGAGGATGCGTTCAAGCTGAAGGCCAATCCCGAGACGGTGACGTGGCAGCGCATCGACCATCCGCATTGGGAGGCGGTGCTGAAGGCGCTGGTGGCCGAACATGTCGCCGAGACCAAGTCGCCGCTGGGCGCGCGCCTGCTCAACGACTGGGATCGCGAGGTCGGGCATTTCTGGCAGGTCGTGCCGAAGGAGATGCTGACGCGTCTCCCGCAGCCGCTGAGCCTCGCGCAGGAAAAGCGCGCCTAGGCAGGACGAAAGATCGGACCCCTCCGCCCCTGCGGGGCACCTCCCCATCTGAATGGGGAGGAGCGAGAAATCATTGCCTCCCCATTCAGATGGGGAGGTGGCCGAAGGCCGGAGGGGTCAAACGTGCGACAAGCACAACCGGAAGAAACATCCCGGGGCGGCGGAGCGCCTTTTTCTTTCAATTGTTTCGTCTATTTCGTTTATTTCGTTTGTGCACCTTGAGGAGGTCGCCGGCTGCCACCCCGGCCCGTCGGGCGCACCGTGATTGCCATCGGGGTCGCGGCCTACGACAATCCAGTATGCCCCTGATCGAAATCGAACGGCGCGACGCCGTTGCCATCGTCCGTTTCAACAATCCGCCCAAGGGCTACATGAACGCCGCGATGGTCGGCGAGCTCGACGCGGCGGTCGACGGCCTGCTGGCCGACGATACGGTGCGCGTGCTGGTCTTCACCGGCGCGCTGAAGGGCGTCTTCATCGAGCACTATGACGTGGCCGAACTGCTGGCGATGTCGACGAAGCTGCGCGCCAAGGGCGCGAGCTTCTCGCTCGACCGGCCCTCACCCGAGAGCGCCTACCACAGGATCCTCACCCGTCTCGAAGCCGCGCCGAAGCCGGTGATCGCCGC
>CANIEC010000137.1 GCA_947466085.1 Rhodospirillales bacterium
ATGCTGACGATTTCACCCTGGCACGGCGTGACGACGGTGGTGGTCGGCAACTGCGGTTTCGGCGTCGCGCCGACCCGGCCCGAGCACCGGGACCTCGTGCTGAGGACCCTGGAACGGGTCGAAGGGATGAGTCTGGCGGCGCTCAAGGCTGGCATCGGCCCCGACTGGCCGTTCCAGACCTTTCCGCAATACATGGATGCGTTGGAGCGCCAGCCGCTGGGAATCAACGTTGCGGTCATGGTGGGGCACACGCCGGTGCGCCTGTCGGTGATGGGCGACGAGGCGACGCTGCGGGCCGCCACGCCGGCCGAGGTGGCGGAGATGAAGGGCATCGTCGCCGAAGCCATGGAGGCTGGCGCCGTAGGCTTCGCCACGTCGGTGTCCAAGGTCCATGTCGGCTATGCCGGACGGCCGGTGCCGAGCCGTCTCGCGGCGTTCGACGAGATGCTCGAGATTGCCGATGCCGTCGGCAAATCTGGGCATGGGCTGATCCACTACAATGTCGGGCGCGAGCCGCGCTGGGAGGAGTACGAGGCGCTGCACGCGCGGTCCGGCCGCCCGGTGGTGTGGACCGCCTTGCTGGCGGGCTCGCTCGGCCCGGGCTCGCATCGCGAGCATCTGGAGAAATCGGGAGCGCAGATTGCGCGCGGCCTGCCGATCTACGCCCAGGGGGCCTGCCGTCCGATCCAGATGGAGTTCGATTTCCGGTCGCCGGTCGTGTTCGACACCTGGGCGTCGTTCGAGCGTGTGCGCGAGGCCTGCGACGAGGCGGCGCGCCGCGCCGTCTATGCCGATCCCGCGTTTCGGGCCCGGGTGAAGCGACAGGTGGCGGGTCCGGGGCCGGACGACCAGTCCTTCATGGGCAAGGAGCGGGAGGCCGACACCCGGCGGGCCTCGTTCCACGACCTGACCATCTCGGCGGCACCCGATGTGGCGATCATCGAGCGCAGGTTGGGAGATCTGGCGCGCGAGCGCGACGTCGATCCGGTCGACCTGATGTTCGATCTGGCGCTGCAGAGCGACCTCCGGGTTCGCTTTCGCGTCTCGCTGCTAAACTTCGTCGAAGACGAGGTTCGCGAGATCGTTCAGGATCCCAATGTCCTGATCGCACTGGGCGACGGCGGGGCGCACATGAGTCAGCTCTGTGACGCCTGCTACGCAACCCACCTGCTGGGCCACTGGGTGCGCGAGGCCGAGGCCATCACCCTGGAACAGGCGGTGCGCCAGCTCACCTCACGCCCGGCCGAAATCTTCGGTCTTGCCGATCGCGGCCGCCTGGCCGTCGGGCTGCCGGCCGATGTGGTCGTGTTCGATCCCGACACCGTCGGAGCGGGCGCGCTGGAGCGCGTGCACGATCTGCCGGCGGGAGAAGACCGGCTGATCAGCCATCCGAAGGGCATCAAGGCTGTGATCGTGAACGGCTGCCTGCTGCCCGAACCGGGTATCGTGCCGGATCAGGCGTCGGGCAGGTTGTTGCGCCAGCGCCGCGCGGCGTAGACTGTCGGCCCTGGAGGTCGACCATGGATTCACTCAGCGGTACGGGTCCGCGCCGCGCGCTCGACATCAAGCCGGCCACTCCCGTGCTGTTTGCCCACTTCGTGCTGCGCTCCTCGAACGTGCAGCCGATGATCGACTGGTACTCGGCGGTGCTGAACATGCGCGTGGTCCAGCGCACCGACTACATCTGTTTCCTGACCTATGATGACGAGCATCATCGGCTGGGCATCGTGAACCTGGCGGGGCTCAAGGCGCCCGATGCCAGGACGTCGGGCCTGGCCCATGTCGCCTATACGTTCGGCGACATCGGCGCGCTGCTCTCGACCTATCGTCGCGTGAAGGCGCTGGGCATCGAGCCGTCGCGCTGCATCCATCACGGGCCGACCGTGTCGATCTACTATCGCGATCCCGACGGCAACGGCGTCGAGCTGCAGGTCGACCGCTACGCGACGAAGGAGGCGACGGCGGCCTATTTCCAGACCGAGGCGTTCAGGAAGAACCCGATCGGCGTGGCCTTCGATCCCGAGGCGCTGGTGAAAGCCTACGAGGCCGGCGCCCCGGAGAGCGACCTGCTCGACATGCCCGACGGTCCGCCGGCCGCGCCGCAATCCGCGTCAGCTAAAGGTTAGCCGTCGTCTCGACCGAAGCCGAGCGCAGCTCGGCTTCGGTCGAGACGACGGATCCCTTTAAAAAAGCCAGATCAGGGTCGAACCGCCCATAAGGCCGATCACGAGAGCCGTGCCGACCATGATCCTGACGGACGGACGGTAGTTCTCGTCATCGATAGTCCTGCCGACATGGATGTAGTGCCAGGTCGAGCCGACCAGAAGGACGATGCCCAGAAGGACCAGGCCGATCCCGAGCTTCTCGACGTGGCGATTGGCGAGGTGGCGGGCCTCCGGCACCACCTGGTGCATCTCGATCAGGAAGAGCGCGAAGCGGTTGATGGCAACGCCCAGCGTCATCACCGCGATAGCGGTCCTGATCCAGGCTAGGAAGGTCCGTTCGTTGGCCAGATGATCGGTGACGTGCAGGCTCTTCTTCGGACTGTCCACGGTGACTCCTGCATCGCTCTTCTCATGTTCCTCTCCCCCGCTAGGGGGGGAGAGGAGTATGAGGCCCCAAAAGAAAACGCGCGATCCCCGAAAGATCGCGCCCCATCGACGTTTGTAAAGCGACCGTCTAGCGATTGAAATCCATCCAGACCTCTAGCGTTCCCTGCGCCGGCTTGGTGGGAAATCCGAAGAGCGGGCGGACTTGCAACGGCTTGTCGCCGTTGAATTCGCTCAGGCCGCTCGCGATGAGATTTGCCATCGGCAGGTCCTGCTCCCAGAAGACGCGGACCTCCGCGGTTTTCCAGGCACTATTGATCTCCTGTGCTGGCGGAACCTGGAAGCTCATGCCGAGAAGGTGCGACCGTGCCTTCTGTGCCAGCGCGCTGTCTCCTGCGAATTGCACGAAGACGCGCGTGCAATACTGCTGCGGCGCCGTTACCGGCGCGAAATACTGATCGAGGGCGGACGGGTTCGGGGACCTGTGCATCTGCGGGCTGCCTGTCAGGATCAGCGACGCTCCGCCCGGGACGACGCCGATCTGTGGGGCCATCACGTAGCCCGGTAGCGGCATGCCCTTGCGAAGCCGGACCGAGCTGCCGGTCCTCACCGTGATCGTGCCGCCGCTCTGCAGATCCGACAGCGGGCCGCTGTTGGTGATAAGCCTGTCGGAGTCGTTGCCGAGCCAGAGTGTGCCCTTGCATGTGCTGTCCTGGCTCGGGGCGATGGCTCGCTGCTCGACGTCCGCCGGAGCAATCCTGTTCTCGAGCGCAGTGGCGCCGGCCGGACTGATAGCGGGGCCGACCTGGAGGCGGCTGAGCTCGTCGGGCTGCGCATCGCCGAGGCGCTGCAGGAGCGCCTTGAGCTGCCGGAGTGGGTCCGCTCCGCCAGCATTCATGGCCTCGACCGCGCGCCGCGCTTCCTCGCGGGTCTGCTGGTTCTCGCGGCCGCGCGCGGCTTCAACGGCGTCGCGGGCCAGCTTTACCTTCGCGCTTTCGGTTGCGAGATCGGCATTAGCCACCTGGAGATCATCGTTCAGTTTCACGACATACCACAATCCGCCGCCGAGAATGAGCGTAAGCATCAGCAGTGCGACGAAGCTGCTCTGCCATCGCTGGCTCTTGATGCGCGCCGCAGACGCTTTGCTTGCCTCGACAAAGGCACGAATCTCGAAATCCGTGTCCTCGTACTTCTTCGCCTCCTCCAACGCCGCGCCGGTGAGGAGGTATCCTGCAGTTCGGCCGGCGACATGCCATTGGCGCGCGAGGGCGGCGATGCGGATGGCCGCCCGCGCGTCGGTCGCGGCTTCACTGTCCTCGATGGCGATCGTCGCGCTGGACTTCGTGGGGGCGGACGCCTCGTCCTGCGGGCTTTCGACGCCGCGGAACGGTGCGAGCGTTGGCAATGGCTCGCCGCGGCGCAGGATGCCGCGGCCGACGGCTTCCGCAGACCAGTAATAGAGCATCTTGCGCAACGCCTCGCGATCGCGTCCGGATGAGACGTCGCGGCCGGCGTCGATCAGTTCGTCGACGAACTGACGGCACTGCTCTGGAGCCACCGCGTTGGACAGCGTGTTCTTGAGGAGCTCCTGATGACGCTGGCGCAGTAGCTCCACGTCGGCCGTCGGAGCGGGGTCGGTCGGTGTCATGGCGGAACGGGGCAGTTGCAGAAGGTCGGGACACGATTAAGAAGACCAATCAGCGAGGTGCGCAGCGGGAGCAGGCTGGAGAACACCGATTTGAGGGCCTGATCGACGGCAAGAAAGTGCAGCCGCGATTTGGGGCGGAACTCATTGAAGGCTGCCACCATCTCCGCGAAGCGCTGGTCCGGCGGTGGCCCGAGACGCTCCACGCCGGGCGTCGGCAAGGCCTTCTCGTAGAGCACGATCGCCCCATTTAGCGCCGCGTCGATCGATGGCGCGCCGCTGGCCGGAACATCGACCAGCGTGCGCAGGTTCTGCCTGATCGCGCTCCACTCTGAGAAGAGATCGCGCAGGAAGCCGGGGCTTGGCTGGGCGAGGAGCCGCGCGACGGCACGGATGCGCCTGTCGGTCGCCTGCCACAGGGCGTGCTCCAGGATGTGCGCCCGCATCGTCTCGCTCAGGCGATCGAGGGCTTCCGTGGCCTTCGCGACCTCTCCGCCGGTCGGTGCCGCAAGCGCGCCCGGCGATTCGAGCAACCCGCGCAGCTGCTTGAGAGGGAGATCGCGGGAAAGCGAGAACATGCAATCGTCGAGCTGCGCCGGCTCCGCGACGACAAGCCCGCGAAGCTGCGCCAGTGCAAAATCGTGTTGATTCCGGTCGCTGGACGCGAGGCGCTGCTCGGCGTCGGTGGCGGTGTCGATGCATCGCTCGCAGATTGCGTCGGCCGCCGCTGGAACGCGCGACCTGACGGTCGTCGCGGCAGCGCGAACGGTCCCGACGATCGACTGCAGGATGGGCAAGGGAAGGTCGGGCTCCGGGTCGGCGTCGTCCTGGTCGATCCACTCGGCGCCCTTGACCTGGAGAACGTGGAGGCTGTCGTGCAGTATCTTCAGCGCTTCGAACTGCTCAAGCGACTGCACAACGGTTTCGATGCTGAGGCGATGGTTGCGCATGAACTTGCACATCGTCATGCATCCGCACCGGCCACCTGTCGGATCGGCGGCAGTGATCGACTCCAGAGCCTGCAGCGCCGCGATGATCGCCGCGACGTCCGGGGCCGTATCGGATGCGGATGCAGGACGTGCCAGGGTGCGGACATGACCGAAGACCACCGCCCTGAAATCTTCCTTCAGCCATTTGTGCTCGACGACGCGCGAGAGGAATGCGATGAGCGTGCCCTCATTGTCGATCGCCTTGAGGCACGTGGCCGTCAGGAAGGGCATGGGCCGTGTGCTGCGGTCGGCGGGCAAGACGTCGTAGGCTTCAAGCCGGCCGGGGTAGCGCTCGAAGACGATGTCGAAATCGTCCAGCACGAAGACCCGGGCCATCTCCTTTCCGAGGTTGTCGATCTGCTGGGGCGACAGCGGCGGCATGGCATATCTTAGGGCGTGAGCAGGGCCGCGTGACCGCGGGCAACGATGCTCGAGCGGACGTGCGCGATGGGGATGCCCTGGTTGAAGGTCGGCGGCGGCCGTCCCGGATCGCCCAAGTGGTGGAGCGCCACGAGGTCGAAATCCATGTTGAAACAGGGCGAACCGGAAGAACCGGCTTCCGTGTTCGTCCGATAGCGCAGCCTCAGTCCGGCGTGCTTGTAGGCTTCCACTGCGCTGGTATCGATCGCAAAGCGCACAGGATCCCCGCGCGGATGCTGGACGATGATCAGGGCTTCGTCCTTCTGGACCGGGGCGCCGGTCATGGCGATCGCGCCGCGCGCGGGATTGGGAAGGGGCGGTAGACGCAGCAGCGCATAGTCGAGCTCGTCTGGCTTCGGCGCCGGATCGTCGGGCTTTGCGGTCAACTCGGCGGGGCTGCATTGGCGTTCGTCCTCGATCGCCATAACAGGAACGACGAGGCCCGACTCGATAGTGCCGTTCGACAGGCGCCGGTAGTCGAAGCGGCAGCTCATCTGGGCCTCCGCGCCGGCCTTGCGGGCATCCTCGACGACATGCCAGTTGGTCAACACGGCGGCGGGGCCGACTAGAAAGCCGGTACCTAGAGCCTGCCCCGGAATCTCGATCCGGCAGACCTGCCGGCGCACGGTCTCGAGCTTGTCCATCCACACGCTCACGTCGGGTGACTTGAGTCCGGGCCTGATGTTCTTCTGCAACCCGGGAGCGGCGCCCAGCTCGATCCCCTGGTCCACGCCACCGACCTGCAGGCGGAAATCGAGGGGCGCCTGCTGGGCCTGACCGACGACGCCGGGATAGAGCCCGACGATTGCGTCCCGGACGTCTTTCCGGAACGGCTTCTCTCGATAGACGACTGTCAGGAATCGCTCGGCAACGCCGTCGTTGTCGAATTTTTTCAAGAGCTTCTGGACCATCGTCCGCAGCGGATCGTTGTTGTTCGGGCCAAGGTAGGCCTCGAAGACATCGTCGCCGGTCGCCAGATAGACCATCCTCTCCAGCGCTGGCAGATCGCCCATGGCTTTCGACAGGAGCTTGGCCAAATCATCCATCTGGGCGGGAGACGGCGCCGTCATGGCGGGCTGGATCCCGTTGCCGCTCATCACACGAACCGGATCTGGTCTAGGCTAGCCAGCGGCGGCGGCGTTTCGACACCACCCAGACTCTCGTGCGTGCCGGCAAGCGGGTCGACGTTGGCGAGCCCACCGAAGGTGATGCCGCTGCGCGCCTCGATGGAGCGGATTGGGACCTGGGTCGCAATACTGAGCTGTGGCGAGGTGAAGCCGCCGAACACGTACTCCTCGGCAGGCAGAAAATTCTTCTCCTGGTTCATCTCGTAGCCCGTTGCGCAGAGCTTGTTGGTGTCGTCGTGCACAAACGCGATTACCTTCCAGAAGGCGCGCGGGATCAGCACACCATACATCTCCGGATCGTTGTCGCGAAAGTACGGGCCAGTGAAGACCGACACCTTCATGCCGTCTTCCTTGGTATGGTCGAGCGCGTAGTCCTCGAGCGCGAGCCAGATCGGGGCGTTGAAGGCCTGCATCTGGGGCGTGGTGTTGGTGACGTGCATCGAGTCCTCGTTGCCGCGCTTGGAGGTCGCCGCGCTTCCCCACCCGGGATCCTCGCGTCGTGTCATGTGTCCGCGGCTGAATTTCGGCGGGCTGCCGTAGCACTCGTTCATGATCTGCTGCTCTTTCGGAATCCTCGGATCCCATTTCCACGCCACGCGCTTGGCTTTCTTGGACTGGGCGCCATCGATGTTGACAGCGCTAAAGAAGCACATGCGACGGCTTCGGCTCATGACGACGGAATAGTGCTCGTAACGAAGCTCAGTCTCGGCCTTGCCATTTACCTTGAACTGTAGAACGTCGTCGGCGCGGCTCACGATCGACGGCAGCTTAACCGTGAACTTGTTCTTCCCGAGGAACGACGGGACATATCCCTTGCGATTGCGATAGTCGGCGACGACGGCTTCATCGCCGGCGACGCCGCTGGCTCCAGATCCGGCCGCCGGCGGTGGACGGCGCGGCGTGGGCGTAGCGACCGGCATGTCGCCCAGCGACACGGTGACGGTGACGGGAATGGTGAAGCTCGCGCTGCGCCGATCTGGCCACATGACGGGCAGCGGCGTTCCGCCGACCGTGGCGCCGACCGGCCGCCCCGCGGCGGCCTCGACCGGTACGGGCCGACGGCGTCCCGCCCGGACATCCTCAAGCAACTGCTTCACGACGTCGGAGCGCACGGCGTAGTTGGTCGTGAGAAAGCTGCCGCTGAAGTGCAGGCCGAGGGCATGACCACTGTCGAGATCGATGATGGCGGAGCCCGAATTGCCGCCGAGCGTGGTGCAATTGTGCAGGAGATGGACCTCGTCGACCTTGGTCACGGCACCGGGCGCGAGGCGCTTCTTGTTGTAGGTCCGGCCGAAGAGTTTCTCCATGAGGTCCGGCTCGGGAATGCGGCTGTCGTAGGCGGGATAGCCGATTGTTGCGGCGTTCTGCGTCGGCAGCGGTTTGTCGGCGAGCACAATGTGCTTGGCGATTGCCGCCTTGCCGTTGGCCGGCCGCACGCGGAAGAAGGCGACATCCGGGCCCGGGTGTTCCTCGATGTGGAGCGGTGCGATCAGGTCGAAGACCAGTGTCGCGGAATTGTCGATCTCCTGCAGGAAGTCGATGCCGGCGACGATCGGACCGGCCGTGCCCATCTTGAAACTGAAGCCCTCGCCTTGGCGCGCCGCGAATTCCACCGCGACGTGGCGGTTCGTGACAACGATGTCCTCGGCGATCAGCCATCCTGTGCCGACCCAGTCGAGCCCCGCGCCCTTGAGGTCGATGCGGCCGATGGCGCGAATGGCCCGATCGAGCAGGGAGGTGGCTTTCGTCAGTCGCCCCTTCCATATCTCGCTGTCCGCGGCGTCCGCGAAGACCAGGTTGGTAGCGTTTTGCTGGATCGCGAGAACCGGGCGAGTGCGTCGCAAAATGATGCTCTCGAGGCCGATCTCCTGCTCGGCGGAGATCGTGCCCATCATGGATTCGAGACCGCCGGCCGGTGTGGTATCGCGGCTTTCCTCGGCGAGCAGCGGATCCGCCTGGTGAATATCGGCATTCAGCGCGCGCAGCCGCGCGAGCCTCGTTTCAAGGTCGCTCATTCGATACTCACGGTGATGGTCTGCATGTGTCGGGCCTCCCCTGCCGGCCCGCATGGCTAGACCATAGCGCAATTGTCACGAATGGTGCACGTTTGCGTTGCTCTCGATTTCTGCATATCTCGACGTCCCAAAAGAAAAGGCCGCCCAAGGGCGGCCCGTTCCCGTTGCAGCGTGCCGGATCAGTTGTACTTGGCGATCTCGAGACGGCCAACCTGGTCGCGATGGACCTCGTCGGGGCCGTCGGCCAGGCGCAGCGTGCGCTGGTGGGCGTACATGCTGGCCAGCTTGAACACCTGGCTGACGCCGCCGGCGCCGTGCAGCTGCAGGCAGCGGTCGACGACCTTCGAGGTGATGTTCGGCACCGCCACCTTGATCATCGCGATCTGCTGGCGGGCTTCCTTGTTGCCGAACTTGTCCATCGCCCAGGCGGCCTTGAGGACCAGCAGGCGGGCCATGTCGATCTCCATGCGCATGTCGGCGACATGGGCCTTGGTGACGCCCATCTCCGAGATGCGCTGGCCGAAGGCGACGCGGCTCTTGGCGCGCTTGATCGCCATCTCGAGCGCCCGCTCGGCGACGCCGATGGCGCGCATGCAGTGATGGATGCGGCCCGGTCCGAGGCGGCCCTGGGCGATCTCGAAGCCGCGGCCCTCGCCCAGCAGGATGGCCGACTTCGGCACGCGCACGTTGTCGTAGACCACTTCGGCATGGCCGTGCGGGGCGTCGTCATAGCCGAACACGTGCAGCATCTTCACGATCTTGATGCCCGCGGTGTCGCGCGGCACCACGATCATCGACTGCTGGCGGTAGGCCGGCGCGTTGGGATCGCTCTTGCCCATCAGGATGATGACCTTGCAGCGCGGGTCGCCCATGCCCGACGACCACCACTTGCGGCCGTTGATGACATAGTCGTTGCCGTCGGACTCGATGCGGCACTCGACGTTGCGCGCGTCGGACGAGGCGACCGCCGGCTCGGTCATGGCGAAGCAGGAGCGGATCTCGCCGTTGAGCAGCGGCTTCAGCCACTTCTCCTTGTGCTCTGCCGTGCCGTAGCGGGCGAACACTTCCATGTTGCCGGTGTCCGGCGCCGAGCAGTTGACCGCCTCGGAGGCGATCGACGACCGTCCCAGGACTTCGCAGATCGGGGCGTATTCGAGGTTGCTGAGGCCCATCGTGCCGTGCGTGTCGCCGGTCTCGCGGTCGGCCGGCAGGAACATGTTCCACAGGCCGCGCTTCTTGGCCTCGGCCTTGCACTCCTCGATGATCGGCGGAAGCTGCCAGCGATCCTTGGCCTTCTCCATCTGCTCTTCGTAGATGGGCTCGGCCGGATAGATGACCTCGTCCATGAATTTGTTGAGTTTCTCGAGCAGCGCCTTGCTGCGATCCGAGTATTCGAAATCCATCGCTCTCTCCCTTTATGCTGCGGCGGACTCTGGCCGAAAACCGCCACGATGTGAACGGGCATTCAGGTCGCACGCCGGTTTCGACTTGCGGTCTAGGCGGTGGCGTCAGGCTCCCCCGGCACGGGCCCCCGCCGACAGCCGCAACGGCTTGAGGACGGCCAGGGCGAGGAAGGCGGCGAGCAGGTTGAAGAGGGCGGCCGCCAGGAAGACGTCATGCCAGCTTCCGGTCTCGACGACCCAGAAGCTTGCCAGCGGGATCAGCAGCGAGGCCATTCCCTTGGCGGTATAGAGCAGGGCGGCGTTGGTGGTGGCGTGTTTCGTGCCGAACACGTCGGTGCAGATGGTCGGAAACAGGCTCGCGGTCTCGCCCCAGGCGAAGAAGGCGATGCCGCCCAGGATCACGAACAGCAGCGGGTCCTGGCCATAGACCCAGAGCGCCCAGATGCCCACGCCCTCCAGGAGGAAGGCAATGAACAGGGTGTTCTCGCGGCCGATATGGTCGGACACCCAGCCGCACAGCGGGCGGGTCACGCCGTTCATGACGCGGTCGAGGGTGATGGCGAAGGTAAGCGCGGGCAGCGTCAGCCCGAGCAGGCTGACCGGCACGTCGGCCACCTTGAAATCGCGCGCAATGGGGGCGATCTGCGCCGTCGCCATGAGACCGCCCGAGTAGACCAGGATGAACATGAAGTAGAGCAGCCAGAAGATCCGGGACTTCAGCATCTCCGTCGGAGCGAAGTCGCGTGGGGTCTGGAGAAGACGCGGGGCCGGCGCGACCGACGCGCCCTGGGGCGGCGCCCGCAGCACCCAGGCCGTGACGACGACGATCGCGCCCTGGACGAGGCCGAACCACAGGAAGGCCGCCTCGTAGCCGCGCGTGGCAATCATGTCCTGGATCGGGATGATGCTGAGCGCCGAGCCCGCACCGAACCCCGCGACGGTGACGCCGACCGCCAGGCCGCGGCGGTCGGGAAACCACCGGACGGCATTGCCGACGCAGGTCCCGTAGACCGCCCCGGCACCGATGCCGCCCAGCGCCGCGCCGAGATAGAGCAGGAACAGCGAATCGGCCACGGAGTTGAGGGACCAGGCCGCGCCCACCAGCACGCCGCCCGCGACCACGACGTATTTCGGGCCGAACCGGTCGACGACCCAGCCTTCGAACGGCACCAGCCAGGTCTCGGCGATGATGAAGATCGCGAAGGCGGTCTGGATGCTGGAGAGGCTCCAGCCGTGCTTGTCGTGCAGCGGATGGACGAACAGCGTCCAGCCATATTGCAGGTTGGCGACCGCGACCATGCAGAGCAGGCCGGCGCACAACTGCAGCCAGCGGCCTGCTGGCGGTGCCGTCACGGACGAACTGCTGAGCGACACGCTGAAAACGCTCCCTTGCCCTGCGATGGTTCCCGTCCCTAAATCGCGTCGACAGAACAGGCGCCGGGGAGAACGTTGTTGGACAGTGTAATGCAGGTTCCGTTCAAGCCCATCGAATTCCTCAGTCGCGACATCAAGGTCGAGCGCCGTCCCGACGGGACGGTAGTGCTGCAGTCGAATCACGCCCTGCAACCCTATGCCCGCCACGTGCCGGCGCTGCTCGCCAAATGGGCGGGCGAGGTGCCGGATCGCCTGTGGCTGGCGCAGCGCCGCGGGCCCGAGCGCGACTGGCTGAAGGTCACCTATGGAGAGGCCAAGAAGCAGGTCGATTCGGTGACGCAGGCGCTGCTCGATCGCGGCTTCGGTCCCGACAAGCCGGTGATGATCCTGTCCTCGAACTCCATCGAGTTCGCGCTGCTCACCATGGCCGCCATGCAGGCGCGAGCGCCGGTCGCGCCTGTCTCGCCGGCCTATTCGGTGATGAGCCAGGACCACGCCAAGCTGAAATACGTGTTCGA
>CANIEC010000138.1 GCA_947466085.1 Rhodospirillales bacterium
TGGAATCCCCCGCCCGGGAATCCCCTCCTGGCGGACCAGCTAAATGGCTTCCTCGGCAGCACATCCCACGCGAGCGTCCGGTTCATCGTCGTACCTCCGCAATTCCATCGTGGCCCGCGCGGCTGGGAAAAGCGCGGGATGCACGTAAACCACGCAGCCAATGTCGGCCTGCGGCGGGCCAGGGGGCGGTTTGTGACGCCCAAGGCGCTGGATACGTTCTATTCAGAGAAGCTTGTTGCGACGATCGGCCAACTCGATCTCGACGACCGGCGTGTCTATCGCTGTGACAGGCTCGACGCACGCATGCAGGACGAGTCATGGCTCGACCTTCCGGATGATGATCTCCTGGCGGCGCTGGCGCGCCATGTCGTCCTCAGGAACGAGCGGCTCACGCACAGCATCGACTGGAAGATGCGGGATCTCCACACCAATGCCTGCGGCGACTTCATCCTCATGTCCACGCCGAGGTGGCACGAGATCCGAGGCTACCAGAAGGACCCGACCGTCCTCTGCCTGGATTCCGATTCGATCGCGCTCCATGCCGCGGCCGCGCACGGCGCATCCGAAGTCCACTGGCAGGACGAGTGCATCTACAAGGTCGTGCATGGAAACACCCATGCGCAGCGCGTTGCCACGATCTGGAAGGACTGGCAGCTCAGGCTTGACCACTATCTGATCTTGCGCGATCGGCGGGAACTGGCAATGAACCTGCGAATATGGCTCGACTACCCGCGACGCCGGGTCCGCGGTCTGGAAGAGATCCTCGCGCCGTCGATCGAGCGCCACTTCGTCGCCAAGGCCGCTCGATATGCGAAGAACGACACGTCCCTCGTGACGAATGACCCCGACTGGGGGCTGGCCCGCGAGACACTGACGGAACGGACCGTGGCTCGCGCCGCCTGGGACACGCCATGACCGTCCGGCAGGTCGTCTGCCTGGTCGGCGGGCTCGGGACGCGCCTCGGTCCCCTCACTCAGAACACGCCCAAGCCCCTTCTGAAGGTCGGGGGCCGTCCCTTTCTCGACTATCTGATAGACGAGGCAAATCGCTTCGGCCTCGAGCGATTGCTGCTGCTGGCCGGGCACAATGCCGGCGAAGTGGTGCGACACTATGCGGGCAAGGTCGTCGGCGGTCTGTCGATCGAGGTGGTCGTAGAAACGGAGCCCCTGGGCACGGCAGGCGCTCTCGCCAATGCCGCCGACGCCCTCGATCCGGTCTTTTTCCTGACCAATGGCGATTCCTTCTTCGGCTTCAACTGGCTGGCCCTCGCGCCAGCACTCGACCGGGACGACTGGACGATGCACCTTGCCCTGGCCAGTGGTGTCGCGGGGGGGCGGTACGGCCGCGTCGAAACCCGCGGGAACCGCATATCGCGTTTCCTGCCCAAGGCGGAAAGCGAACTACCCATCAACGCCGGCATCTATCTCGTCCGGCGTCGAATCCTTGAGAGGATCCGCAGCGTCCCCAGTTCGCTCGAGAACGACATTCTCCCTCCGCTCGCCTCGGAGGGCGAACTCCTCGGGCTCGCTGCGGAAGGCACGTTCATCGACATCGGGGTTCCCGATGATTTTGCCCGCTCGCAGCAGGTCATGCCGGCCTTCACGCGCAGGCCGGCTGCCTTCCTCGACCGGGACGGCGTGCTCAATCACGACGACAACTACGTGCATCGCCCCGAGCAGATTCGCTGGATCGACGGGGCGAAGAAGGCGATCCGCTGGCTGAACGATGCCGGCTACTTTGTGTTCGCCGTCACGAACCAGGCCGGAATCGCGCGCGGCTACTATGGCGAGGACGAAGTAAGATCGCTTCATCGCTGGATGCAAGGAGAGCTGCAGAGCGCCGGCGCGCATGTGGATTGCTTCGAGTACTGCCCCTATCACCCCGAGGGCGTGGTCGAGCGATATCGACGGATTTCCGACCTGCGCAAGCCGGGACCTGGGATGATCCTCAAGCTTCAGAAGGAATGGAAAGTCGACATGGAAGGGTCTTTCATGATCGGCGACCGCGACATCGACATGCAGGCGGCGGCAGCGGCCGGCATCTCCGGCCATCAGTTCCCCGGCGGCAACCTGCTCGACTTCGTCAGGATGCGCGTACCGGCGAGACGAAGAAATTCCTCTTCGCATTGATCGCCAGCACTTTTTCCACGGCCTCGGGCAGCAAGGGTCCTTGCTCGCTCGCCTCGGCATTCGTCTCCGCCTCGGCGGGATGCAAGACGCCGGGAATGACGCTCGAGACGCCATCGAACGAGAGGCAGAAGCGTAGGGCGCTCAGAACGGCGTCCCGTCCCGGGTTCGCCGAGACGGCCGATATCAGATCACGTGCTCCATCGATCCAGTTGTCGAGCTGGGCACGCGACCACGCCGCACGGTGGTCTCCGTCGGCAAAGACGGTGGTCCGGTCGATCGTCCCCGTGAGGAAGCCGAAGCAAAGCGGAGTCCGGGCGATGAACGCCGCGCCGCGTCGGCAGACTTCCTGAAGCAACCCCTCCGTGACGACGCGAACGTCCATCATGTTGAAATTGGCCTGGACGATCGGGGCTCCCGCCACACGCAACGCCTCAACCGCGCCGCCAGGATTCTTCGCGGAGATGCCCCAGGACCGGATTTTCCCCTCGGTGAGCAACGCTGCGAGCACCTCCTTCGTCTCGCCGGCGGCCAGAACGTCCGAAGGAGGATTGTGCAGCTGCAGAACGTCGAGATAGTCGGTCTCGAGGCGCTTCAGGCTGAGTTCCGCCGAGCGCCTGATGGCAGCAGCCGAGAAATCCGGCGGCCTGGTCCAATCGTCGTAGCCGGCCTTGGTGGCAATCACAGCCTTGTCCCGCCTGCCGGCCACCGCCCGCCCGATCAGGACCTCGCTGTGGCCCGATCCGTAGGCGCTGGACGTGTCGAAAAGCGTGATACCGAGATCGAGCGCCCGGTGCAGAGCCCTCAGGGACTGTGCGTCATCCGTATCGCCGTAGGACGTGGCGCCGGCCGTTCTTCCGCCGATGCCCCAGGCGCCGAAACCGACCTCCGAGACCAGAATGCCGGTCTCGCCCAGCTTACGATACTTCATCGCGTCGGCCGCAGGGTCAGTAGTGCCCGGCCAGCTCGGGTGTGATCTCGACAGCGCGGGGCGAATAGAGATAAGCGCCCTTCTTGTTGCCCCACCAGACGATCTCGCGGCACCATTTCTGGAAATCGTCGTAGGGCCGGCTGGTCCGGTCCACTTCCACGACGATCGGGACCTTGCGCAGCAGAGCGGGTTCGCCGCCGCGCACCTTGTTCCAGTAGTCCAGAAGGTCGTAGTCGAGCTTCACCTTGATGTCACCCTTGGCGAAGGGCTGATGCACCAGCGCGTGGTTGAGCCTGACCGCCTCTTCGACGATCTCGATCGGAAGGCCGTCGCTCCGCGCGCGCACGGTCTCCGACAGCAGTTCGCCTGCTTCCTTGTAGAAGGCGTCGAATCTCCCCTCCGCCGTCAGCTTGACGAAGATATATTCGTCGGCCGGCCAGAAGATATTGAGATACTCCTTCGAGAAGACGTACTCGGAACCACCCTGCTGGATGGACTGGGCCTCACTCTCGAAGAATGCATTGATCCCCGCGATCGTCGCGAACCGTTTGGCGTCGGCCGCCATGAAGGCCTCGATCATGTCGCGGTAAGAAATACCGGAGATGCCGTGCGCGAGGATCAGCGGGATCTGGAACAGCTTGTCGAAGTGGAGCAGCGCCGTCATCCAGCAGAAGATGCGCGTGCGACGCCAGTCGTCGAGCGGCGTGGCCGCCGTCGCGATGACGAGATCCTGGACCTCCGGCACATCGTCATCGAGCTCGATGCGCTCGCCGTGGATGTTGATGATCTTCGATTCCACGGTAACCATGCCGTACTTCGCCTGATACGCGGGATCGCCCATCTCGGCGTTCGGCAGGATCGACAGATTGTTGAACTGGATGCGGTTGTGCTGGCCGTTCTCCATCAGCTGGTCGACGCCGCGCACAAAGGACTCGTAGGTCTCTCCCGGCAGGCCCAGGATCAGGTCGGAGTAGGTTTCGACCTTATCGCGCGTGAAACGGCGCTGCAGTTCCATGTAGGTGCCGAGCGAGATATTGTCGCGCTTGATCGCCTCGAGCGTGGGCATGTCGACGCTCTGCATCGACAGGGCGACGCCCTTGTTGAGGCCGGCGTCGGACAGGATCTTCTGCGTTTCGTAGGCTCGTTCCGTCGCGTTCTTGGTGTTCTGGACGGACAAGGCCACCGGATACCCGGTCGTCTTCTTCACGTCGGCGACGTAATTGGCGATGTCGACGTCACGCTTCTGGATGCCGAAGTTGGCATCGCAGCAGAAGATGTATTCGATCTTCTTCTGGGCGAACCAGTCGACCTCGCGATAGAGCCGCTCTTCCCCGAACTTGGTGACCTTGCCGGCAGTGGCCGAGCCCCAGTCGCAGAACGTGCACCGGAAGGGACAGCCGCGGTTGGTTTCCCACAGACCGATCCAGCTTTCCGTCTGGTTCGCGGCCATGATCTCGTCGAAGGCGCCTTCGAGGAACGGCGACGGAATTTCGTCGAGATCGCGAACGCGATCGAGATTCTTGGTGCGGACGAAGCTGCCGTCGGCCCTGACCATGCTGACGCCCGGGACGGTGTCCCACGTCGACCGATCGTGGAACGTTTCCAGGAGCTTGAGGAAAGTCCGCTCACCCTCGTTGTGGACCGCGAGATCGATCTGGCGGTTGGCCCGCATGAACGACTCGGGCTGGTCGGGTACGTGCGGCCCACCGAAGATGATGACGATGCCCGGCTTCAATGCCTTCAGGCGACGGGCGATCTCGAGCGAAATCCGGCCATTCCACACATAGGTGCTGAAGCCGACGATATCGGCATCCTTCAGGGCCTCGACCGCATCGGCGATGCGCACGCGCTTGTAGAGCGACGGCAGGAACCGATACAGCTCGGGCCGTGCTGCGAATTTCTTCACGTAGGTCTGCAGCAAGGCGACCGAATAGGGCAGATAATTCTGGCCGGAGAAGGAATTGTTGATCTGGACCAGCCCGACAACCAACGGCTTCGTCGGCGGCGTCGCTTGCACAGTGGCTTCTTCGGCATGTGGCGTCGACATTCGCTGCGCCCCGTTGTCCTCGTTCCCTTGGCGGAAACCAGCCAAAGTGGTGGATGATATGTCGGTTGAAGTCGCCCAGAGAGGTAGAGCGGCGCACTTCGCATTGCAATAGGATTGAAGGGCATAATCCCCTGCTCCAGCAGGGATTTTTCGGTGTCTCGAGGGTGAAATGCAGTTTGCGGGCAAAAAGGTTCTGATCACTGGCGGCGCCGGCTTCCTGGGAACCAATCTGGCCCTGAAGCTTGGCACCCTCGGCGCCAAGCTGCGCCTGACGGTTCATCGAAAGCCCCTGCAGGTTGCGTTTCCGGACGCCGAGGTCGTCGAGGCGGACCTGCGACGCCCCGAGGATTGTGCCCGTGTCGTCGAGGGGATGGACGTCGTCTTCATCTGCTCGGCGCAGACCTCCGGTGCGGGCGTCATCCGGACCACCCCGCTCGTGCATGTGACGCCGAACGTGCTGATCAACAGTCTTCTTCTCGAGGCGGCCTATCAGGCACAGGTCAACAAGGTCTGCTTCATCTCGAGCGGCGCGGCCTATCCGGGCACGGGCGCCCGGCCCGTCGCCGAGGCGGAAATGTTCGACGGCGATCCGGAGGAGGTCTATTTCCCGGCAGGCTGGATGAAGCGGTATGCCGAAATCCTCTGCCGGACCTATGCCGAGAAAATTGCGAACCCGATGCCCACCGTGGTCATCCGCCCCTCGAACGTCTACGGGCCTTACGACAAGTTCGACTTTGCGGTGAGCCATGTGACGGCCGCCCTGGTGCGACGGGTTGCCGAGCGGCAGACTCCTCTCCAGGTGTGGGGTACAGGAGAGGATATCAGGGACCTGATCTACGTCGACGACTTCGTCGAGGGCACCCTGGCCGCCGCCTCGACGGACCTGCCCTTCCTCGCGGTCAACATCTGCGCCGGACAGGGCTACGCCGTCCGGCAGGTCCTCGAAACGCTGCTGGAGGTCGATGCCTTCCACGACGCCCGGGTGACGTTCGACGCGTCGAAGCCCAGCACCGTTCCGGTGCGGCTGATGGACAATGGTCTCGCCCGCTCGATGCTCGGCTTCGAGGCCAAGCTATCCCTGGCTGAGGGCCTGCGGCGAACCCTGGCCTGGTACCGGAACGACCCGGCCAGCCCGGCGCGTGACTAGAACGGTCCCCTGAAGCGCTTGTAGCCTTCGGTCATCGATCGCTCGACCGGAAGGTCGATGCCGTGGCCGCTGCCGCGAACCTGGGCCAGGATCGCTTCGACGGTCTCGTGCTGGCTCGGGTAGTAGATGTCTTCGAGGCTCTTCGCCGTCGGACAGGGCGCTGCGGCCATGCCGAGCATCGCCGGCGCCTGCCGCAGCATCGAAGGGTCGCGCAGCATGACCTGCCGGCAGACCTCTCCAGCCACGCCGTATTCGAGCCAGGACGTGTCGGCAATGACCAGCCTGCCCGTCTTGCGGATGCTGCCGATGACGAGTTCCCAGTCCGGATGGCTAATGGAATTGAGATCGATGACTTCGACCTCGATACCAGCCTTCTCGGCCACGTATTGGGCCGCGCGCAGCGCCTCGAGCACCATCACCGACGTCGCCACGACCGTAACGTCGCGACCTTCGCGGGCGACGTAGCTGGTCAGCGGAATCGGCTTCGACGGAGTCTCGGCGGAAGCCGAGAAGTCGAGGTTATAGAGCAGCCGGTGCTCGATGCTCACGACCGGGCCAGGATGCCGGGCGATGATCTGCGGATACATGTCGAGGATCGCCTGGCTGGTCGACGGCATGACGACCGTCAGGCCGGGATAGTGGGCGAACGTTGCCTGCGGGCTCTGCGAATGCTGTGCCCCCTGCCCCCAGCTGCGGCCGACGACCAGGCGGATCAGCATCGGGCACGACATGATGCCGCCGAACATGTAGCTATACTTCGAGGCCAGGTTGACGATCTGGTTCATCGCCAGGAACGAGAAGTCGGCGCGGATATGCGTCGTGATCGGATAGTCGCCGACCAGCGCCGCACCGATCGCCACGCCCGTCATCCCTTCTTCCATCAGCGGCACGTCGAACACGCGGTCGGCGCCGTACTTCTGCGCGAGACCCGTGGTCGAGCCGAAGATGCCCTTAAAATCGTCGACGCCCTGGCCCATGATGAAGGTGTTCGGATGGTCGGCCAGCGCCGCATCCATGGTCTCCAGCAGGGCACCGGCATAGGACAGGACGCGCGTCTGTGTCGACGGACGCTCTTTCGAAGAGACGTTCATGCTTCAAGCCCTGTCTAGATGATGTCGGTCAGCAGTTCGTCGCGGCCCGGGAAAGGGCTGTTCTCGGCGAAGTCGGCGGCGGCCGCGATCTCCCGATCGATTTCCGGCTTGAGCTCGGCAACGAGCTTCCCGTCGAGCAGCAGCGGATCCCGCGCCTTCCACGTATCGATCTCAGCGGCGCTCCTGTATCCAAAATGGAAATCGTCGCCGACGCCGACATGCTCCTTGTAGCGCCCGGTCGCGATCTCGAGCACGAACGGCCGGCCGGCCCGGACGACGGACAGCGCGTCCAGCGTAGCCTGCCGGATAGCCAGCATGTCCCAGCCCTCGTCCACTCGCCGCGATTCGATCCCGAAGGTCGCGGCGTGTTCGAGCAGATTGTAGGATTGCCGGGCATTCTTGAAACTGTGCACGGCGAGCCCGTTATCTTCGCAAAGGAAGAGCACCGGCACCTTCATGAGCGCCGCGAAGTTCAGGCTCTCGTGATAGACGCCCTCTTCGGTCGCGCCGTCACCGAACACCGCCACGGCTACCCGCGAGCTGCCCCGGCGCTTGAATGACAGCGCGGCGCCGACTGCATGGGGAATCGAACTGGCGACGACCGCGGACGAGCCCATCAGCACGACTTCCGGGGCCGACAGATGCATCGAGCCGGCCTTGCCCTTGGAGACACCCCCGATACGGCCGTAGAGCTCGGCGAACATCTTGTCGAGCGAGCCGCCCTTGGCGATGTAAAAGCCGTGCGAGCGATAGGTCGCGAAGACGAGATCGTCCGGGTTCAAGGCATCGCAGACCCCGACCGCGACGGCTTCCTGGCCGATCGACAAATGGACCGGGCTCTGAATCCTGTCCGAAGGGTAGAGCTCGATGATGCGCTCTTCGACCAGCCGGATCGTCAGCGCTGTCCGGAAAAGTCGGCGATAGCGCTCGTCGCTGTCCATCAAACTAAATTCCCCAAGCCTGAAAGTCGGCCATTCCGGCCGTCACTGACGCCTCTCCTAGCGAGACAACTGCAACTATTCAATATGCCGGTTGGCCCGATACCAGGCGAGCAGACCGGTCAGGCCGTCCTGAACCGAGGTTGCTGGCCGCCAGCCCGTCATTTCCATGAAGCGGCGCCCCGAAACACGCAGCATCGCCGGGCCCAGGTTCTGGCCCTCCAGTTCGACCACCGCATCGTCGAACCCGTCAGCGTCGAGCAGCGCCTGCAGGATCGACCGGACGGACACCTCGTCAGGTGTGGCCACGTTGAAGGCCCGGAAGCCCTTTTCACCGGGCTGGAGGACCAGCTTGACGGCACTGGCAAGATCGCGGGCGTGGATCAGGTTTCGCGTCTGGGTGCCGTCGCCTGCCAGCTGGATCGGCCGGACACGTTCGACGACGCGCCGCACGAGCGACGGCAGGAAATGACCGGTCCGGAGATCGAAGTCGTCATGCGGCCCGTAGACGAGGGTCGGTCTCAGGGCGACGGCGGAGTCGAGCCATCCCGGCGTCCGAACGTACCATTCGAGCTGCTTTTCCAGGTAGCGGTGCATCCACCCCACCCCGAACCAATGTCCGGGCGGGTTACCAGCCTCGTACTGCTCCTCGTCCAGCAGTTCCGGGGAGGGCGGATAGCCGGTGCAGGAGCTGACGAGGACGACGCGCCTCGTGTCGCCCCTGGCGGCGGCTTCCATGGCGTTCGTGACGATGCGGAGGTTGTCGAGCACCGACTCCACCGGCTCGTCCCGCAACACGGCGCTGGTGGACACTCGACCTGCACAGAGGATGACAGTGTCGCAGCCGGCGAAAGCCCGGGAAGCCTGGGCCCTGTCGGTAAAGTCGCACTGGACCCACCGAACGCCCTCGGCGGAAAAGGGGGCGCGCGATCTGTAGGTCGCGACCACGGGCTCTCCCGCCCGACCGGCGAGCGCTTCGACGACATGCCGTCCGATCAGCCCCGTTGCACCCGCCACTGCGATGGTCATCTTCCCTCGGCCCTCCGTCACCTGCATGCCGCGCCGACCGTAACCGCCGGTCGGCAGATTGTCGCACAGTTCGGTCGACCGGGGTGCCGGACGTGCTAAGGAACGCGCCCGAACGGACGAGTTGACAGGAAATGGGTATGTCGCCGCATCAGCGCCTGGGACAAAGAGAGTTCGAAATTGCGTGCGGCCTCCCCGCGGCAAGCCTGGACGAGCGCACCAAGGCGCTGCTGGAGAAGACCCCCCTGCTCTACACGGCTCTCGACGAGACCGCGCAAGCGGCTACCCGCGCGAAGGTGGCCGAGGACATCGCTCGCGGCTTCACGGTCGTGGGCGAGCATCGCGCCTCGATCTGGCGCGACGCCTGGCAGGATCATCTGGACGATTTCGTCGGGTCGGGACACGCGCTGGAGGCGCTCAATCCGCGTTTCGTGGGAGGCACCGCCCTCCTGCGCTGGCAGGGAACCTATATCGAGGGTGTAACCGAGCGTTTCGAATTGGCGTTCCTGGAGATCTTCCGGGACTGGCTGTTCCGAACTTACCTTGCGGATGCGTCGCATCTCTACGAGTTCGGCAGCGGCAGCGCCTTCAACGTCGCAGCCTATGCGAAACTCTATCCACAGACCTCGATCACCGCGCTCGACTGGGCGCCCGCCGCGGTCAAAATCGCCGACCTGCTGGGTGAGCAGCACAGGATGAAGATCTCCGGCCAGCGGTTCGACTTCTTCGCTCCCGACAGTAGCTTCGAGTTCGCCCCGAACAGTGTCGTGCTCACGATGTGCGCTCTCGAACAGGTCGGCGACAGGTTCCTTCCCTTCCTGGATTTCATCCTGGCGAAGCACCCGCAGCGGGTGGTGCATGTAGAGCCCATGCTGGAACTCTACGATCCGGATCTGCCACACGACGCCCTGGCCATCCGGTACCATCAGCAACGCAAGTACCTCAGCGGCCTCCTGCCCCATCTGCGCGCCCTGGAAAAGGCCGGAACCATCCGGTTCCTGAAGGTGCAGCGCCTGAAGTTCGGCAGCCGCTTCCACGAGTGTTTTTCCGTGGTCGCCTGGGAACCGGTCTAGTCCCAAGGGGCAATCCCGGGGTCGCATTCACCGGCGAGACCGGCTATTGAGGCCCCCGACCGGGCCCGCACGGGCGCCCGGGCGGATGACTCTAAGCCAAGCGAGAGGCACTTCAAGATGTCGGCCAAGCGCGCCCTGATTACGGGCATCACGGGAATGGTCGGCTCGCACCTCGCCGAATACATCCTGAAGCACACCGACTGGGAGATCATCGGGCTCCTGCGCTGGCGCAGCCCCCTCGACAATCTCAGCGCCATCGTCGGGCCGATCAATTCGGGTTCCCGTGTGCGCCTCGTCTACGGCGACCTGCGTGACACACTGTCCATCCAGCGCGCCGTCGAATCGGCAAAGCCTGACTATGTGTTCCATCTGGCCGCCCAGAGCTTTCCCCGCACCAGTTTCGACTCTCCGCTCGACACGATGGACACCAACATCCTCGGGACGGTGAGGGTCTTGGACGCCCTGCGCACGACGGCCCCGGATGCCGTGATCCACGTCTGCGCTTCCTCCGAGGTATTCGGCCGGGTGCCGAAGGAAAAGCTGCCGATCTCCGAGGAATGCAGCTTCCACCCCGCCTCGCCCTACGCCATCTCCAAGGTCGGAACCGATCTCGTCGGCCGGTTCTATGCCGAGGCCTACGGCATGAAGGTCATGACCACGCGCATGTTCACGCATACCGGCCCGCGCCGCGGTGACGTGTTCGCGGAATCGACCTTTGCCAAGCAAATCGCGATGATCGAGCACGGCCTGGTTCCGCCGGTGGTCAAGGTCGGCAACCTGGAATCTCTGCGTACGGTGGCCGACGTGCGCGACGCCGTTCGCGCCTACTATCTTCTCGTGACGAAGGATCCGGTCGCAGGCGCCTACTACAATATCGGCGGCACTCATTCCTGCACCATCGGCGGCATCCTCGAGCATCTCATCGCCCTGTCGCCGAAGCGTACGGAGATCAAGGTGGAAGTCGATCCCGACCGGCTTCGTCCCATCGATGCCGACCTCCAAGTCCCGGACACCTCGAAGTTCGAGCGGCACACGGGCTGGCGGCCGGAAATTCCCTTCGAACAGACGATGCGCGATCTGCTCGACTATTGGCGGCAACGGGTCGCCGTCGAGGGCAACCGCTTCCTGACTCGATAGCCAGAAGAACCGAACAGAGCACCCAAGAATGAAGCGCCCTCCGGCAAGCGACAACATGTCGATGGCAATGTCGAGAACGCCCTACCGAGTGTCGTTCTTCGGCGGCGGGACCGACTATCCCGAATGGTACCGGGAACATGGCGGCAGCGTCCTCTCGATGGCCATCAACAGGTACTGCTACATCGTCGGGCGTCACCTGCCCCCCTTCTTTGCCACGCGTCACAGGGTGGTCTGGTCCCACATCGAAACCGTCAACTCGATCTCCGAGATCCTCCATCCGGCGGTTCGCGCGGGGCTCGAGTTCATGCAGTTCGACAATGATCGGGGCGTCGAGATCCACCATCAGGGCGATCTTCCGGCCCGCTCCGGAATCGGGTCGAGTTCGTCCTTCTCCGTGGGACTGATCAACGTTCTCCACGCGATGCGCGGCCAGACGATCAACAAGCGCGACCTCGCCAATGCCGCGATCCA
>CANIEC010000139.1 GCA_947466085.1 Rhodospirillales bacterium
CGGGCCACGCCCAGATCGCGCATGACCAGCGTGTCGGACTCGCCCGCCGGATGAACCACGATGCGCGCCTCGTCGGGCGCCTCGCTGCTGTCCTCGAGGTCGGTCAGCGCCACGTGCAGGTGCACCACGCGATCGGTCGAGGCGCGCCACTCGGCGAACTTCGGAAAATTGTCGATCAGCCAGGACAGCGCCCACTGCACGCTGGAGAAGGCCTGCGCTGTCTGCATCAGGCCGCCCAGCGCGATCTCGCCGCCGAGGTAGCGCGGCAGGGCGACGATCAGCGGTATGATGGGGGCGAGATAGGCCAGCGAGCTGGTGAGCAGGGAAAGGTTTCCCTGGCCGCGCGTCTGGACGTTCCAGGCCGAGCGCAGGTCGAAGAGCGAACCGCGCAGCCGTTCGCGCTCGTCCTCCTCGCCGCGCATCAGGGCGATGCCCTCGGCATGCTCGCGCGCCCGCGTCAGCCCGGAACGAAAATCGGCCTCGCGGCTCTGGCGGATGTTGCCGGCATGGATCAGGCCACGACCCAGGAAATAGGTGAGCAGCGAGCCGACCAGCGCGTAGGCCACGGCGGCCCAAACCATGTAGCCCGGCAGGTCGAATTCCAGTCCGAACACCCTGATCGGCATCGTGCCCGACAGCACCCATAGCACGCTCAGGAAGGTGACGAGCTGCAGCACGCACTGCAGGATGCTCTGCGCGAACTCGACAGCGAGCTCGGTCGACACGCGGATGTCCTCGGCGATGCGCCCGTCGGGATTGTCGACTTCGTCGGCCATCATGCCGAGCTGGTACTGGCGGCCGGCGTTCAGCCAGCGCAGCAGCGTGACGTGCGACAGCCAGGAGCGCCAGTTGATCTGCAGCCGCCGCTTGACGTGGAGCTGGATCGCCACCGCCACGCCCGCGGAGGCGACGATGGCTGCCAGTATCCAGAGCAGCCGCATGAGCTCGACGACGTCACGCTTGTCGAGCGCGTTGAAGAAGTCCCTGTTCCAGATGTTCAGCCACAGCGCGATGCCGACATTCGCGACGCCGAGCAGCACGAGGCCGCCGGTGAGCATCCACGCGACGGCACGATATCCCGGGGCCGTCCAGTATCCACTGGCGACGGCCGCGAAGGCACGTACGGAACTGTGCGGTGTATCCAATCAGTCGCGGAAGCCCGGATCGATCCGGTCGAGCTTCCGCAGGAGCGCCGGCCAGTCCAGCAGGCCGAACGGCCGCCGGGTCTTCGGCTGGTAGTTCAAGTAGGTCGCCTCGACCACCTCGGCCGGGACGTCGACCAGCTTGGTGTTGCACGACATGGCCGCGATCTGCGTCTTGCAGCTCAGCTCCAGCCGGTGCATGGCGTTGAACGCCTCGGGGATCGTGGCGCCGGTGGTCAGCAGACCGTGGTTGCGCAGGATCATCGCATTGTTGTCGCCCAGGCTCTTCACAAGAGCCTCGCGGGCGGCGAGATCGAGCACCACGCCATCGAAATCGTGGTAGCTGATCTTGGCAAAGCGCATCGAGGTCTGCGTGTTGGGCAGAAGGCCGCACTCCATCGTCGAGACCGCCATGCCCGGCCAGGTATGGGTGTGGATCACGCAGCCGACATCGGGCTTGGCCATGTGAATGGCGCTGTGGATCACGAAGCCGGCGCGGTTGACGCCGTACTCCAGGCCGCCGTTGAACTCCGGCTTGGCCAGGATGTTGCCCTCGTGGTCGATCTTCAGGAGGCTCGACGCGGTGATCTCTTCGTAGAGCAATCCATAGGCGTTGATCAGGAAGGCGTCGTGCTCGCCCGGCACCCGCACCGAGATGTGGTTCGCGATCAGGTCGGACATGCCGTACAGGTCGATCAACCGGTAGCATGCTGCGAGGTCGACGCGCGCCTGCCATTCCTCCGGCGATACGGTGGACCTGAGGTTGGCAACCTTTGAAGTCTTGAGGGCATGCACGACCATGGAAACGCTCCAGGAATTAAACGGTTCCGGAAGCTAGACCCAGCCTCCGCGATCGTCCATCGACGGGTCAAAACAGCCCGCGCGCTGCGAGATAGGCGCCGAGCGTCAGAAGGCCAGCGAAGAACCACAACCGGAATGTCACGGGCGACAGGCGCGCGCGGACGACCTGGCCCAGTCGCATGCCTACCAACGCCACGGCGACGCCGGCCACCGACGGCCAGGCCCGCTCCAAACTGAGGCCGGCACTGCCCGCCAGGGTGGCAGCCAACGCCAGGGTCGAGACCGTGAAGGACAGGCCGAGCGCCTGCACCAGCTCATCTTTTGTGAGACCGATCGCCTGGAGATAGGGCACCGCCGGAATGACGAAGACACCGGTCGCGGCGGTGATCGCACCTGTGCTCGCCCCGGCGAGCGGCCCCATCCACCTCTCGGCAGAGGCTGGAACGGTGAGCTTCAGAGCCGCCAGCCCGGAGATGGCGTAGGCCATCAGCGCAATACCGAGCGCCAGCGCGCCATACGGCCCGCCCAACCCGGACAGGAAGGCGGCGCCAGCCCACGTGCCGAGGCAGACCCCGAGGTTCAGGGGCCAGAGCCGCCGCAGGAGAGACCTGAGATGCGGCCCGTCCAGCATCTGCCAGACATTGGTGACCAGGGACGGCAGGATCAGCAGCGCCGCCGCCTCGACGGGCGACAGGACCACGGCCAGCAGGCCCATCGAGATGGTGGGAAGCCCCAGTCCGATGACCCCCTTGGCGAAACCGGCCATGACGAAGACCGCGAGGACGAAAGTCAGGATCGACAGCTCCATGGCCCACCCTTGCCGCCGGCCAGGACCTTCGCAATGCGGAGAATACGGAGTATGCCTTCGGACAGAACGAAGGCTGATGGAGTCTTTCCTTGCGCTTCGATTTCACCGACCTGCGGCTTTTCCTGCATGTGACGCAAACCGGCAGCATCACGCGCGGCGCCGAACGGGTGCACCTGGCGCTCGCCTCGGCCAGTGCGCGCATCCGCGGCATGGAGGAACTGCTCGGCGTTCCCCTGCTGAAGCGCGGGCGGCGGGGCGTCGAGCCGACCGATGCCGGGCGCAGCCTGCTCGATCATGCCCGCATCGTGCTGCAGCAGATAGAGACCATGCGCGGCGATCTCGGCGCCTATTCGCGAGGCCTCAAGGGAAGCGTCCGCATCCTCGCCAACACCTCGGCTCTCTCGGAGCATCTCCCGGCACTGCTGGCGACCTTCCTCGCCGCCAACCCGACGATCGACATCGATCTCGAGGATCGCGAGAGTCCGGCGATCGGCGCCGCCATCGCCGCGGGCGACGCCGACATCGGCATCGGATCGCAAACCGCTTCGGTCCCGGGACTGCAGAGCCATCCCTTCCGGACCGATCGCCTGGTGCTGGCCGTGCCGACCGGCCATCGTCTGGCGGGCAAGCGACAGACCCGCTTTGCCGAACTGCTCGACCTCGATTTCGTGGGATTGCCGCGCGGCACCGCGCTCGACGAGCATCTCGCCATGCAGGCCGCCCGCCTCGGCCGAGCCCTGCGGCTGCGCGTCCGGGTCAACAGCCTCGACACCGTCTGCGCGATGGTCGCGGCCGGGGTGGGCGTAGGCGTCGTGCCGGAGATGACGGCCCGTCGGCATCGGCGTGTCCTGCCGCTCACCACGGTCCGCATCGTCGAGCCTTGGGCGATGCGGGAGCTCTCTCTTTACGTGCGCGACTCGCGGCGTTTGCCACGCCCCGCGCAACGCCTCTTCGACACGCTGCGCGGCGGAAGATGACGTGCCGTCGTTCGCCCGTTACCAGCGCAGCAGGCGATGGCCAGCGACGGCGCCGGCGACGATCACCGGGATTGCCGCCAGCGGATACCAGGTGAGCACGAAAAGCGGCGAGTCATCGAAGCAGTGGAAGGCGTAGATCGTCGCGGCTACGGCAGCGGCCAGCCCGCCCGCGGCCGCACCGGCAAGTGTCGGAGAAGCCGGCGCGGCCCGGCGCAGCGCCAGCAACAGCGCCACCAAGGGAGCGAGCGCGAAGAGCGGAATGGCCATCAGGCAATCGAGCGCATTGCTGCCGACCAAACTCGACTGCCAGGTTCCGGCGGGCAGCGCGACGAGTTCGACCGCCAGCAGCGCCGCCGCGAGGAACAGGATCGGTAGCACGCTCCACCGCCATCGGCCGATGACAACCGGCCGCGCCATTGAAATACAAGCGCCGAGGGCAGCCGCCAGAGCGGACAGCACCAGCATGATCTTGGAATCGAAGCGCCAGGTCGCAAAGGCTGCCGCCAGATCGACGCGCGGCCCGAACTCGACCGCGAAGATCACGAGCGACACCAGCGCGCCCGCCAGGACGGCCCCGCCCACGGTGCGTCCGAGCGGCCTCGCCGACCCGGACCGGTCGGCGACCAGCGATGCCACGAGTTGCTCGGTCTTCATGTCCTGTCCTTGCGATAGGCATCGGCCAGCGCGCGCAGCGCGCGGTGCAGCGTCACCCGGACGGCGCCTTCGCTCATGCCCATCCTCGCTCCGACGTCCCGGGCGCTCTGCCCCTCGATGGATATGCCTTCAACGATCCGCCTCTGGCGCTCTGGCAGGCTGGCCAGCATCTGACGCGCGTCGAGGGCGCTTCCCTCCTCCGCAGACGCAGGCGCGGCGAGCGTGTCGGAATGGTCGTCGATATCGACATGATCGGTAAAGCCGCGGCGCCGCAGATGATCGACCAGCTTGTGGCGCGCGATGGCACGCAGCCAGGGCTGCAAGGGCTGCGTCTCATCCCAGGTGTCGCGCTTCAGATGCATGGCCAGCAAAGTCTCCTGGACGATGTCCTCACAATCCGCATTCGGCCGACCGGCCGCCGCTAAGCCGCGCGACGCCACCGCACGCAGCCACGAAGCGACCAGGAGCAGCAGGCGCCGATAGGCCTCGTCGTCCCCCTTCCGGGCTGCCCGCATGAGCGCGGCGAGATCTTCCGGATCGGACAACGGGGCTCACTCTTCACATGTTCGTGTTGGATCGAGCGAACATTACAGGCGCTTTGGAGAAAAAAGAAAGCGGCGCCTGTAACGCGAAAGCTCGCACCCCCGAATGACCTTCTGCGAGCCGAATTTGGCTCGCGAGGCCAGGAGGATTTTTCCATGATCAATCGTACCACCACGGCAGCCCTTGCCGCCGCCGTCGCCGCCGCCGCCCTGATGTCGTCCGGCGCCAATGCGCAGACCGCCAACGCCGACAAGGAGCGGTGCTACGGTATCGCGGCTGCGGGCAAGAACGACTGCGCCGCGACCGGCAACAATTCCTGCGCCGGCCAGTCGAAGGCCGACTACGACGCCAAGGCCTGGAAGTACGTCGCCAAGGGATCCTGCGCCACGATGGAAGTGACCCTCAAGGACGGCATGAAGCGCAAGGGCGCGCTCACCCCGATGTAAGGAAGACGCGTCGTGATGGCGGACCGCCCTCCTCGTGCCGGTGCCGGGCTGAAACCCGAACACCAGCGGCACATCCTCGAAGCCCGACCCGATGTCGACTGGTTCGAGGTGCATGCCGAGAACTACATGGGAGCCGGCGGTCCGCCGCATCACTTCCTGGAGCGCGTCCGCGCCCTCTATCCGCTGTCGGTGCACGGCGTGGGTCTGTCGATTGGATCGGCCAACGGCATGGCGCCGGGACATCTCGGCCGCCTGAAGTCGGTGGTGGACCGCTACCAGCCCTTCATCGTGTCGGAGCATCTTGCCTGGTCGACACATGACGGGATCTTCCTGAACGACCTGCTGCCCCTGCCCTATACGGAAGCCACCCTGTCTCTGGTGGCACGCCACCTCGACGAGGCCCAGACGGTGCTCGGAAGACGCATCCTCATCGAGAATCCCTCGACCTATCTCCGCTTCGAGGCAGACGGGATGCCAGAGACTGATTTCCTGCGCGCGCTCGCCCGGCGCACCGGCTGCGGCCTGCTCCTCGACGTCAACAATGTCGTCGTCTCCGCGGCCAACCATGGCTTCGATGCCCGTGCCTATCTCGAAGGCTTTCCGTACGAACATGTCGGCGAGATCCATCTCGCCGGTCACGCCGTCCTGGAGAGCGACGGCGAAGCGCTGTTCGTCGATACGCACGACCGGACCATCGCTCCGGAAGTCTGGTCTCTCTTTCGGGACGTGATCGCACGCCGCGGTGTCTGCCCCACGTTGATCGAGTGGGACTCCGACGTGCCCGTCTGGCCCGTCCTCGAAGCCGAAGTCCGCCAGGCCCAATCGGTTCTGCAGACGGCGGGAGAGCTCGATGCCCGCGCAGCCTGACGGCAACGGTCTCGCCGACCTGCAGCACCGCTTTGCCCGTGCCGTGCTGCAGGCTGCACTGTCGGTGCCCGACGGCATCGATCAAGACGTCCGGCCAACGCGCGAGAGGCGATTCGGCGTCTACCGCAAAAACGTGAAGGCCAGCCTGGCCGCTGCCCTGGCGGCACGGTTCCCCGTCGTGGAGCGCCTGGTCGGCGAGGAATTCTTCACGGCCATGGCGCTGGTCTTCATCGAGCAGCATCCGCCGCGGTCGCCCGTCCTCGCCGAGTATGGCGCCGCCTTCGCGCGCTTCCTGGAGGGGTTCGATCCCGCCGCGGAACTGCCCTACCTGCCCGACATCGCCCGGCTGGAATGGTCGCGGCAGGTCGCATACCACAGCGCCGATGCCGGCGTGGCCTATGTCGGCCGACTCGCGGAGCTGCCGCCGGAAGCGCTGGACTCCGTGAGACTTGGCCTGCATCCCGCCATGGCCGTCATCGCCTCGCCATGGCCCATCGTCTCTGTCTGGACCACCAATACCCACGACGAAACGCCCCAGGCACCCGCAGCCGACTGGACGGGTGAGACGGCGCTGGTGACGCGGCCACATCTCGACGTTCTCGTCCAACGGCTTCCACCGGGCGCCGACCTGCTGGTGGCGGAACTGGCGCAAGGAATTGCGTTGGGCGCCGCCGCCGAGGCGGTGTCGCGCGCCCACGACAGTTTCGATCTGGCAACGGCGCTGGCGACGTTGTTCGGTGCCGGCGCCATCACAACCCTCTCCCAAGGATCGTCTTCATGATCGCCCTGCTCTCGCGTCTCGACGCACTGCTCGCCCGCATCCCGCACGAGCTGCTGGCCCTCCTCGCCCGCCTGTCCGTCGGCACGATCTTCCTGCGCTCGGGTCTGCTGAAGCTCGACGGCTGGGCCGACGGCACCACCCTCACGCTGTTTCGCGAGGAGTACAGGCTGCCGCTCCTCTCGCCCGAGATCGCGTCCTACCTGGCGACCGCAGCGGAACTCAGCCTGCCGATCCTGCTTTTCCTCGGCCTGTTCACGCGGCCGGCGGCGCTCGCGCTGCTGGGCATGACCCTGGTGATCGAGATTTTCGTCTATCCCAACGCCTTCGACACGCACGGAGTCTGGGCCGTGTCGTTGCTCTATCTCGCCAAGTTCGGGCCGGGCAGGCTGGCGCTCGACCGGCTGCTCTTCCCGCCGGCCCGTCCTAGCGTTTACGCACGGGCTTGAGATCGGAGACGATTGGATAGGCCGTCGTCGACTTCACACGCTCCATCGAGAAGCGCGAAGTCACGTTCTTGAGCGGCATCGTGTCGATCAGCTTCTTGTAGAACGTGTCGTAGGCCTGCATGTCGGGAACCGCGACCCTCAGCATGTAATCGATGTCGCCCGCCATGCGGTGGAACTCCATCACCTCCGGCATGGCCGTGACGGTGCTGGCGAACTTGGAGAGCCAGGCCGAGGAATGGTCGCCGGTCTCGATCGACACGAACACGGTCAGCCCCATGCCGATCGCCTCGGGCGAAATCAGCGCCACCCGCTTCAGGATGACGCCGGACTTCTCCAGCCGCTGGATGCGCTTCCAGCAGGGGCTTTGCGACAGGCCGACCCGATGGGCGATCTGCGCCAGCGAAAGGCTCGCATCCTCCTGGAGGAGCGCGACGATCTTCTTGTCGATGGCATCCATGTTCATCAATCCGTCAACGCGGTGCGGCCAGTCTAGACCGGAAGCGACTCCAGGCGCACCGGCGCACCCAGCCGCTCGGTGAGCACGATGGCGAGCGCCTCGACGTCGCCATCCACCCGGCCGGCATAGTTCACGAGTCGCTGAGGGGCTTCGTCGAACCAGGACAGGCGCCATGCGCCGGCCTCGCACATCAGCGAGCCCACGACGCGCCCCTGCGCGGAGATCGTCCAGAGGGGGGGGCTCTTCATAGGCCGCCTGAAACAGGCGCGCCGCCCGGGCGACGAGGGTGCTGGCAAGGCTGAGCATGTCGGGACTGTACGGGTGTGCTCGCTCCTACAGCAACGAAACGATCGGTCGAATCCGGTAGCGATGACGGCAGGAAAGACTTCACAGGCCGCCAACCGGAGAAAACTCAACTCCGCCGCGACGAACGCCTAGAGTCATTCCGAGCGGGATCGAAACATACACCACAACCTCATGCTGAGGAGCGCTCCGCAGGAGCGCGTCGCGAAGCATGCGCATGCGCACACGCACCGCGTCTGCTGCCCACCCTTCGAGACGGCCGCGATGCGGCCTCCTCAGGGTGAGGTGGAGTGGTCAATGCGAGACGGAAAAACTCTAAGGCCGGACGGCCGGCGTCTCCAGCTTCAGCCCGCGAGCGCGCTGCATGAGATAGAGCTCCAGCGCGACATATTCCGGCGCATCGAGCGGCCAGGCTTCGGCGCGGATACCCACCAGGCAATTGCGCAGGCGCCGCTTCAGGGAGCCCAGCGCCTGCCATTCCAGGCGATAGATCGGATAGCCGGTGGGATGGGCTTCCGGAATGACGATGCCCGCCAGCTTCTTGCCGGCATTGTCGTCATGGCAGATCGCGCAGGACAGGTTGAGCTGGCCCTGGCGGCGGCGATAGATCTCGGCACCCTCCTGGCGAAAGGCATCGAGCCGCGGATCATAAGGCGGCGCGATCTGCAGGTCGCGCGACTGGTGGGCGACATAGACCGTGAGCGCCAGCAGGTCGCGATTCTCGGGCGGCAGCCGGTCGGCCTTCTGCTGCTCCGTGCGGCAGAGGTTGATGCGGCCCTCGAGATCGACCGGACGGTCACTGCCCCCCGGGATCGCGGGATAGCGCGCGGCGACGCCCTTCATGCTGACGGCGGCGGCGCCATGGCAATCGGCGCAGGATTTGTCGGCTGCCCCGACCGCCCTGTTCCAGAGCTGGCCGCCGAGCTGGACGAACAGCATGCCGGGATTGGCCGTATCGTCGTCCTGCATCTTCTGCAGGGCCTCGCCCATGTCCTGGTAGCCGGACCGCCGCTTGTCCGCGCCAACTTGCGCGGCCGCATAGGACGCGGCGAACACCAGCGCCAGGCCGATCGCGAGCAGCCGCCCGGTCATTCGACGGCGATGTCGACCCGCTGCTCGGCGACGAAGCCCTCGTCGCCGGTCCAGCGCAGGACCACCGTGCCGCTCTCCTTCGCCTCGGCGAAGAAAGACACGAATGGATTGGCGGCGATCGCCGGCGACATGTCCATCGCGAAGATTTCGGCGCCGTTCCAGGTCGCGGTGAATCGCTCGATGATGTTGCGCGGGATGATGCGGCCGTTCGGACCGGGCCGGAAGCCGGTCTCCATCGGGTGCATGATCAGCGCCTTGATTTCGATGACGGCGCCGCGCCTGGCGGTCTTCGGGGCGTTCACCAGGATGTTCGACATCAGGGCGATTCCTCGAGGCAGGCGGCCAGGGTAACGATCACGTCGGCGCCGGCGCTCCAGAATTTGCCGTCGCTGGTTTCGACGATGGCCACGATCCGCTGACTGTCGCCAAGCTTGATGCGAGTGCCGACGATCGCCTTGCCGCTGCGCGGACCGAGCCGGGCGGAGAAGATGTTGGGCTGCGGGTTTTTCTCGTTGAAGACATGGATCGCCTTCACATGGTCGGCTTCGGTCATCGGACTGTCGACCGACACGGTGAGCGGCACGGTGCTGCCGTTCTCGACCAGCGGCGGCACGTCGAGCTTCACCCGGCCTTCGGTCGGCGTGGCCGTGCCGACGATCTTGCGGATGGCCTCGGCCATGGCATCGGGGGTCGCCGTCGCGGGCGAGAGCGGCACGAAAACGACGGCGGCCGTGCCGGCAAGGAAGAGACGTCGATCCATTCAATCCCTCAACGTGACGAGATAGGCCACGACATCCTCGACCTGGGCGGCGGTGAGGATCGTCCTGCCCTCGAAGTTGCGGGCGACCCGGTGCAGGCCCTCGGTGCGATAGTAGGCCGGCATGATCGTGTCGGCATTGAGACGCGACCCGTCGACGATGCGCAGGCGCAGCTGTCCTTCCGACCAGCGCGAGCCCGCGCCCGCGAGACTGGGCGACAGGTCGCCCTGAAAGCGTTCCTCGGCGATCGGTCCCGAATGGCAGAGCAGGCAAAGTCCGACACTGCGGTTGGCCACGATCGCCCGGCCGCGCGCCGCATCGCCTGGCCGGCCGGTGAGCGAGCGGGGAATCGAATCGTCGACGATCTGCGGCACGACGGGAGAAACGGGCTGCTGGGCCGCCGCAGGACCGGCGACGAGCGCGAGAGCGAGGAGGACCGGAATGCGCATCGCATCAGCCGAAGGTCTCGGCGGCGATGGTGCGGAACCAGCTCGACGCGTAGAGCGCCTCCTGGCCCCGCAGGCCACCGACGGCCTCGAGCGGGCTGGTACCGCCGGCACCGGGAATGTCGGTGAGCTGGCCCTTGTCGGGACGATAGACGCCGGCGATGGAGATGCCGTAGTCGGCCGCGACCAGGCTGTAGCAGGTATTGATCACGATCGGGTCCTGCGGCTTGTCGCCGGCCAGCAGCTTCACGATTGCCGCGGCACAGATCTTGGCCTGGGCATTGGCCGCGAAGGCCGACTTGGGCATGCCGCCCATGATCGCCGCATCGCCCAGCACATGGATGTTTGGCCGCAGCGTCGATTCGAAGGCGACCGGCTCGACCGGGCACCAGCCGGTGCGATCGGCAACGCCGGCCTGCGCGGCGATGGCGCCGGCTTTCTGCGGCGGAATCACGTTGGCCACGGACGCCTTGTGCGCCCCGAACTCGGTCGTGAGGGTGAGAGTCGCGGGATCGACCGCTGTCACCTTGCCGCCCTTGCTGAGCGGCACCCATTCGATCATGCCCCGGTAGAGTTCGGCCCAGCCGTTCTGGAACAGGCGCTGCTTGGAGAAGGCGTCCTTGGAATCGAGCAGCAGCAGCTTCGACTTCGGCTTCCAGATCTTGAGCCAGTAGGCGATCAGGCTGGCGCGTTCGTAGGGGCCGGGCGGGCAGCGGAAGGGATTGGCCGGCGCCGACATAACGACCAGCCCGCCATCGTCCATCGCCTGCAACTGCCGGCGCAGCAGCACGGTCTGCGCCCCCGCCTTCCAGGCGTGCGGCATCTTCTCGGACGCGGCCTCGTCGTAACCGGGAATGGCATTCCAGTTGAAATCGATGCCGGGGGACATGACCAGCCGGTCGTAGGCAAGCCTGTTGCCATCGGCCAGGGTCACCGTCTTCGCCTCGGCATCGACCGCGGTCGCGCGCGTCTCCGCGACCGTAACGCCCGCAGCCTTGATGCCGTCGTACCGGAACTGCTGCTGGTCGATCTCGCGCAGGTTCGCGAGCACCGAATTGCTGAAGGGGCACGAGGTGTAGACGGGATTGGGCTCGACCAGGGTGACGTCGAGCGACGGCTGCAGCGCCTTCAGGGTGCGCGCCGCCGTGGCGCCGCCGAAGCCGCCGCCGATCACGACGAGTTTGGCCTTGCCCTGCGCCGAAACGACGGCAGGTGCGAGTCCGGCCGCGGCGCTGAGCTTCAGGAAATGACGGCGCGTCGCCATGCCCTCTGTGTCCTTACTCCGGCTGCGCGGCAAACCAGGCTGCGATGGCCTGGGTCTGCTGGTCGTCGAATCCCTTGGCGATGCGGCCCATCACGCTCGAGGGCCAGGCGCCGCTGCGATACTCGCGCATGAAGGTGACGATGTCCCCGGCCTTGCGGCCGGCAAGACGCGGGATCAC
>CANIEC010000140.1 GCA_947466085.1 Rhodospirillales bacterium
AATGGTTCGCCACCATGGAGACCGCGGGCTCTATGGCGGTGATCGAGGTCACCGACTCTTAACCGAATATCGATCCCCCCCCCCCCACCGGGATTGACCGGCAGGACCCATCCGCCATAACCGGCCAGACGGAGCGTCTGCATGACCGCGCGGTACTCGCATGACGCGTTGATTGCAGCACAGGCGTAGGAGAACAAGATGGCCGATCCGATCGAGCTTCTGATCCAGGGACGCGCTCACGATCTGGGCGGCGGCTTCGCGGTCCGCCGGGTGCTGCCCAGCGTCAAGCGGCGCACCGTCGGGCCCTTCATCTTCCTTGACCATTTCGGACCGATGGACGTGCCGCCGGGCGGCGGCATGGAAGTCCGGCCGCATCCGCATATCGGCCTGGCCACGGTCACCTATCTGTTTGACGGCGGCATCTACCATCGCGACAGCCTGGGCTACTCGCAGGCGATCCGTCCCGGCGACGTGAACTGGATGACCGCCGGCAGCGGCATCGTCCACAGCGAGCGGACCGAGCCGGAAATGCGGGCCACCGGCTTTCGCATGCACGGCGTCCAGACCTGGGTGGCGCTGCCCAAAACACATGAGGAGACCGCGCCCGCCTTCGAGCATGTCGAGGCGGCGCGGCTGCCCGCCTGGACCGAGGGTGGGGCGTCGCTGCGTCTCATCGTCGGCACCTATGCGGGTCGCACAGCGCCCACCACCCACTTCTCGCCGATCTTCTATGTCGGCGTGGAGATGAATGCGGGCGCCGCGCTGGCGATCACGCCCGATCACCAGGAGCGCGCGATCTACCTCGCCGAGGGCATGATGGTGGTCGGCGAGAGCCAGCTCGGCGTCGGTGACCTCGCGGTGCTGGCGCCCGGCCAGACGGTCGAGGTGCTGGCCGGTCCGGAGGGCGCCAAGGCGATGCTGCTGGGTGGCGCCACGATCGACGGCCCGCGTCACATCTGGTGGAACTTCGTCTCCTCGAGCAAGGAGCGGATCGAGAAGGCCAAGGAAGACTGGCGCGAGAAGCGCTTTGCCATGGTGGCAGGAGACCCCGAGTTCATCCCGCTGCCGGATCGGTAGATCGAACTGTACGCAAAGCGACGGTTCCCCATTATTGTCATCCTGAGCGCAGCGAAGGATCTCACGCCAGCTGCGGAGTCCTTCGGTCGGTCCGTCAGGTCTTTCGCTTCGCTCGAGACGACAATGGCCGGCTACTTCTTCTCGACGTTCCAGAACACCGTGATGGGCGACTCGATGTTGCCGGTCACGCCCTTGCGCCGGGCCATCGGCTGCAGGAACTGGCCGAGCGGGACCGTAACGCCTTGTTCCAGGATCCGCTTCTGGACCTGCTCGGCGATCTGGAACTGCTTCTTGGCGTCGCCTTCACTCACGAAGGCAACGCGCAGCTTCTCGATCTCTTCGTCGAGCGGCCAGCCGAACTGGGCGCGGTCGCCGCTCGCCTCGGCATAGTGGTTGTTGACCGGGTCGATCAGCAGCACCGCGGCCGCCGCCGTCATGGCGATGTTCCAGCCGCCCTGAGAGACGGGATCCTTCTTGGTCCGTCGGGCGACCAGCGTCTGCCAGTCCATCGACTGCAAGTCGACCTTGAAGCCGCCGCGCTCCAGCAGTGTCTTGGCGACCGGTGCGAGGTTGGTCAGGACGGCGAGGTCGGTCGACTGCAGCAGCACGATCGGCGTGCCGTCGTAGCCGGCGTCCTTGAGGATCTTCTTCGACTCCTCGAAGCGCGACTCCAGGATGCCCTCGGTGCCGGCCGCATTCTCGAGCGGTCCACCGCAGCTGAACATCGCCTTGCAGATCTTGTAGTAGCGCGGATCGCCGATCACGGCCTGAAGGAAATCCTTCTGGTTGAACGCGATCATGGCGGCACGCCGGTAGCGGACGTCGTTGAACGGCGGCTGCTTCCAGTTGAAGCGCAGGATGTAGGTCGAGCCGAGCTGGTCGGGGATGATGATCTCGACGTTCTTGTCCTTCTCGAGGACCGGCAGCAGGTCGTGCGAGGGCTGCTCGATCATGTCGATCTCGCCCTGCTGCAGGGCGTTGATCGCGGTCTGCGTGTCGGGGATCGACACCCACTCGACGCGGTCGACCTTGGCGACCTTGCCGCCGGCCAGGCCCGAGGCCGGCTCGGCGCGGGGCTTGTAGTCAGGATTGCGGATGTAGACGACTTTCTCGCCGGGCTTCCACTCGTCCCTCTTGAAGATGAAGGGGCCCGAGCCGGTCGTGTCGGAAAGCTGCTGGGTGATCGGCGTCTCGGCGATCCGCTTGGGCATGATGAAGAGGGGGACCGAGGATGGCTTGGCCAGCGTCTTCAGCATCATGCCGTACGGCTGCTTCAGGACGATCTGGAAGGTCCGGTCGTCGATCGCCTTCATCTCCTGGGTCTGCTTGCCGAGCAGGCCGCCCAGCGTGTCCTTGTCGGTGAAGCGCTTGATCGACGGCAGCACGTCCGCCGTCGTGACCGGCTGTCCGTCATGCCACTTCAGGCCCTCGCGCAGCTTGAAGGTCCAGGTGAGCTGGTCGTCGCTCACCGTCCAGCTCTCGACCATCTGCGGACGCGGCTCGAGCTTGGCGTCGAACGCGAAGAGCGTGTCGTAGATCATGTAGCCGTGATTGCGGACGATGTAGGCGGTGGTCCAGATCGGATCGATGATCTTGAGATCCGAGTGCATGACGGCCTTCAGCGTCTTGCTCGGCTGGGCGTAGACGGGCGTTGCGGCGAACAACGCCACGGCGGCAAACAGAGCACGACGCAGCATGAAACACTCCCTTAACTTGATGTCGGAGGACTCCAGCTCGCTTCTTCGTCGAGCGGATAGACAGGCCTCGGCAGCTTGGTCCAAGTGAAGTTCGCCAGGACCGGTGACGTCAAGCCCGGACAGTCGACTTCGTAGATCTGTTCCGGCTTGAAGAATTCGTCGAAGCCGCCGCGGAAGTGGCCGCGGCTCTTCACGACCACCGTGCGCGCCTCGGCAATGTCCAGGCCAAACATCTCGAACTGGCGAGGATCCATGCACTGGCAGCGGATGCTGATGACCACGATGAGGATGCCGCCGAGATCGAGCAGCGCCGACGGCCCCATGTCGGCCGAGACGTTCTTCAGCACGCCGCGGCGTCCGACATACTGGCCGTCGGAGAGCTTCACGACCTTCGCCTCGCAATCGAACGGCAGGGAGAATTCGTGGTGCTCCTGCGTGTTGAAGGAAGCGTTGAAGATCGCGCCCTCGCCCAGCTCGTGCGCCTTGGCCGCAAGGGCCGCGTCGTTGAACACGCCGAAATAGACGCCCTGGGCCCGCGCCCCCTTGAGCGCGCGCAACAGATAGGTCGTGTTGCCGCGTCCGCCGCCGCCGGGATTGTCGGCGACGTCGGCCAGGATGATCGGCTTGCGGCGCTTGTCGCGGCCGATGGCGGCGGCGTGCTGGACCGCATCGGCCAGGGTCATCATCTCCCGCTTGAAGCGTTCCTTCGTCCCCCAGGCACGCTGGGCGATGTCGAGCGCCAGGTCGGCCGCCGCCTTAGCGTTGCCGTTGCGCGCCGTGACGACGGCGGTGAGGCCGTTCTTGGGACTGTCGCTGTAGGCGAAGCCCGCCATCACCGAGACGTTGAGGATGTCCCCGCCGACCTTCGTCTGGCCGTACCTGATGAGGTCGGCATAGGGGCCGCGCGCGGTCAGCAGGGCGATCTGCGGGGGTACCAGCGGGATCTTGACCATCTCGACCGCGGTGTGCGTGCCGGCCAGCAGCTCGCGCATGTGCTGTGCGGCCTCGACGCCGCGCTCGTAGATGTCGACATGCGGGTTCTCGAGATAGCCGACGAAGACGCTGAGATTGTCGGTCATCCGGCGGGAGACGTTGGCGTGCAGATCGAACACCGAGACGATCGGCACCTCGGGACCCGCGACGCGGCGCAGCATCTCGAACAGGTCGCCGTCGGGATCGTCGGTACCCTCCGCCAGGGCCGCGCCATGGCAGGAGACGAAGATCGCGTCGACCGGCAGGACCGATTTCAGGCCGGATTCGATCTCGGCGAGATAGGCTTTGAAGAACTGTTCCTCGACCGGCCCGCCGGGCTGCGCCAGCGAGACGCGCAGCGGCACCGGGGTCCAGTTGCCGGTGCGATCCATCTCGGTGAAGAAGCCGGGCAGGTCGGGCATGGTGATCGACTTGCCGGAGCGCGCCTCGCTCACGATGCGATTGCCGCGGATGTCGACGTCGTGCTCGAAATCCTCAGCCGTCGTCACCGGCGCGAACCGGTTGCATTCGATGGCGAAGCCGAGCACGGCGATACGCGGATTGTCCTGGGACAAAGAAACCTCCTAGCGCGGTCGCGCGAGGAACGCGTCGACCAGCGCGTTGAATCTAGCGGCCTGCTCGAAGTATGGCGAGTGTCCGGCGTCTTCGAGGATCTCGGCCTGGCCGCAGGGCAGGCTTGTCGCGATGGCGCTTGCCAGGAAGGGCGGGAAGACGACGTCCTCGCCGCCGGCGACCAGCAGGGTCGGCACGCGAAACGTCGTGAACTCGGCCAGGGTGCGCGTCGCGGTGCGGCGCAGTCCGGCCCGCAGCTTCTCCTTGTCGAGCGTGCCCGCCATCTCGTCGATGCTGCGATAGAGGAGATGCAGCGCGGGGAAGCGTTCGGCCGCGCGTTCCCCCATCGCCGGATGGATGCCGCGCGCCATGCCGGCGGCGATCGTGGCTTCGGCCGCCGCGAGCCAGGCATCGTACGCGCCACCGCCGGACGGATCGCTGCCGCGCCGGTCGAGCGTGCCCGAGGTCGAACTCAGCACCAGGGCCTTCACGCGATCCTGATGGGCGAGCGCATATTCCAGCATCGTCCAGCCGCCCATTGACTGCGCGACGAGGCGCACGTCGGAAAGGCCGAGAAGATCGATCAGGGCGGCGAGGTCGCCGGCATAGTCGGCGGGATCGACGCCGTCCGCGACCGGATCGGACGGCGCGAAGCCGCGATGGGCAAAGGTCACGCAGGTGTAGCGCGGCGCGAAGTGGGCCACCTGCTGCCACCAGCTCAGGTGATTGCCGCCCAGCCCGTGCGCGAAGATCAGTGCCGGTCCGCTGCCCGTGACCTCGTAGTAGAGATTGCCGAACGGGCGCTTCAGCCGACCCACGGTGCGGGACGGCGCGGCGTAGGAATTCATGGAGCCTCTCTTCTACTAGAGGATCAGCCTAGGGCCCACGATGCCCAGCCGCCAGCGTCCTGCGGCGAGCAGATGGAGCTTGCTTTCGAAGGGCGATCCTTCCTCGCCGGCAAGGCGCGCCACGGCCAACTGAAAGACCGCCTGCGACACAGGACCGGCCGCGACATGGATCGCGTCAGGGCAGCGCGCCGATCTGCGTCACTTGGAAGAAGCAGCCTTCCTCAGCAGGGCGAGGCCACGGGCCGCTTTGCCACGTCCACGTTCGGCCCGAAGGGTGAAGCGCGTCTCGGCATCGGCCTCCGCAATGGCGACGGTCGCCATTTCCTCGATGAGACGATTGACGCTGGTCCCTCGGCGACGCGCGAGGGACTTGAGGCGCGCATACTTGTCATCGGGCAAACGAAGAGTAAGAGCGCTCATCCTGTATGCTCCTTGATGAATTTCTCGGGCGTAACGACAAACAGCTGAGGAAATCTCAGTTCCATCCGGCCGACATGGCGAACGTTTCTCGTCACCACGTGGCTTGCGCCCCCTGCCAGGGCAAGTTCGACAAGGTGATTGTCCGCCTCATCGCGCAAGTTCGGCCGCCAGCCGAAGTAAATACGCGTCCATTCACAGTGTGCCAGGAAGATATCCAGGAGTTCGCTTCTCTCTTTTGCAGACAGCCGCGATCGCGCGAACAGAGACCTGCGCCCGAGGACATCTTCGTATTCAGCCAGCAATGCCGAACCCATCAGCGGCACTGCACGCTTTTGCAAGCATGCGGCGACGACGGCGCTCGACGCGCCGATCCCGAGGCAGGCTCCGATAAAGACGTTGGTGTCGACGACGATGATCACAAGGAAATGGTAGCAAATTTGCCACCATTCAACCAGCCACCCGAAGATGCAGTTCCCCGACGGTCTTGACGACGATGACCGAGGGCATCGTCGCTCTCCTCAGACGAGGGGGTCGGTATTGAACGCTTCGAGATCGGTCGTGAGATCGGTGAACTGGCCGCCCAGCTTGCCGACGATGTCCTGCGCGAGCGTGCCCGGCGCACCAGCTTCGAGGCGTGCGACCGGCCGCGGCTGGCCGAACAGGAAGACCTCGCGGCCGCGCACGCCCAGCAGCTGGCCGGTGATGGCCTTGCCGTCGGGCGAACAGAGCGCCGTCACCAGGCTGGCGACATGGTGCGGGCCGATCCTCAGCGCGCGCTCCTTGTAGGTATTCTGTGCCTCGTTGGCCGGCTGGATGATGTCGGTGACGCGGGTGCGGGCGAACGGCGCCACGGCGTTGGCGGTGATCTGCGCCTCCGCGAGGTCCATCGCCGTGACGCGCGTGAGCCCGAACAGACCCGCCTTGGCGCTGGCATAGGCGGCCTGGCCCAGGTTCCCGTAGAGCCCGGCTGAGGAGACGATGTTGACGATCCGGCCCCAGCCGTAGCCTTCCTTGCCGCCGCGGCCCGACTTGCCTTGCTCGCGCATGACGCCCGAGGCGGCGTTGATCAGGTAAAAGGCCGAGGAGAGGTTGGTGCGGATCACCGCGTCCCAGTCGGCCGGATCGGTGCGGAAGACGAAAGCATCGCGCAGGATGGCAGCATTGTTCACGACGATGTCGATGCCGCCGAAGGTCTTCACCGCGAGGTCGACGAGCTGTTTGCCGACGCCGGGCGAGGCGACGCTTTCGGTGAAGGCGAGCGCCTTCGTGGCGCGGGCCTTGTCGTTCAGTTCCCGGGCCGCGGCGCGCGCCACCTCCGGGTCGCCGCCGTCGCCCGCGATCGAGGTTCCACTGTCCGCCACGATGACCTGCGCGCCCTCGGCAACCAGCGATTCCGCGATGGCGCGGCCGATGCCGCGGCCGGCGCCGGTGACGATGGCGACTCTTCCCTGCAGAAGACCGCTCATTGATCCGCGCCCGTCTTCTTTCCCGCGCTTGCCATTTCGGCCGCGGTGTAGAAGGCGTCGGCATGGATATCGATGCGGCGCATGCCGCGCTGTTCCAGCAGCAGGGTCGCGGCTTCGACCATGACCGGTGGACCGGCGAGGTAGGCCGTGCAGCCGTCGACCTCGTCGAAGTCCTGCGCGACGACCTCGTGCACCAGGCCTTGCCGCAGGCTCGAATCGCCGCCTTCGCTCAGCACCGGGATGAAGTGCAGGTTCCTGTGCTTCTCCGCCAGCGCCGCGAAGTGGTCGTGGAGATAGAGGTCGCGTTCGCTGCGGACGCCGAAATAGAAATAGATATGCTGCGGCAGCTGCTTCTGCAGGGCGCGCTCCACGATCGACTTGATCGGCGCCATGCCCGAGCCGCCGGCCACGGCGATGATCGGACCGCGATGGCTCTCGCGCAGGTAGGAGGCACCGAACGGGCCTTCGACCCTCACGCTGTCGCCGACCTTCAGGGTCTCCGCGACATGCGCGCTGGTGGCGCCCCCCGCCGTGCGGCGGATGTGGAATTCGAGGACCGGGTCGCCCGGCACGTTGGCCATCGAATAGTCGCGGGGCGGGCAACCCTCGAAGGTCACGGAGGCGAACTGGCCGGCCGAGAAGTCGAAGGGACCGCCCGAGACGATCTCGAGGCGGATGCGCTTGATGTCATGCGTGGCGTCGTCGAGCGAGACGACTCTGCAGGCGAGCAGCCAGCGCGGATGGACGATCAGGTCGTCCTCCTCGAGCCAGGCGACTTCGCACTCGTGCGACGGCACGGCGCGGCAGGCGAGGATCAGGCCGCGCGCCTTCTCCTCGTCGGAGAGCGCGAACTCGGAATAGCCCTCCATCGTCACCTCGCCCTTCACGAGCTGTGACTTGCAGGCGCCGCAGTTCCCGGACTGGCAGCCGAATGGATAGGAGACGCCAGCGTCGATCGCGGCCTCCAGGATGGTGGTGCCGGCCGGCACGTCGATCGTGCGGTCGGCGGAGGCGATGCGAACTTTGAAACTCATCTGGTGCGCCAGCGAATGGGTGTGCTTCTGAAACAGTCCGCGTCTAGCGCTCCGGCGAAGGGCCGTCCACCTGCGGCGCTCGGCCGGCCGGCCTTTCGACCGCCGAAACGGGAACCCTGATCGACCTGCCGGAGAAGATGCGCGCGTCGGCGCGTTCGCTATAGTCCGCGCGCCATGAGCTCAGCCCATCCCGACTTCCAGAATTTCCCCAAGGATCTCGTCCACGATTCGGAGATGCTCGACATCCTGCGTGCCAATCCGCCCGAGGTGTTGAAGACGCTGAACGGCGAGCTGCTCGATATCGATTCGACGCGCGGCTATGCGCGGTTCCGTTTCGAGATCGTGCCGGCCTTCTGCCATTCGCAGGGGCGCGTGTGCCAGGGCGGCTTCCTGACCGGCATGGTCGACACCGCCATGGCGAATGCCGCCATCGTCAAGGGCAAGCTCGGCGTCGCGGTGCCGACCCTCGAACTCAAGATCAGCTTCTTCGAGGCGATGGGCCCGGGCGTCGTCTATGCCGAGGGCCGCGTGATGCGCTGGGGCGGCTCGGTCGGGTTCCTCGACGGCGATCTCAAGGACGAGAAGGGCCGCCTGATCGTCCACTCGACCTCGACGATCAAGATCGTGCGCCCGAAGGTGAAGGCCTGAGTTGAGATCCGTCGTCTCGACCGGAGCACCGAAGGTGCGGAGCGGAGAGACCTTGGCTCAAGCAAAAGCTGGCAATTCGTAGAGAGAAGGTCTCTCCACTCCGCGCTGCGCGCTCCGGTCGAGACGACGGTTTTTTCTGAATTACCCGAACCGCGCCTGCCAGTGCTCGGCGATCTGGCGGCGGGTGGCGAACCAGGCGCCGCCCTTCTGCTTCATGTGCGAGACGATGCGGTCCAGCGCGGCGATGCGGCCGGGGCGGCCGATCATGCGCAGATGCAGGCCGATCGACATCATCTTCGGGAACCGCTCGCCCTCGGCCCAGAGCGTGTCGAACGCATCGTTCGTATAGTCGGCGAAGTCGCGCGCCGAGACGAAGCGGTGGAAGCCCTGGTGATAGTGCATGTCGTTGGTGTCGAAGCTGTAGGGCAGCACCAGGTGCCGCTTGCCGGCGACTTCGACATGGAAGGGCAGGTCGTCGGAATAGTCGTCGCTGTCGTAGAGGAAGCCGCCTTCCTCGACGAGCAGGCGGCGCGTGTTGGGCGAGGGCGTCGAGCGGGTGTGCCAGCCCACGGGGCGCGTGCCGGCGATCTCGGTCAGCGCCTTGACGGTGCGGGCGATGATCTCGCGCTCCTTGGCCTCCTCCATATGGGCGTGCTTCTCCCAGCGCCAGCCATGGCAGGAGATTTCGTGGCCGCGCGCCACGGCGTCGTGGATCAGCCAGGGCGAGAGTTCGGCGGCCAGCCCGCAGGTACTGACCGTGGCCGGAACGCCCAGCCGCTCCAGCGACTCGGCGATGCGCCACCACGCGGCCTTGGTGCCGTACTCGAAATGCGACTCCATGCACCGGTCGGGGACGCCTAAAACCTCGTCGGTGACCTCGTAGACCTTCTCGTTGTAGGCGTCGCCCGCCGACAACGACATCTCCGCGCCTTCCTCGAAGTTGATGACGAAGGAGACGGCGACCCGCGCGCCGCCGGGCCATTGCGGATCGGGCGGCGTGCGGCCGTAGCCCTTGAGATCGCGCATCGCGGTCACGATTCCCTATGGGCGATGATATCGGCCAGCGGACCGGCGAGACCCTTGGAGTCCTTGGCGGCAGGGCGGCGATAGGTGCCCTGGGTCGCCTTGCGCGGATTGAGCCGCACCAGCCCCTCGGCCATCGTCACCGCGGCCTGGATGCCGTCGACCAGCGGCACCGGTACGCGGTCGCGGATCGTGTTGGCGAGGCCGGCCAGCGGGGCGCCGGCCAGGATGACCACGTCGGCGCCGTCGTTCTTTACCGTGCCGAGGGCGAGGTCGATCAGCACCTGTTCCTTCTCGTGCTGCACGTCGTCGATCGAGCGGAAGCCCTCGTCGGGCGTGCGGATGGCGGCGCAGCGGCCGGACATGCCGTGCCAGTCGACGATCTCGGCGAACCAGGGTTCGAGCGCCTTGGCGAAGCTCACGATCGCGAACTTGCGACCCAGGGTGCAGGCGACCAGCATCGCGGCCTCGGCCATGCCCACGACGGGGAAGTCGAACAGCTCGCGCGCCCCGCCGAGGCCGGGGTCGCCGAAGGCCGCGACGATGGCCGCGTCGAAGGTGCCGCGCCGCTCGGCCAGCATCTCGAGCATCATGGCGCTGCCGATCGCGGCTTCGGCGCGCGTGGCGATGTAGGGCACGCCGCGCGGCGCGGTCATGGGTTGCAGCTCGGTGCCGGGGCTCGCGACCATCTTGCCGGCGGTCACGAGCCGGTCGGTGACGCCGGTCGAGGTGTTGGGATTGGCGACGAGGATTTTCATAAGGGCATCCCTAGAAGTCGGCGAGCTTGCGCAAGCCCACGAGCCGGTCGCCGATCACGAGCGCCACGATGGCCAGCAGCACGAGACCGGCGGAGATGGCGGCGATGGTCGGATCGGGCCGCTCCTCGACATATTGCAGCATCTGGATGGGCAGCGTCTTGGTCCAGGCATCGGTGAAGAACATCGAGATCGGATAATTGTCCATCGACGCCAGGAACGCGAACATGCCCGAGGTCAGGAAGGCCGGTGCGAGCGACGGTACCAGCACCCGCGTGAGCGCTGCCGGGTAGGAGCAGCCCAGTGTGCGGGCCGCGTCGATCAGCGAGAAGTCGAACAGCGAGAGCGCGCCGACGACGGTGCGCACGATGTAGGGCAGGGTGATGACCACGTGGGCGACCAGCAGGCTGGCATAGACGTCGCGCAGGCCCATCGCCTTGAAGCCCTGCAGCATGGCGATGCCGATCACGAGGCCCGGCAGCATCAGCGGCGAGACGAGGAAGGTCGAGATCGTCTCGCGGCCGGGAAAGCGCCCGCGCACGAGCGCTATGGCGCACAGCGTGCCGAGGACCATGGCAACCGCGGTGGAGACGGCGGCGATCTGCAGCGAGACGAGGAGGGCCGGTACGAGTCCGCGCATGCCGGCCAGTCGCTCGTACCAGCGCAGCGACCAGTCGGGCGGCGGCAGGGTGAACACCGTCGAGGAGCCGAACGAGACGGCGATGGTGACCACGAGCGGCGTCATCAGGAAGAGGACGGTGAAGCCCGCGATGGCCCAGACGAAATACTGCGTGGCGCGTTCGACGGCGGTCATGTCTGGCTGCCTCCGATGCGGCGCGCCAGCCAGGTCGAGCCCACGACGATCGACACGGCCAGCACCAGCAGGATGACGGCGGTGGTCGAGCCGAGCTGTTCGTTGCGCATCAGCAGGAAGGAGCGGCCGGTCAGGGTGGACAGGGTCTGGAAGCGGTCGCCGATCAGCAGCGAGGGGATGACGAACATCGACACGCTCATCGAGAAGACGAAGGCGACGCCCGAGACGATGCCCGGCAGGCTGAGCGGGAGGGTAACGTGGGTGAAGCGGTAGAGCGGCGTGGCGCCCAGGGTCGCGCCGGCCTCGCTGAGGCGCGGATCGATCAGCTTCACGACGGAATAGATGGGCAGGATCATGAAGGGCAGGAAGATGTTGGCGGCGCCCAGGACCAACCCGGTCTCGGTGAACAGCAGCCGCTGCGGCTCGTCCCAGAGGCCGAGTCCGACGAGGGTCTGCGAGACGATGCCGTCGCGGCGCAGCACGATCTGCCAGGCGAAGGCCTTGACGACGGCGCCGACCGAGAGCGGCAGGATGATCGAGACCAGCATCACGATCTGCAGGACCGC
>CANIEC010000141.1 GCA_947466085.1 Rhodospirillales bacterium
CCGTCCCGGAGCCCGCGCTCTGGGAATTCTACATGGCCTACAATCTGTTCCGCGTGTCCTGTATCCGGCAGGGCGTCTATGCCCGGTCGCTCGACGGTACGGCTTCCAATGTGCGTGCCGCAGATTCCGGCAAGCTGGTGAAGCCTGCGGCCGATCTCGCCTGGGAGATTGTCGCCAACATGTCCGGAGCTTCGCGATGAGCAAGCGCAAGACCGTCGTTGCCGAAGACGAGGCGACCGCGGCGGTGGCGGAGCGCGAAGCGCGTCCGCCGGTCGAGGCGATCCGCGCCGCGGCCTTCGCCCAGTTCGCCGAGCGCGGTTATCCGGTCGTCACGGTGCGCGACATCATGAAGGCCTGCGGACTGACCCAGGGCGCGCTCTACAACCACTTCAAGTCGAAGGACGAGCTGCTGCACGACATCATCGCCTCGACCCAGGGCGAGCTGGAGCGGCTCTGCCAGCAGGCCGTTGCCGGTGCGGGCGGCGATCCACGCGCCGAACTCGCGGCCTTCGTGCGGGTCTATGTCATCCGGCATTGCCGTCTGCGCATCGAGGCGCTGGTCGCCAACCGCGAGATCGGCTGGCTGGATACGGCCCGCGTGGCCGACATCCGGCGCAGCCGGCGCGCGATACGCGACATCGTCGTGACGATCCTCAGGCATGGCGTCGAAAAAGGCGCGTTCGATCCGCCGCGCGTCGACGGAAGGCACGATCTCAAGGCGATGGCCATGGCGCTGCTCGACCAGTGCACCCATGTCTCGATGTGGTACGGTCCAGGTGGCGATCTCACCGAGGAGCAGATGGCGAAGCTCTATACCGACATGGCCTTGCGCATGGTCGGCGCTACGCCGCAGTCCGCATAGGAATATCTGGAGCAGCAAAGCATGTCGATTCGCGTCGCGGCCCTGGTTGCGTTGCTGACGTCGCTGATCGGCTGCACGCCGGACTCCGACGCAGCGCCGCCGTCGGGCCGCAGCATGGCGCTGGCGGTCGCGCCCGGTGACGTGCCGGCGTCGCGCTGGCATGCCGTGCTGATCGCCGGCGACAACAACAGCCCGTCCTTCGACAACGGCATCGATGCGCTGCGCGACAAGCTGTCGGCCCGTGGCGTGCGGGACATCCGCATTCTCACTTCCGATCCCGGTCGCAACCCGTCGGCCGAGGTCGCCAGCGCTTCCAACGTCTCCAGCGCGTTGCGCAACGCCAACGGGGCGGAGGCCTGTCTCGCCTTCATCACCAGCCACGGCACCGAGGCCGGCGTCGTGCTGCGTCAGGCCAACGGCGTCGTCCGGCCGAGCGCGCTCGACAATGCATTGGACGCGGGCTGCGGCACGCTGCCGACGGTCGTCGTCGTCTCGGCCTGTCACAGCGGCGTGTTCCTGACACCGGCGATGCGCCAGCCCAACCGGGTGGTGCTGACGGCGGCGGCGGCCGAACGCGTCAGCTTCGGCTGCGGCGCGGGCGACCGCTTCACCTATTACGACCAGTGCCTGCTGCAGCAGTTCGACGCCGCCTCGACCTGGGGCCAGCTCGCCCAGGCCACGCGGTCCTGCGTGCAGAACCTCGAGAAGAGCATGGGCATCCGCACGCCCTCGCAGCCGCAGATCTTCGTCGGATCCGCCGTTGCCAATCTCAGGCTGCCCGGCCGCTAGGGGCTTGCTCCAGAAGCTCATCGTCTTCTGGTGATGGGGATATTGCTCAGGCGGAGGCGCGAACGCCACCCGGAGCAGATTCTCGGCGGCGCGCTGTCGAAATGCGCCGGGGCTGACGCACATACTCTCGAGCGCCAGTTGTCGCTCGGCCGGAGACGTATCTCCGTCCTGAACCGAAAGGGAATGTTCCGATGCATTACATGCTCCTGTTCAACGAGAAGGCCGAAGAACTCGGCAAGCGCACCGATTCTGTGAAAGCGGAGGCCTACTGGGGCGGCTGGACCGCTTACATGCAGGCCATGGCGCAAAGCGGCGTGATGGTCAGCGGCAACGCCCTGCAGCCGCCCGATGTCAGCACCACGATCCGGGTCGAGAATGGCCTCCGCCACGTGGTCGATGGTCCCTTCGCCGACACCAAGGAGATCCTCGGTGGCTACGTGATCCTCGACGTCACCGATCTCGACGCTGCGCTCGAATGGGCGGCACGTGCGCCGTGCGTGTCGGCCGGGTCCGTCGAGATCCGTCCCGTGCTGGCTTCTCCGGCCGGGTGATGGACAGGGAGCGCCGCGCCGCCGCCCGCGAAGCGGAGGCCGCGGCGCGATCCTCCTACGGCAAGCTCGTGGCGATTCTCGCGTCGCGCACGCGCGACATCGCGGCCGCAGAGGACGCATTGGCCGATGCCTTCGCCGCCGCGCTCACGCAATGGCCCCGCGACGGTATTCCCGCCAATCCGATCGGCTGGCTGATGACCGTCGCGCGCCGCAGCATCGGGCGCGCGGCAGGGCGGCGCAGGACTGCCGAGGCGGCGGAGAGCGTGCTGCGGATGCTGGATGACGAACGCGACGAGGCCAAGCCCGATTCCTTCGGGGACGACCGTCTGGCGTTGATGTTTGTCTGCGCCCATCCCGCGATCGATGGCGAGGCGCAGGCGCCGCTCATGCTGCAGACCGTTCTCGGCCTCGATGCCGAGCGGATCGCGGCGAGCTTTCTCGTGTCCGGGGCCACGATGGGCCAACGGCTGGTGCGCGCCAAGCGCAAGATCCGCGATGCCGGGATTGCCTTCGCCATCCCCGATCCCGGCGAGGCGCCGGCGCGGATCGGTGCCGTGCTTTCCGCCATCTACGCCGCCTACGGGACCGCCTGGGAGGATGTGACCGGTGCCGACGGAAAGCTGCGGGACCTGGCGACCGAAGCGATCTGGCTCGCCCGGCTACTCCGTCAGCTGCTGCCCGACGATCCCGAGGTGATGGGTCTGCTCTCGCTGATGCTGCACTGCCAGGCGCGCAGCGCCGCCCGCCGGTCCGCGACCGGAGCGTTCGTGCCGCTTGATGTGCAGGACATGACGCTGTGGTCGCGCAGCATGATTGCAGAGGCGGAGGCCCACCTGCGGTCGGCCGCCCGCAAAGCCGCACCTGGCCGCTTCCAGACCGAAGCCGCGATCCAGTCGCTTCATGCTCACCAACGCATGACCGGGGAGCGCTTCACCGGGCCGCTCGTACGCCTCTATGACACTCTGGCCCGGTTTGCGCCGACGACCGGCGTGCTGGTCGCCCGTGCAGTCGCCCACGCCGAGAATGGCAATCCCGCCGCCGCACTGGTGCAACTCGACCAGATTCCGGACGCGGCACGCTATCAGCCATTCTGGGCAGCGCGCGCCCGCGTCTCGTGGCTGTCGGGCAACGAGGAAGCCGCCTGGGCATCGGCAAGGACAGCAGCGGGCCTCAGCAACGACGCCGGCGTGCGAGCCTTTTTGCTCGCCGGCGGATTTCGTGGACGGGTTCGCTGAACAGTCGGCGGCGATACGCCAGCTAACCGCCGATGACGGCGGTGAAGTCACACGTTACGTGGTGCGGGCTGTCGCCGGAGAGCTGAAGCGTGTGGCGGGCGGGGCGAGAGTTCTCGTCGGGAAACATCTTTACCCATTCCTCGTTCAGCGCCGCGCGTCCGGTCGACGGCTGCTTCATCCAGAAATTGATCTTGATGATGTCGTCGGGCGTGCCGCCGGCCGCTTCGATGCAGAGCCGGATGTGCCTGAAGATGTTCGTGACCTGCGCGGCCATGTCGGGCGGGACGTTGCGCGTGCCGGGCTCGGTGCCGTTCATGATGCTCGACATCACGATGTTTCCGATCCGGCTGGCATTGGGAATCGGGTTCTGGTGGCTGTAGCCCGGATAGTTGATGCTCTTGCGCTTGGCCATTTTTTCTCTCCCTTGCTAGAGCCGTTCCATCGCCATGTCGCGCAGGCGGGCGCGCTGGATCTTGAAGCCGTTGGGCGACGGAGTCTTGGGAAAGTCGTCGATCGCGAAGACCCGCATCGGCACCTTGTAGTTGGCGAGGCCGTGCCGGCAGTGGGCGATGGCCGCGGCCTCGTCGAGCGTCGCGCCGGGGGCGAGCATCACGAACGCGACGGCACGGACGCCGTCGGGGCGCGCCACGGCGATGGCCTGGCAACCGGCGATTCCGGGCAGCTTCTGCAGATGGGTCTCGATCTCCAGCGGGTTCACGAGAAAGCCCGAGAGCCGCAGCACGTCCCCCATGCGGCTGAGGAAGGTGAAGCCGCCATGCCCGTCGAGCTCCGCGAGATCCCCGGTGCGGACATAGCCGTCGGCGGTCACGGTTTCCGCCGTCGCGGCATCGTTTCCGAAGTAGCCGGTCATGAGCGACGGGCCGGCGCACTCGAGCGCGCCGGGCTGGCCGACGCCCAGCAGTTCGCCGGTCTCCGGGTCCCGGACGCGAACGTGCCCGAGAGGCGAGGTCGGAATGCCGCCGCCCTGCTTGCGGCGCGCCACCTCGGAATCGATGGGCTGCATCGCGTAGAGCGCCTGCACCTCGCTCATTCCATAGAGTCCGCAAAGCCTCAGGCCGCGCCGCTCCGCGCTTTCCGCAATGTTGTCGAGCGAGGCATTGAAGGCGGCGTAGCCGGCCCACTTCACCGAAGGGAAAGGGTGGTCGCCCGGCACCGCTTCGAGCAGGCGGGCGTACATGTCGTCGCTGCCGAACAACGTCGTCGGGCGATGATGTGCGATCAGCCGCGCGATCTCGTCGATCTCGTAGGATTCGACCAGCACGCAGGGCCTGCCGGCCGCAAGCGTCGCCATGGTCTGGTCGAAGCCGTAGACACCGCAGAGCGGCAGGATCGAAAGCGACAGCGTGTCGGGCGCGGTGAGGCCGAAGGCGCGCGCGACCTGTTGGGCGTGCCCGGCGATGGCGCCCTGGCGGTGGAGCACGAACTTGGGCGCGCTTGTCGTCCCCGAGGTCGTGAAGATGTTGCAGGGCGAGCTCGCCTTCGCGTTGTTCAGGCCTAGCCGCGGGCGCGACAGCAGGCGCTCGAAGGGCACACGACGCAGCCGTTCGATGGCAGGCGGCACCGATGCCGGCTCGTCGCCCACGGTGACGATGGCCGCCAGCCTGTCGAGTGCCTCGGGCTCGATGTCGGCCAGGATCGACAGGAAATCGATGCGCCGGAATCCGGGTGCGCAAGCCAGCACCTTGGCACCGGACCGGTCCACGATGTCGGCAACCTCGACGGCGCGATAGCGCGTGTTCACCGCGACCGCGATGGCGCCGAGGCGTATGCAGGCGAGATAGAGGATCGGATAGGCCGGCACGTTGGGCAGCCATAACGCCACGCGGTCCCCCGGACCGACACCGAGGTCGGCAAGCCCCTGCGCCGCGCGTCTTGCGCTCTCGGTCAGTTCGAGGAAGGACATCGTCCGGTCGCCGTGCAGGAAGGCCGGCGCGTCGGGAGTCCGATCTGCGATGTCGGCGAAGAGCGTCCAGACATCGGTGGCGGGTTGGGCGAGAGGCATGCCGGGCGGAGACTAGCCGAAGACGGTGTCATCTCAAGCCCGATCCCTTGACCCGGCACGGCGCTTGCGTGACCTTGCCTTTTGGGGATTGGGGGTCGTGATGTTCCGTCGAAGCCTGCTTGCCGCTCCGCTCATGCTTGCCGCCGCGTCGGCGCGTGCCCAGCAATGGGTGCCGAAGCAGCCGATCAAGATCCTGGTGGGCTACGCGCCCGGCGGCACCGCGGACATGGCGGCCCGCATTGCGGCGGATACCATCCAGCGCCAGCACGGCTACACGGTGGTGGTCGACAACAAGACCGGCGCGGGCGGCTTCATTGCTCTCAAGGCCGTGGCCCAGGCGCCGGCCGATGGGTACACGGTCGGCATCGGCATCATGGGCCAGCTTGCGGTGGGTCCCGTCGTCCCGGGCTCGCAGATCCCGCTCGACCTCGACAAGGAGCTGACGCCGATCTGCAATCTCGTCGGCGTGCCGATGGCGCTGATCGTGCGCATGGATGCGCCGTTCAAGACGATTCCGGAATTCGTTGCCTACGCAAAGGCCAATCCCGGCAAGGTGAGCTATGCCTCGACGGGTCTCGGCTCGACCAATCAGCTCGGCGCCGAATTCCTGGCCGCCGAAGCGGGCGGCCTGAAGCTGATCCATGTTCCGTATCGCGGCGGTGCGCCGGCCATCGCCGACGTGGCGGCCGGCAATGTCGATATGTTCTTCGGCAACGTGTCCGAGCTGATCGGTCAGGCGCGCGGCGGCAAGGTCCGGGTGCTCGCGCTCGCGTCCGCGAAGCCGACGCCGCTCGCGCCCGAACTGCCGCTGCTCACCAAGGACATTCCCGCCCTCGACATCAACAACTGGTTCGGCCTGATGGGACCGGCCGCCCTGCCGGCCGACATCAAGGCGGCGCTCGCCAAGCTCTTCATCGAGGCGATCGCGGACCCGAAGAATGCCGAGACGCTGGCCAAGCAGGGTCTCGAGCCGATCGGCCAGGGGCCCGATGCTTTCGCCGCCTACATCGCGAAGGACCGTGAACGCTGGGCGAGGGTCGCCAAGCAGGGCAATGTGAAGGCCGAATAGCAAAGGACGTGTAATGAGTGCGCCGCTTTCCCTCGGGATCGACATCGGGGGAACTTTCACCGACCTCGTCATTCATGATCCGCGCACCGGGCGGGCCGTCATCTGGAAGGAAAGCACGACACCCGACGATCCGGCCCGCGGGGCGCTCGAAGGCACGCGGCGCGTGCTGGAGAAGGCGGGCGCGAAGCCCCAGGAGATCGGCCGCGTCGTCCATGCCACGACGCTGTTCACCAACGCGCTGATCGAGCGCAAGGGCGCGAAGACCGGCCTGCTCACCACGGCCGGCTTTGGCGACGTGCTGGAGATCGCACGCGAGCGCAAGTACGAGCTCTACGATCTCTTCATCGAGATGCCCAGGCCGCTGGTGCAACGCGCCTGGCGCCGCGAGGCGAAGGAACGGCTGGGACCGGACGGCAGCGTCGAGATCGCGCTGGATGTCGATGCGGCGCTCGCCGAGGTGGCCGACCTGGTGGAGCAGGGGGTGGAGAGCCTCGCGATCTGCTTCCTGCATTCCTATGCCAATGCCGCGCACGAGCGGAAGATCGGCGCGGCAGTGGCTGAGCGCTTCCAGAACCTGTCGATTTCGCTGTCGTCGGACATCGCGCCGGAGATCCGCGAGTACCTGCGGGCCAGCACGACCGTGGCCAACGCCTATGTGCGGCCGCTGGCCGAGATCTATCTCGAGCGGCTGGAGCAGGCGCTACGCGCCGAAGGGATTCCGGGCGGGCTGTTCCTCATGCTCTCCAACGGCGGCCTCACCCATGTGAGCGAAGCCAAGCGGGCGCCGGTCCAGTTGCTGGAAAGCGGCCCCGCAGCCGGCGCGCTGGCCGGCGCCTGGTTCGGCCGCAATGCCGGGCTGGAGCGCGTGCTGGCCTTCGACATGGGCGGCACGACGGCCAAGCTGGCGCTCGTCGATGACGGCGAGCCGCTGGTCGCCTGGGGCTTCGAGGCGGCGCGCGAGAAGCGCTTCCTGCGCGGTTCGGGCCTGCCGATCCAGATCGCCACGGTCGAACTGATCGAGATCGGCGCCGGCGGCGGTTCCATCGCGCACAAGAGCGATCTCGGGACGCTCAATGTCGGCCCGGAGAGCAGCGGTGCCCAGCCGGGCCCGGCCTGCTATGGCCGCGGCGGCACCGAGGCCACGGTGACGGACGCCGACCTGACCCTGGGCTATCTCAACGCGGACTTCTTCCTCGGCGGCGCGATGAAGATCGACGCGGTGGCGACGAAAGCGGCGTTCGGTAAGCTGGCCGATGCGCTGGGTGTCGAGCCAGGGCGCGCGGCCTTCGGCGTGCACGACGTGGTCAACGAGAACATGGCCGGCGCTGCGCGTGTCGCCATCGCGGAACGCGGCAGGGTGCCGTCGGAATATGCGCTGCTTGCAACAGGCGGAGCGGGGCCGGTCCATGCCTGGCACGTGGCGCGCAAGCTCGGCGTCAGTCGCGTCGTCTGTCCGCCGGGCGCGGGGGCGGGCAGCACGATCGGCATGCTGATGGCGCCGGCGCGTGTCGATCGGGTGACGAGTTTCACGACGCCCCTGGCGGGGGCGGATCTCGCCGCGGCCGGGCGCACCTTCGCCGGTCTCGAGAAGGAGTCGCTCGACGTGCTGCGCCTGACCGGCGCCGACATCGAGGGCCGCACCGTCCGTCATCTCGCCGACATGCGTTACATCGGCCAAGGCAGCGAGATCACCGTCGTCCTGCCGCAGGCTCTTGGCGAGGCCGCGGTGAAGAGCGCGTTCGAGGCGGCCTACAAGGCGCTGTTTGCCCGCACGCCACCCGGCGCGGCGATCCAGTTCGTGGCCCTGCGTCTCTCGGTCAGCGCGCCCATGCCGGGTACCGGCGGCAAGCTCGAATTGCCGCGCCACGCTTCGGCGACCGCGCTCAAGGGCACGCGGCCCGTGTTCTTCCCCGATGAAGGCAAGACGCTTCCGACCCGCGTGTGGGATCGCTACGCCCTCGAACCGGGTGTGAGCATCGACGGCCCCGCCGTGTTCGAGGAAAACGAAAGCACCTTCATCGTCGGGCCGAACGCCACGGCGCGGCTGCTGCCCGACGGCTCCATTCTGGCGGAGGCGAACTGATGTCGCGCACCTTCGATGCCATCGAACTGGAATTGCTCTGGCGCCGGCTGATCTCGCTGGTCGACGAGGCGGCGGCGGCCATGGTCCGCACGTCGTTCTCGACACTGGTGCGTGAGAGTTACGATTTCTCCTGTGTCGTGACCGACGCGTCGGGCCAGTCGCTGGTGCAGGCGAGCGAGAGCATTCCGAGTTTCATCGGCACCTTGCCCGAGACGGTGAAGCACTTCCTGCGTCACTTCCCGGAAGACCAGCTCTCGCCGGGCGACGTGCTGATCACAAACGACATCTGGCTGGGCACCGGGCATCTGCCGGACGTGACTCTGGCCAAGCCGATCTTCCGCAACGGCAAGCTGATCGCCTTCAGCGCCACCACGGCGCATGTGCCCGACATTGGCGGCAAGATCCGCAGCCCCGAGCCGCGCGAAGTCTTCGAGGAGGGGTTGCAAATCCCGCCGATGAAGATGATGGCGGCGGGGAAGACCGACGAAACGCTGGTGGCGCTGATCCGCAAGAACGTGCGCACGCCGGACCAGACGATGGGCGATCTCTATGCGCAGATCGTGGCGCTCGATCTCATGGAAGACCGGCTGCTGGTGCTGATGGAGAATTACGGCCTGCCCGATCTCACCGATCTGGCGCGTGAAATCCAGGGCCGCTGCGAGGCGGCGATGCGGGCGGCGATCCGCGAGCTGCCCGACGGCACCTATCGCAGCGAGCTCAAGACCGACGGCATCATGGACAAGCCCATCACGATCAGGATGGCGCTGACCATCAAGGGCGACGAGATCCTGATCGACTTCGCCGGCACCGACCCGCAGGTCGACCGGGCGATCAACTGTGCCATGTGCTACACCAATGCGATGTGCATGTATGGGGTGAAGGTCTGCACCAACTCCAACCTGCCCAACAACGAAGGCGCGTGGCGGCCGATCACGCTCACCGCGCCGCCGGGCTGCATCGTCAACCCGCAATTCCCCGCGCCGGGCGGTTCGCGCATGCTGATCGGCCATTACATCCCGATGCTGGTGTTCGGCTGCCTGGGCCAGATCGTGCCGGAACGCGTGATGGCGGCCTGCGGCTCGCCGATGTGGGGCATGAACCAGTCGGGCGTCCGCGACGATGGCAAGGGGGGCGGCAAGCCCTACGCCAACATGTTCTTCTACAATGGCGGCATGGGCGGCAACACGCAGCGCGACGGCGTCACGTGCCTGTCGTGGCCGTCCAATGTCAGCTCGACCTCGATCGAGATCAGCGAGCACATCGCGCCGCTGCGCTTCCATCACAAGAAGCTGCGCCCCGATTCCGGCGGCGCCGGCCGTCATCGCGGCGGGCTGGGGCAGGAGATCCTGATCGAGAGCCGCAGCGAGACGCCGATCGCCGTCTCGTTCCTCGCCGAGCGGACGATCTTTGCCGCGTTCGGCATCGAGGGCGGCAGGGACGGCGCGCCGGGCGAGCTGCGCATCAACGGCGAGAAGACCGATCCCAAGCGGCAGTACGTGCTGAACCAGGGCGACACGGTTTCGCTGGGCACACCGGGCGGCGGCGGGCATGGCGATCCGAAGCTTCGCTCGGCGGCGGCGCTCGCGGCCGACGTGGCGGCCGGCTACGTCACCCAGCTGGCGGACTATCAGGGCGACGACTGAGCGGCCCGGTCGGGAAAGCGATGGCGTCGCGCCCGGCAGGCGGGATAACGTGCGCGGCCGATTCGCCGACTCCCGAGGGAAACGCCATGAAGATCGCCTATTCCGCTGCAAGCCCCTATGTCCGCAAGGTGATGGCTTGCGCCATCGCGCGCGGGCTCAACGACAAGATCGAGCGCTGGAAGATCGGCACGACCGACCCCGCACTGCTGCCGGTCAATCCCCTGTCGAAGGTGCCGACGCTGATCACCGACGACGGCATGTCGATCTACGACAGCCCGGTGATCTGCGAGTATCTCGACAGCCTCGGCAGCGCGCCGAAGCTGTTCCCCGCGCCGGGTGCGGCCCGCTGGAAGGCGCTGACCCAGGAGGCGCTGGCCGACGGCATCCTCGATGCCACCCAGCCGCGCCGCCGCGAGATCGCGCTGCCGCAGGACGAGGGCCGCCAGAGCTACATCGCGCTGCAGCAGGGCAAGGTCGCGCGCGCGCTCGATGCGCTCGAGAAGGACGCCGGCTCGCTCGGCATGCTGACGACGATCGGCGAGATCGCCATCGGCTGCGCGCTGGGCTATCTCGATTTCCGCTACGCCAACGAGCCGTGGCGTCCGGGCCATCCCGCGCTCGAAGCCTGGTACGACAAGGTCGTGAAGCTGCCGCCTCTTGCCGAGACGATGCCGGTGGGGTGACAGTCCTCGTCCGGGACGGAGGGAAGCGATGCCGGCACGGACGGGTGAACAATTCCTGAAGGGGCTTCGCGGCCCGCGCGAGGTCTGGGTCGACGGCGAGAAGATCGCCGACGTCGTCGACCATCCGAAGCTGCGCGGCGCGGCGCTTGCGCTGGCGGAGGTCTACGATCTCCACCACGCCGAGGCCGCGGCCTGCCTCGCGCCCGATCCGGAGACGGGCGAACCGATCCCCGTCAGCCACCTGATTCCGCGCTCGCGCGAAGACCTGGTGCGTCGCCACTCGGCGCTGCGGCGGGTGACCGAATACTCGATCGGCCTGATGGGCCGGACGCCCGACTACATGAACGTGACCTATGCTGGCTTTGCCGGTCGGCCCGACGAGTGGGGCGCGCACGGCAACGAGGCCGGGGCCGAGCGGCTGTTGGCCTATCAGAAATTCCTGCGGCGCGGCGACATGGCGCTCACGCATACGATCGTCCAGCCCACGGTCGACAAGGCAACGGGCGATGCGCCCTCGGCTGGCAACGCCCACGCGCTGCGCAAGGTCGGCGACACCGAGCACGGTATCGTCGTGCGCGGCGCGAGGGTGCTGGCGACCCTGGCGCCTTTCGCCGACGAAATCGCGGTCTATCCCGGTGCGCCGCTACCCCAGGGTTCCGACGACTTTGCGCTCTCTTTCTGCATACCCATCGGAACGCCGGGGCTGAAATTCCTGTGTCGCGATTCGATGTCGGCGCCGGACAACCGTTTCGACTTCCCGCTCTCGGGCCGCTTCGACGAGCAGGACGCCTTCGTGATCTTCGACGATGTCGAGGTGCCGCGCGACCGGCTGTTCATCGACCGCAACCTCGCCGTCTACAACACCGTGATGACGTCGAGCTGGCAGCCCAACATCCTGCAGCAGACGATGATCCG
>CANIEC010000142.1 GCA_947466085.1 Rhodospirillales bacterium
CTGGCCGGTGCGCTACGGCGTGACGGGCGTGATGACCTTCATCGTCGACTACAAGGGCGAGGTCTACCAGCAGGACCTGGGCCCGGAGACGGCGCAAAAAGCCGGCATGATCAACACCTTCAATCCTGATAAGGGTTGGGTGAAGGCGGATATGACGCCTCCGTGACGGAGGGGTCGACGTTAAGGGGAGAGGTGTGATGAAGACGAAGATCCTGACGCTTGTCGTCGCGGCGGGCTTCCTGGGCGGCTGCAACACCAGCAACCTGTCGGATGGCCAGACTGGCGCGCTCGTCGGCGCCGCAGCCGGCACCGGCATCGGCCTCGCGACCGGCGGCAGCTTCGGCGCGGTGGTCGGCGCCGGCCTGATCGGCGGCGCCGTCGGCTATCTTGGCGGCACCGCCATCGGCAACAGCAAATAAGGGGAGCTGCGCATGACCTCCAGGCTTCTCCTCGCGCTCGCTGCTCTGGTTGCCGTCTCGGCATCCGCCCAGGCGCAGAACCCGCCGCTCAACTTCGACCAGGCGGCCTACATCACGTGCAAGGAGGCGCATGCGATGAATCCGGAAGCCCGCAAGGCGCTGGCCGTGTTCCTCGCCGATCATTCGGCGCGGACGCGCGGTGTCGTGATCCCCGACGGCGATCTTGGCGCTCATCTCGCCCATCTGGTGCGCGGCGGTTGCACCCTGTCGCCCGACGCCTACCTGTTCACCGTGGTCGACCGCGCCATCGTGGCCGAGAGCTCGAAGCTCCCCAAGCGCCGCTAGTTACTTCTAGCTACGGCTTCCAGCGGGTCACGCCGAGAGCTGCCAAGACCAGGTGAGCGGCGTGACGTAGGCGGCAGAGGCGAAGCCCTGCGCGTCGGAAGTCTTTCATCTGGAGCGCCGTCGGATATCCCAGATACTGGCCGTCCGAGAGCTGCTGCGGTCGTCCCGCTGTGCTGTCGGCCGCGAGACGCGCCAGTGCAGTCGGAAGGGCGCGCGCACCGGCCAAGAAGAATTGCGTCGTCAGTTCGCCGACCGAGGCTGCACCATCGATCGGCACTTCGACCTGGGCAATGACGCGGCCGGCGTCGATTGTGCGATCTTCAATCGCGTGAACCGTGGCGCCTGAAATGTGCTCCTGCCTCGCTTGTGCCCACAGCACGGGGCAGGGGCCGCGCAGCTTGGGAAGCAGGGACGGATGAACGTTCAAAGCAGCCACCTTCGGCAGACCGATCAGAGGTGGCTGCAGGATCTGGTCGAAATTCATGACGACGATGAAATCGGGAGCGCAAGCCTGTACGGCGGCAAGCGTCTCGGAGGAATTGACGTCGGGTGTTTCGATGAGCCGCGCATTATAGCGCCGCGCCAGCTCGGGCAATGTCGCCAGTGCCGGCGTTCGGCGAGTGACCAGCGAAAGCCAGCGCGCGAACCAGGCGACGATTGACACCGATATCAGGTCGAAGCCCAACCAGAGGTTGAGCGGGATGCCAAAGCGCCGGAAGCCAGCGGTCGTCTGCTCCCAGAAGGTGCCGTGACTGGAGCCGAACCGCCGCGAGGACAGGACGAGACCTATGTCGTTCCCGAATTCCGCGAACACCGCGTTCAATGCCGGGAGGCAACACAGGCTGTCGATATGGCAAATTACGATCGTACGCGTCTTTGGCCTGTTCTCCGCAGCGGACGGCATGCGGCCCTACTCCTTCAATATCCGCGCACTCAGCCAGACGGGAAGCAGCGCCGTAAACCAGACGCCGATGGCGAGGCCAAAGGGGAAGGCGATACGCGGTCTGTTGCGGGCGAGACCGTGCCGGATGATCTGCGAGGCTCGCGCGGTACTCATCGATTTCGGTCTGGGATCGGCGATCGCATCGGTCATACGGCTCGTTACATAGCCCGGGCAGACGACGCTTAACCCGACATTAGCTTTTGCGAGCGGGAAGCGAAGGCTCTCCCCCCAGACGCGTATCGCCGCCTTGCTCGCGTTATACGAAGCGGAGCGCGGGCGGCCGAAGAAAGCCGCAAGGGACGAAATCACGCCGACTTGTCCTTCGCGCCGCGCCATGAGGCGATCAATCAATGGCTCGACAGTGTTCAGTACACCCGTGATATTGACCGCTAGGGTCCTGTGAGCCGAATCGAAGGGTTCGATTCCCAAGTTGTTCTGGTCGAGCGATATCCCGGCATTGGCAACCAGCAGGTCGACTGGATGGGCGTCGTCGAACGCCTTCAACCAGCGCGCCATTGCGGATCGATCGGTGGTGTCGACGGTATCGGCGAGCACTGTCGCTCCCTTGGACCGGCAGGCATCCGCAACCGCAAACAGGCGCTTGGCGTCACGGCCCGTCAGGCCAAGAACGACGCCAGGAGCAGCATAGTCAATGGCCAGGGCCTCCCCGATGCCACTCGAAGCGCCAGTGATAATGATGTGGCGGAATGTTTTCATGTTGGGGCAAATGCCTCGAAATGATAGTGACCTTGAGGGTGCTGGACCACGCATTTATGTTGACCGACAGCGCATTGACCGATGGTCGAAAGTCCGGACGTGACCCGTAGGTTGTTGTTCGACGTCACGGGGCTGCTTCACTGGTACGCCTTCTTCTCGAATCCCTCTGGCATCCAAAGGGTGACTGAAAAGCTGCTTTCCTCGATGGCTGTTCAGCGGAGCAAGCAGGTGGAGTTCGTGGCGCGGGCGCTTGGCGGCGACAAACTATACAGGGTCGATCGTGGCACATTGCGTGATCTCCAGGATCCGCTGCAGCGCCGGGCGGCGATAGCCCGCCTGCGCGCCCTCTTCACGATGACCATGCGACAGGCACGGCCAGGGGGGCCGCTGTCGGACATGAGAATTATCCATGTTCCCTACTTCTTGCTCGGCCTGGCCCATCTGGCACCGTTGGTCGAGGCCTGGTTCATCAGGCGATTGCCGGCTGCCTTGCCGTCCTTGGAAGTCGTGCAGGAACCCGGGCCTCAGGACATGTTTTTCAACCCAGGGGATTTGTGGTGGCAGAATCACTACGCCCCGTTCCTGCTTCGGCTGAAAGCCCGCACGGGGGTGACGGTCGTGCAAATGATCCACGATCTTTTCTTTGTTGAACGGCCTGACTGGTTCTCACCGACCTTCGCGCGCACTTTTCCGTCCACCTTTGGCAAGGCTGCACCTGCCGTCGATCGTTGGCTGACCAATTCGACCTTCGTGGAGGAACAAGTCAGAACTTATGTGGAGAGCCACTCGCTGCCTCCGCGACCTGTCGAGGTACTTCCCATGGGCTGGGATAGTTTCGCGGTTTCCAGGGGGGAGGATCGTCCCGGCGCTGCGGCGGCGCTCCGGAGCTACGGCATCGTCGACCATCCATTTATCCTGTTCGTCGGAACCGTCGAGCCGCGCAAGAATCTGGCGATGCTACTCGATGTCATGGAGGACTTGCGCCGGGACCTCGGTGAGCGTGTTCCAGAGTTGGTGGTCGTGGGCGGTTACGGGTGGAGCGCGAAGGGTCTTGCGGCGCGCCTGCGGCGCAACCCGCACGCCAGGTGGCTGACCAGGGTTCGGGACGCCGATCTGTCTGCCATCTATCGCGCCGCGCTCTTCACTGTATCGCCTAGCTATTCCGAGGGATGGGGACTGCCGGTGCAGGAGAGCATCGCCCATGGCGTGCCCTGTATCGCCTCGACCGGCGGAGCGCTGCGTGAGTCCGGTCGTGGCCTCGCGGTTCATTTCGATCCATTGGATCCGGCGAGTTTGAAGTCTGCGATAGCTGATTGGATCACCGATGGCGCCGCCCTTCAGCGAGAACGTGTGAGAATTGCCGAGGCCCTTGGCTCGGAGCATTTCCCAACCTGGAACGATGCGGGACAGGTGTTGCTGAAGCAGGCGAGTCTCGACCGGAACGGACGCGACCTGTGAGTGCGCGGTTGCTCTACGACCTGACGGGGCTGGTCCATTGGTATGCCTACTTCCGGCATCCCGGCGGCGTGCAGAGGGTTATTGAAAAGGTAGCGTCCTCGGATGTTGTCCGCCAATCGTCCGCGGTCGAGTTCGTGGTGCGCATACTCGGTAGCGATCGATTCTACAGGATCGAACCCGAACTGATTGCCAACCTCAGTAGCGGGCGCTCCTCGGCAATATCGCGCCTGCGACGCATCCTGGCGCAGGGATTGAGACTGGCGACGCTCCCGGAAATAGTGTCGGAGGGTCGACATTTCCATTTGCCGTATCTGGCGGCCGGGCTGACCCGGATGGAAGGTCTCATCGAGGCCTGGACGGAAGGAGCCGCGCGGCGGTCGTTGCCTGCGCTCGATATCGTTGCGCCGCCCGGCGCGCAGGACACGTTGTTCAATCCCGGCGATCTCTGGTGGCAGAAGAAATACGTCGCGACGGTCGCCGGCTTGAAGGCGCGAACGGGCGTGCGGATCGTCCAGATGATCCACGATCTTTATCTCATCGAGCGGCCGGAATGGACTCCCGCCGGCGCCGTGCGGATCTTTGCCGAGCAGCTTCACGGCATCGCCCCGAGCGTGGATTGTTGGCTGACCAGCTCGCAATTCGTCAAGCAACAGGTGCAACGCTATCTCGCCGATCGGTCAGTCCCGGAAAAGCCGATCGCTGTCTTGCCCATGGGCTGGGACAGCTTCGATCGCTTGCGCGACGTCGGCCATGATCGTCGCTCCGACCGCCTGGTCCTTGGGCGTCATGGGCTGATCGACAAGCCGTTCATGCTGTCGGTCGGCACGATCGAGCCGCGCAAGAATGTCCCGGCGCTGCTCGATGCGGCCGATGGGCTTCGCGCACGATTTGGCGACGCCATGCCGCGTCTGGTGATCGTCGGCGGCTACGGCTGGAAAGCGGCCGAGGTACGGGCCCGGCTGGCATCGGGATCCCGCAACGGCACCCTGCTCTGGCTCGAAAATCTCCCCGACGGCGATCTTGGGGTCCTCTACAGGAACGCACTCTTCACGGTCATGCCGAGTCACGGTGAAGGCTGGGGGCTGGCCGTTCAGGAAAGCCTTGCCCTCGGGGTACCCTGCATCGCCTCGAATGCCGGAGCGACGCGCGAGGCCGGCCTCGATCTCGCGACCTATTTCGATCCCTCGAGTTCCGACGGGTTGACGCGGGCGATGGTCGCCTGGATCTCCGACGCAGAGGCCCTGGCGGCCGCCAGGGACAGGATAGAGCGCGCGCTCGCGACGCGGAGGTTTCCGAGCTGGAACGACGCGGGAAGCGTGCTGCTCAGGTCAGCTTCACCATGACGTGCTTGGCGTAGGCCGGGCGCGTCATAAGCCGCTCGTACCACGCCCGGACGTTCTTCAGGTCCGGGCGTTCGATTTCCAGCGCATACCAGCGGTGGACGAAGCAGCCGACCGGAATGTCGCCCATCGTGAACTGGTCGCCGGCGACGTAGCGCTTGCCCGCCAGCCAGCCGTCGAGCCGGCCGAACAGCTTGCCGGCCTCCGCGGCGGCCTTGCCGATCGCCGCCATGTCGCGCTTCTCCGGCGGCGTGCGGACCAGGCCCCAGAAGGCGATGCGCATCGGCTCGGCGATGGTGCTGAGCTGCCAGTCCATCCAGCGGTCGGCCTCGCTGCGCAGGCCGGGATCGGTGGGCCACAGCGTGCCCGCGGCATGCCTGGCCGCGAGATAGCGCACTGCCGAGTTGCTTTCCCAGACGATGCGCCCGCCCTCGTCGATGGTCGGCACGACGCCGTTCGGGTTCATGTCGAGGTACCATTTCTGGTCGTTGCCGCCGAACGCCCCGCCGACATCCTCGCGCTCGTACTTGAGCCCGCACTCGTCGGCGCACCACAGCACCTTCATCACGTTGATCGAATTGGCGCGGCCCCAGATTTTCATCGTGTTCCTCTCTTCATTGATCGCCCATCCAAACAACACCTCACCCTGAGGAGCGGCCCTCAGGGCCGTGTCTCGAAGGGTGGGCAATGAACGTGGTCCTCGTTCCCACCCTTCGAGACGCACCGCTCGCGGCGCTCCGCAGGGTGAGGTCCTTTTGGTCCTAATGCGCCGCCGCCCAGTTGTCGCCGACGCCGGTGTCGACCACCAGCGGGACGGTGAGCGAGGCCGCACTTTCCATGATCTTGCGGGTCACGTCCTTCGTCTTGTCGAGTTCCGTCTCGGGCACTTCGAACAGCAGCTCGTCATGGACCTGCAGGAGCATCCTCGCCTTGAGCTTCGCGGCCGAGAGGGCGCCGGGCAGGCGGATCATCGCGCGCTTGATGATGTCGGCGCCACCGCCCTGAAGCGGGGCGTTGATCGCCGCGCGTTCGGCGAAGGCGCGCATGCCCTGGCTCTTGTCGTGGATGAAGCGCAGGTGGATCTTGCGGCCGAACGGCGTCAGCACATAGCCGTGCTTGCGCGCGAAGTCCTTTGTCCGCTCCATGTAATCGCGAATGCCGGGGTAACGCTGGAAGTATTTGGCGATGTACTCCTTGGCCTCCTGCTGGCCGATGCCCAGCTGGTTGGCGAGGCCGAAGGCCGAGATGCCGTAGATGATGCCGAAGTTGATGGCCTTGGCGCGCCGCCGCACCAGCGGGTCCATGCCCTTCACCGGCACGCCGAACATGTCCGAGGCGGTGATGGCGTGGATGTCGTCGCCGCGCGCGAAGGCCTCCTTCAGGGACGGAATGTCGGCGACATGCGCCAGCAGGCGCAGCTCGATCTGCGAATAGTCGGCGCTGAGCAGCTTGTGGCCGGTCTCGGCGATGAAGGCCTGGCGGATCTTGCGGCCTTCCTCGCTGCGCACCGGAATGTTCTGCAGGTTGGGATCGGTCGAGGCGAGTCGTCCCGTCGCAGCGCCGGTCATGTGATACGAGGTGTGGACGCGGCCCGTCTTCGCATCGACCTGGCGCACCAGCGCGTCGGTGTAGGTGCCCTTGAGCTTGGCGAGCTGGCGATGCTCCAGGATCTTCACCGGCAGCGGATGGCCCTGTGCGGCGAGGTCTTCCAGCACCGAGGCGTCGGTCGCCCACGAGCCGTTCTTGTTGCGCTTGCCGCCGGGCAGCTTCTGCTCGTCGAACAGGATTTCGCCCAGCTGCTTGGGCGAGCCGACGTTGAACTCGCGGCCGGCGATCTTGTGGATCTCGCCCTCGAGTTCGGCCAGCCGCTTCTCGAAGTCGGCGCTCAATCCCTTCAGCTTCAGCGCATCGACCTTGATGCCGGCGGCTTCCATCGACAGCAGCACCGGGATCAGCGGTCGCTCGATCGTCTCGTACATCGAGGTAACGTGCTCGGGCACGAGGCGCGGCTTCAGGCGCGCCCACAGCTGCATGGTGACGTCGGCGTCCTCGGCGGCATAGTCGCGCGCCTTGTCGAGCGGCACCTTGTCGAAGGTCACCTGCTTGGCGCCGCTGCCCGCCACGTCGGCGAATTTTATGGTCTTCTGACCGAGATGCAGCTCGGCCAGCTCGTCCATGCCGTGGTTGTTCTTGCCGGCGTCGAGGACGAACGAAATCAGCATCGTGTCGTCGACCGGGCCGATCTCGACGCCATGCCGGCGGAACACCGCCATGTCGTACTTGATGTTCTGGCCGACCTTCAGCACCGCCGGGTCTTCCAGGAGCGGCTTCAGCTTTTCGATCGCGGTCTTGATGGGGATCTGCCCCTCCAGCAGCGTGCCCGCATCCTTGTCGCCGCCGTCGCCCAGCAGATCGAGCGCTCCCTGCGCGGCTGCGCCGGGGACGCGATGCATCAGCGGCAGGTAGGCGGCGCGCCGACGCGTCGAGTTGACGTCGCCCCACGGGCCTTCGAGCAGGGCCAGCGAGACACCGACCAGGCCGGCATTGTTGGAATCGAGCCCGTCGGTCTCGCAGTCGAACGCCACCGTGCCGGCCTTGGTCGCCTCGGTAATCCATTCGTCGAGCAGCTTCTCGTCCTGGATCATTTCGTAGTCGGCCGCCGTGAAGTCCCGGTTGGGCTTCTTCGAGGAAGAAGCGGCGGGAGCTGGCGTGGGGTCGGCCTTCTTCACCGGCGCGGTCGCGGCGGCCGGAGCGACAGGCGCATCGGCCTCGCCCAGCTCGCTGGTGAACCGCTGCAGCAAGGTCCTGAAGCCCTGCTGCTCCAGCCAGGGCAGCAGCACGTTGGGATCGGGCTTGCGCTTGTCGAAGGCTTCGGGCTCGGCCGGTGTCGGCACGTCATCGCGCAAGGTCACGAGCTGCTTGGAGATGCGGATCAGCTCGGCATTGTTCTCCAGCGATTCGCGCCGCTTGGGCTGCTTGATCTCCTTGGTGCGCTCCAGCAGCGCTTCGAGGTTGCCGTATTCGTTGATCAGCTGGGCGGCGGTCTTGATGCCGATGCCCGGCGCGCCCGGCACGTTGTCGGTCGAATCGCCCGCCAGCGCCTGTACGTCGACGACCTTGTCGGGTGTCACACCGAACTTCTCGAACACCGCCTCCGGTCCGAGCTTGATCTTCTTGATCGGGTCCATCAGTTCGACGCCTGGCCGCACAAGCTGCATCAGGTCCTTGTCGGACGAGACAATGGTGCAGGTGCCGCCGGCCTCGACGGCCATGCGGGCATAGGTGGCGATCAGGTCGTCGGCCTCGTAGCCCGCGAGTTCGCATACCGTCACGTTGAATGCGCGCGCGGCCTCGCGGATCAGCGGGAATTGCGGGATCAGGTCTTCCGGCGGATCGGGCCGGTTGGCCTTGTACTTGTCGTAGATCTGGTTGCGGAAGGTGACGCTGCCGGCGTCGAGGATCATGGCGATATGGTCGATCTCGGGATTGTCCAGCAGGTCGGCCACCAGCATGCGGCAGAAGCCGAACACGGCGTTGATCGGCGTCCCGTCGGGCCGGTTCATCGGCGGCAGGGCGTGATAGGCGCGGAACAGATAGCCCGAGCCGTCGATCAGGTAGAGGTGGCGGAGCGGCTTGTCGCCATCCGCCGGGGTCGTCGCGGGAGCCTTGGATTTCGCCATGCCCAAGGCCTAGCACGCTGGGCCGTGCGGCGGGAGATGGGGCTGTGATACGATCGGTGCATGACCATCGTCCTGTCCGAGAATTTCCGCGCGCTTTTTTACGCTCCCTTCTATGCCGCCCATGCCAGCGGTGCCTTCACCCGGGCCGGTGTCGAGGTCGAGTTGCGACCCTCGTCCGACCCGCTGGAGGCCGCCCGTGCACTGCGCGCCGGGGAGGTCGACGTGATGTGGGGCGGGCCACTGCGCGTCCTGATCGCGCGCGACAAGAACCCGGGCTCCGATCTGGTCTGCTTCTGCGACGTGGTGGCGCGCGATCCGTTCTTCGTGGTCGGTGCGACGCCGCGCCCGGACTTCAAGTTCGCCGATCTGCTGTCGGTGAAACTGGCGACCGTTTCGGAAGTGCCGACCCCCTGGGTCTGCCTGCAGGACGACCTGCGCCGCGCCGGCGTCGATCCCTCGAAGGTCGACCGGATCACCGACAGGAGCATGGCCGAGAACGAGGCCGCATTGCGCGAAGGCAGGGTCGATGCCGTGCAGGTCTTCCAGCCTTACGCGGAGAATCTCGTTTCCACGGGCGCCGGTTACATCTGGAACGCCGCCGCGAATCGCGGCCTCACCGCCTATACGACCCTGGTCACCCGGCGCGGTGTCCTCGCCGATCGCGCCGAAGACCTCGCGTGCATGATCCGCGGCATGGATGCGACCCTTAAATGGTTTGCCACAGCACCGTCGCTCGAGATCGTGGATGTGGTGCAGTCGTTCTTTCCCGATGTTCCGCGCGACCTGTTCGCTGCCTGCATCGACCGCTATCGGGCGCTCGAACTGTGGGGTCGCGATCCGGTCATCCGGCGCGACGGCTATGACCGGCTGCACGCCGCCATGCGCTCGTCGGGGATCCTGTCGCGCGACATCGCCTTCGAGGATGTCGTCGACACGAAGCTGGCCAGCCAGGCAGTCGGCTGAACGTTCTTTTTGCAGGGGGAGATCGAAATGGCGCTGTACGAACTCAGGACCTACACGCTCTACGTCGGCAAGATGGGCGAAGCCGTGAAGCTCTATCAGGAGTTCGGCTTCCCGGCGCTCGACAAGGGTGGCCACGCGAAGAACCTCGTCGGCTATTTCCAGGGCGACACCGGCACGATCAACCAGCTCGTCCATCTCTGGAAGTTCGAGGACGATGCCCACCGGCGCCGTCACTGGGCGGCCGTCTTCGCCGACCCCGCCTTCATGGACGGCTTCGCAGTGAAGTTCCGCCCCCTGGTCATGAGCCAGGAGGTGAAGCTGCTGAACGCGGCGCCCTGGGGTCCGCACCCCTGAGCGACCGCCTTCAGGCTTGCCGTCTGCGAGGTATTCGCAAAAGTCCGCGACGTTCGGGGACTTGCGATGAGCAGGGCGGAGGCCTATCAGCATCCCGTCATCGGGGAGTAGCCGGCCTCACCCCAGAGGCGGATGCATCAACAGACTTGGGTCCTTCGGGAGCCATGGTGCATTCGGCGACCGACGGTCCATCACGGATCGCGCTTGGCGAGACCTTTGGCTTTCCAGCATCTTCACCCGCGGGATCGGGCGGTGCGGGAAGCCACAGGTTCGTGCTCGGTCCCGCTATGTGATTAGCCGTGGAAGCCTTTCTTGTTTCAACAGGACTCGTTGCCGTCGCCGAGATCGGGGACAAGACGCAACTCCTGGCCATGATTCTCGCCACCCGCTATCGCCGACCTGTTCCCATCATCCTGGGCATCCTGGTCGCGACGCTGGCCAACCACGCGCTCGCCGCCTGGGCCGGTGCCGCCGTCGCCGCCTGGCTGGGGCCCGACGCGATGCGCTGGATCCTGGGTGTCCTGTTCCTCGCCATGGCCGTCTGGTGCCTGATTCCCGACAAGGCCGATGAAGGCCCGAAGGTCGCGGGCGCGGCCGGTGCGTTCATCGCCACCGCGATCGCCTTCTTCCTGGTCGAGATCGGTGACAAGACCCAGATCGCGACCGTGGCGCTCTCGGCGCGCTTCAACGATCTGATTGCCGTCACTGCCGGCACGACGTTCGGCATGATGATCGCCAACGTGCCCGCGGTGCTGTTCGGCGACGTGCTGTCGCGCAAGGTGCCGCTGAAGCTGGTGCGCTCGCTGGCGGCGGCATCCTTTGTCGTTCTGGGCCTGCTTGCGCTGCTGAAGCTCGATATGGGCCTGATGGGCGGCTGATCCCCGGAGGCCGGGCCGGCGCTACGCCACTCTGTTGGACAGCCGGCCCAGCCCGTCGATCTCGATCGTCACGCGGTCGCCGCGCTTCAGGAACTTTGGCGGCGTGAAGCCGATGCCGACACCGACCGGCGTGCCGGTGGCGATGACGTCACCGGGCTGAAGGGTGATGCCGGCGGAGATCGTCTCGATCAGCGTGGGGATGTCGAAGATGAGGTCGCGCGTGTTGGCATCCTGGCGCAGCTCGTCGTTCACCCAGCACCTGACGCCGAGATTCTCCGGATCGACCTCGTCGGCGGTGACCAGCCACGGGCCCATCGGGCAGAACGTATCGAGCGATTTGCCCAGGAACCACTGCTTGTGCTTGCCCTGCAGGTCGCGCGCCGTCACGTCGTTGATGATCGTGTAGCCGCAGATGTGGCCGTAGGCGTCAGCCTTGGAGATGCTGCGGCCGCCCTTGCCGATGACCAGGCCCAGTTCGGCCTCGTAGTCCACCGAGTCGCTGACGCCCTCGGGATAGCGGATGTCGGCGCCGTCGGCGATCACGCATTCCGGCGCCTTGGTGAAGACGATCGGCGCGGTGGGGATGGCATCGGCCGCCGAGCTGGCGCTGCTGTCGAAGCCGCTGCGCGTGAACTCCCTGGCGTGCTCGTGATAGTTCTTGCCGACGCACATCACGTTGCGCGC
>CANIEC010000143.1 GCA_947466085.1 Rhodospirillales bacterium
GAGCGGTGCGATCTCGATCTCGCCCGACTCCATGCGATGCGCGATCTGCTCGGCCGGGATCATGTCGTGCAGCGCGTCGTAGAGCGGCCGCAGGTAAGGATCGATCTTTTCCTTCATGTCGCCGGGCAGGAAGCCCAGACGCTCACCGGCCTCGACGGCGGGCCGCGACAGCACGATGCGCTCGACCTTGCCGGCGAGCAGCAGCATGACGCCCATGGCGACCGCCAGATAGGTCTTGCCGCTGCCGGCAGGCCCCAGCGCGAACACCATGTCGCGCTCGCGCAGCGCCGTCAGATAGCCACGCTGACCGGGCGTGCGCGCCTGGACCGTCCGCTTGCGCGTGCGGATGCTCTCAGTGTCGCCGCCCTCGGCGCCGCTGCGGGCAAAGCGCACGGCCGCATCGATGTCGGCACCTTCGATGGAGAGGCCTCGCTTCAGCCGCTCGTAGAGGCCGGAGATCGCCTTCTGCGCGACCGCGGCATCGTCGGGCGTGCCGGAGATGGCAAGCTGGTTGCCGCGCGCGGCGAGCTGCACGTTGGCGAGCTGCTCGATGCGCACCAGGTTGCGGTCGTGGTTGCCGTAGAGCACGGCCAGCAGCGCATTGTTGTCGAACGTCATGCGCCGGACATCGGCAGCGCGCGTACCGGCGATCGGGTCGCTCACGCGGCGGCCTCATACGGACCGACGACGATCTCGCCGGAAAGACTGTTGGCGTAACCCTCGATCAGGCGCACATCGACGATGTGGCCGAACAGCCGCGGATTTCCCTGGGCGTAGACCGACTGCAGCCACGGCGTCTTGCCCATGATCTGGCCGGGCTTGCGTCCTGCCTCGGCGAACAGCACCGGCACGGTGGTGCCGGCCTTCGACTCGTTGAACCGGCGCGCCTGGTCACCCACCAGCGCCTGCAGGGCGGCGAGGCGCGCCACCTTCACGTTCTCCGGCACCTGATCGGTCAGCGCTGCCCCGGGCGTGCCGGGCCGGCGGCTGTAACGGAAGGCATAGGCCGAGGCGAAGCCCACCTGCTCGATCAGCCGCATCGTGTCGTCGAAGTCGGCATCGCTTTCCCCTGGAAAGCCAACGATGAAGTCGGACGACAACGCCAGGTCGGCGCGGGCGTTGCGCAGGCGCTCGACGATGCGCAGGTAGAGATCGCGGTCGTGGCGACGATTCATCGTTTCGAGGATGCGGTTGGATCCCGACTGCACCGGGAGGTGCAGGTACGGCATGAGCTGCGGGACGTCGCCATGCGCCGCGATCAGGTCGTCGTCCATGTCGCGCGGATGGGAGGTCATGTAGCGCAGACGCGCCAGGCCCGGCGTCTCGCCGATCGCCCGCACCAGACGCGCGAGCGACCAGGTGGAACCGTCGGGGCCTTCGCCATGATAGGCGTTGACGTTCTGACCGAGCAGCGTGAGTTCGAGCGCGCCCGCTTCGATGAGCTGGCGAGCTTCGGCGAGCACGGCGGCAACCGGCCGCGAATATTCCATACCGCGCGTGTAGGGCACGACGCAGAAGGTGCAGAACTTGTCGCAGCCTTCCTGGATCGAGAGGAACGCCGACCCTGCGCGGATGCCCTGCGGCGACGGCAGATGATCGAACTTGCTCTCGGGCGGAAACTCCGTGTCGAGGACACCGGCACCTGGCAGCCGCTTGCCCACGCCGGCGTCGGCCGCCTTGCGCGCGACCTGCGCCAGCAATTCGGGAAGCCGGTGATAGGCCTGCGAGCCCACGACGATGTCGACCGCCGGCTGGCGGCGGATGATCTCCTCGCCCTCGGCCTGGGCCACGCAGCCGGCGACGGCGATGGTCAGGTCGCGACCCTCCGCCCGGCGCTCGGTCTTGACGTCGCGCAGGCGGCCCAGCTCGGAATAGACCTTCTCCGAGGCGTGCTCGCGAATGTGACAGGTGTTCAGCACCACCAGATCGGCCTGTTCGGGCCCCTCGGCCAGGGCATAGCCCAGCGGCCGCAGGACATCGGCCATGCGGTCGGAATCGTAGACATTCATCTGGCAGCCATAGGTGCGGATGAACACGCGCTTGGGCTGCCCGTCGGTACGGACGTCCTTCATCGGTCTCCGGTGCTGGAACGCGCGGTTTCTATCACCGCCGTCCATCAGGGTCGAGAGGGAGCAGGGTCGAGGCCGGTGAGGGCCGGTTCGGCCAGGGACGGAAGCAGTTCGGGCCGGCCTGAGTTCGCTGCCTGCACGCCGGAGGACACCTGGCGATGGCAGTATTCCGCCAGCTTCTTGCGGTCGCCCAGGCGGTCGATGTCGATCGGCGGGAAGAAGGTCACCACCGCCTGCGTCTCGCCGAGGCAAACCATCTGCCAGAGATGCGGCACCAGATCGAGATCGCCGAACCAGGCAAAGAGCGGCCGCCAGTAGCGGCCGAGCGGGATGCCATCGAGGCGGGTGTAGGAGATCGCCACCGGCTGCACCGCGATGGGCCTGTCGTCGCGCCGGAGCTGCGCCACGGCGAACAGGGCACTGCGGAAGGGCAGCACGCGCGTGCCGTCACTGCTGGTCCCCTCGGGGAACAGCATGAGATTGTCGCCCGTGTTCAGCCGCTGCATCATGGCGTCGCGACTGCTGCTGGTCTTGTTCGACCGTCGTTCGACGAAGATGGTGCGCTGGGCCTTGGCCAGGGTGCTGAAGAACGGCCACGTCGCCACCTCGGCCTTCGCAACGAAACATCCGGGGATGAGGCCGCCCAGCACTTCGATGTCGAGATAGGAAACATGATTGCAGACGAAGAGCGTCGGCGTGACCGTCGAGCGCTCGCCGTTCACCTTGACCTTGATTCCGAGGATCACGCAGACCGTGCGGTGATACACCACCGGCAGCCAGCGTATGACCGGCGTCACGCGCAACGCCAGCGCCAGCAGATGGAACGGCAGCAGCACCAGCGTGAGCAGCAGATAGCTCAGGAGCCGAAAGGCGCCACGCAGGGGAGAACCGATCCACGTCACGGCGAAAGGAACGTCCGCCGCGCTACTCACGCATTCCGCGTTCGTAGTGGCGGATGTATTTCTCCGTCACCAGCTCGGTTTTCACGATGATGAAGACGTCGGTGCTGTTGAATTCGTGATCGATCACCGCACCGTCGCCGACGAAGCCGCCCAGCCGCAGGTAGCCCTTGATCAGCGGCGGCACGCGCGCCATCGCCTTGCGCGGGTCGTAGCTGCCGGGCTCGAGCATATCCATATTCACGTAGCGACTCGGCAGCGCGCGCACGCGGATTTCCGCCGGGGCGAGATGATGGTGATGGAGATAGGACAGCGCCTGGGCGTGCTGCTCCGGATCGACGCCCGGAAGGCTGGCACAGCCGAACATCACCTGGATGTTGTAGTGATAGGCATACAGGGCGATACCCCGCCACAGCATCTGCATGGTCGCCGTGTTGCGGGCGTCGCGTTCGATGCAGGACCGGCCGAGTTCCAGGACTTCGCCCGGATAGTCGATCATCTTCTGGATGTCGTATTCGGCGGCCGAATAGAAGCGGCCCATCTTCGCTGCCGCCGCGCGCCGGATCAGGCGATAGGTACCGACGATTCCCTCCGGACCCTCGCCGCGCCGACGGTCCAGCACGAGCAGGTGATCGCAGACGTCGTCGAACGGATCGAAATCGCGGCGCAACGCCTGCATCTCGGGGGACGCATGCGCCGTCATTTCTTCATAGAACACGCGAAAACGCAGAGCCTGCGCGGCCTCGATCTCGGCCGACGTCTGGGCGAGGCGTACTTCGAAATCGCCAGCAACGACCTGCACGATCTCCCGATTGGAGACGGGCGGTCCAAGAAGCTCGGCTTCGCTGTCAACGCGGTCGATGCGCATGATTAATCCGCAAGGGGTCCGCCCCGATCATAAGCCCATTATCGGGGTGGCGAGAGGCGCGTCCACTTATTTTTGACGGTCGGATTTCCCATCCAGGGGAATGCCGTAAAGCTCCAGGCGATGTCCGACGAGCCGGTACCCGGCCTTCTCGGCGATCTTCCGCTGCAGCTCCTCGATCTCGTCGTTGTGGAACTCCACGACCTTTCCGCTCTGGATATCGATCAGATGATCGTGGTGCTCGTCCGGCGTCTCCTCGTAGCGCGCCCGGCCATCGCCGAAATCGTGCTTGGCGAGAATGCCCGCCTCTTCGAACAACCTCACCGTCCGGTACACCGTGGCGATGGAGATGTTGGGATCGATCGCCGTCGCGCGACGATGCACCGCCTCGACGTCGGGATGATCCGACGCATCCGACAAGACACGTGCGATCACGCGTCGCTGGTCGGTCATCTTGAGGCCGCGCTCTGCGCATAGGACTTCGAGTTTGGACTTTCGGTCTGGCATGCTTGCCTACCCTACACTGGCAGGCGTTCCGGGTATAGTTGGACATGTCCATACAGGCCGACCATGACATCGACATTACCGGCGAGGTCTGCCCCATGACCTTCGTCCGGACCAAGCTGCGGCTCGAGCGCATGCAGCCGGGCGAAGTACTGGCCGTGCGCCTTCGCGGCGACGAGCCGTTGCGCAATGTCCCTCGTGCCGCGAGGGGCGAAGGCCATGCCATTCTGGGCATCGAGGCCGACGGCGATAGCCACGTCGTCACCATCCGGCGCGCCTGATCAGCTGAGATTGAGACGCATGATGACGGCATCGGCAGCGGGCCGGCCGTGTCGTGCATAGTAGCCGGCGCGACGCCCGGCGGTCCTGAAGCCCAGAGAGTCGTAGAGCGCGCGGGCGCCGGGATTGTCCGCACCCACTTCAAGGAAAAGCGTCCGGGCGCCATCGCCCCGCACCCGGTCGACCACGACACCGAGCAGCAGGCGGGCGGCCCCGCGGCGACGATGGGCGGGATCGACGGCGACCGTGAGAAGCTCGGCCTCGTCGGCAACCACGCGACAGATCGCCATGCCGATGTCGGAAGCCCCCTCCGTCAGCAGGAATCCGGCAACCCCCGGTGAGGCCAGCAGCCCCGCAACGTCCTGACGCGTCCAGCCGCGCTCGCCCATGGGCTCGAACGCCTCGCGGTGCAGGTGCGACGCCCGGTCGAGGTCGATCGCACGCAACGAATTGAGAACGAACCCGGTGCCCATCCGATCGTCTCGTCACTCGACCGTGCGACGGGCGCCGTCCGGCAGGGTGATGTTGACCCCCCGCAGGTAGAGCGGCCGGGGCAGGCCTTCGGCGCGATTCCGGACCCGCCACGCCTCGACCCCATCCACCAGGGCCAGGCGGCCGAGGGCGACGGGGTCCGGCGGCCCCTCCTGTACGATCGCATCGACACCGGCGCCCTGCAGGGACGCGGCGAGCGGCGCCACCTCCTGGCCGACGATCAGACAATTGTGGCCGGCGAGGCGCGCCGCGAGGTCTCCGGCCGTTGCCGCGAAGGGCACAGGATCGTCGCCGATCGCGCAGAACCAGTCGCCGAGCTTGGAGTCCACGGCGGCAACCACCAGCCGCTCCGTCGCCGGCGCCTGAGCGTGCAGCACCGTGGTGGTGGGGATGCCGGCCAGGGGAATTCCGAGCCCGACCGCCAGGCCGCGGGCGGCCGACAGTCCCACGCGCACCCCGGTGAAGCTGCCGGGGCCGGTCGTGACGGCGATCAGGTCGAGCTGGGTTCGCGCAACCCCCGCCTGTTCGAGCGCGGCCGCGATCGCGGGCAGGAGCCGTGCCGCCTGGTCGCGGCCCTCCTCGAAGAGGCTCGCCAGGGAATCGCCGTTGCGCACGATCGCGACGCCCTGCCCGCTCACGGCGCAATCGAATGCCAGGACGGTGCTCACGGGCGGCGTCCGCGCGGGACACTGGCGCTGCTGGAGGTGGCTGGGCATTCTGGTGTCATGAAGCTCGACATTGTTGCGATCGCTCTGCCCGAATTCGACGTCGACGTGACGCTGGCCTATGCGACGGACGCAAATCTAACGGGGCGGCCGGTTTATCGGAACGCTGAATGCTGGCTGCACCGGGAAGCGGCCGGCAAGCTCTCCGCCGCGATCGATCTCGCCCGGCCGCTCGGATACCGGCTGCGCATATTCGACGCGCTGCGACCGGTGGAAGCGCAGTGGGCGTTGTGGAACGTCAATCCCGACCCGGAATTCATCGCCGATCCCCGTCGCGGCTCGCCCCACTCGCGCGGCGTGGCCGTCGACCTCAGCCTGCTCGACGCCGACGGCAACGAACTCGACATGGGCACCGCGTTCGATGCCTTCACGCCGCTGTCCCATCATGGACGCACCGACATTTCCGTCGAGGCGCAACGCAATCGCCTGCTGCTCATGGGCCTGATGACGTCGGCGGGCTGGGACTTCTACCGCAATGAATGGTGGCACTATCAGCTGTTCGACGCGCGGCGGTATCCGCTGGTCGCCGATGCCGACCTGCCGCGGCCGATGATGTAGACGCCCGTCTTCGTCAGAAGCCTGAAAGCTTGGCCCTGTCGAAGTCGCGCAGGTCGTTCTCGCGCATGATCTGGCGGACGAACTGCACGTAAGCCTGGCCGCGCTCGGAATAACGCAGCAGCGAGCCGATCAGGCGGAAGCCGTCCGGGTCCTCGCCGCGATCGCGCATCGCCGCGCGCTCGTTGCGGAAGCCGGCATAGGCGGGATGAGTGTTGAGATTGGTGACATAGGCGTCGGTCGCCTCGCCCACGTCGGTGAAGGGCTGCGGCATGCCGGCGCCCGGCTTCCAGGGGACCGAGACGCTGTGACGACCCACCGACTGGATCTGCCCGTAGAGGGCATTGCCGTTACGCGCTGCGAATGACGTGCCCCAACCCGATTCCACGCCGCCCTGGGCGATCGCCATCGACGGCGGGACGATGTCGACGCGCCGGACCAGTTCGTCGAGCTTGTCGGGCGTGGTGTCGTAGCGGTCGGCGAGATCGTCGAGCCAGATGCGCTCGATGGCCGTCAGCATCTGCGGCGCCGCATCGAGCTTGTCGCGGAGATACATCAGCTGTTCGCGATCGGCGAGGACGCGCTGGTTGACCTCGAGGATCACCGGCAGGATCGCCGTGATGAACAGCATCTTGCGCTCGTTGCCGTCCTTGCTGCCGAGATCGGCGGGCACCCGATCGACCTTGTAAGGCGGCACCGCCTCACCCTGGCGGATGTCGGTCAGCGTATAGGAAACGTCGCGGAAGAACCCGGCGAGTTCGTCGGCCGTGCGCGGGCTGATGGCGCGCACCTGGACCTGGCGGCGAACGGCGTTGCCTGGCGCCGCGAACCGTCCATGGGCGCCCTCGCGCGTAGAACGATAACTCACATCCTCGGGCTCGCTCCATTCGTGGCGCACGAAGGTGAGCGCAGCGGGTTCGGCCTCGGGGACGAAGAGGGTGGCCTGGTCGATTTCACGAGCCTCGGCGCTCCCGACGCCGAAGGAAAGATAAGGCGCCGCATCGACCGTCGGCAGGGGCTTGTAGAGGACCACACCCGTTGCCAACAGGGCTGCCCAGGCGGCCGGAAAAGCGTAATTGCGCCCACGCTCGATCGCGGGCCGTAACGTCAACTGCATGCCATACTCTTTCATTTGCGCGCACGAACGGGCTCTCGCGCGGGCCCTGGTGGGCCCGCGAACGCCATCTCAACGCGAACGCTTGAGCTGAAGCGGCCTACTGGGCCGCTTGGACTTCCAATACTTCCGGCACGTAGTGCTTCAGAAGATTCTCGATTCCCATCTTCAGCGTGGCCGTCGAACTCGGGCAACCCGAGCACGACCCCTGCATGTGCAGGTAGACGATGCCATCGCGGAAGTCGTGAAAGACGATATCGCCGCCATCCTGGGCCACGGCGGGCCGGACGCGGGTGTCGAGAAGTTCCTTGATCTGGGCGACGACCTCGTCGTCATCCGCCGCGACGGTAGCCGCGGCGTCCTGGTCGGCGATCACGGGATCGCCGGACGTGTAATGCTCCATGATGCCGCCAAGGATCGACGGCTTCATGATCTGCCAGTCCCGGTCGGCCGCCTTGGTGACGGTCACGAAATCGGAGCCGAAGAACACGCGCTCGACGCCTTCAACCGCGAACAGCCTCTTGGCAAGCGGTGACGGCGTGGCGGCCCCGACGTTGGCGAAATCCGCCGTCCCCTTCTCCATGACCACCCGGCCAGGAAGAAACTTGAGAGTCGACGGATTGGGCGTCTGCTCGGTCTGGATAAACAAACCTACCTCCGGTTCGAATGCTTCGGGCGGAGCCCTCGGCATCGCTCAGGCTGGGGATAGGACGTCTCATCCCCACTCGATACCGTTGGACGTAGGAACCGGGGGCAAGTCGATCAAGACGATTCTTGAGAGACGCTGTATATATATTATGGAATATATGAAGATTATATATATTTATCAGAAAGATAAATTGCGAAATTCCCAACGCAACCTTTATGCTTCAATTGTACACAAAGAAGATCTTGGCGCAGATCGCCGCAGTTTGGACGACACACCCTGTGCGCGGGTCATGAGATTGCGTCGATTTCCGCCTCGGTGAGGGCGCCCGGAACGATGGTCAGCGGGATGCGAAGCTGTCCTCCCGACTTTCCGGTGAAGGCCGTCACCAGGGGACCCGGCCCATCGCTGCCCGAGGCACTGCCGAGCACCAGGACCGAGATCGAACGGTCCTCGCCGAGGAGCTTCACGAGTTCGTCGCGGCTCTTGCCTTCGCGGATATAGATCGAGGGGGGCTGGCCGGTCATCGAGACCGCCACATCGGCATGCTGGGCCACCACGGTCTCGGCCTGCTGACGCGCTTCCTCGCGCATCAGCTCGACCACCGAGCCCCATTGCTGGCCCTCGGGTGGATCCATGACGTAGAGCATCGCGACGCGGCCGCCGGTGCGCTTGGCGCGGCGGCAGGCATAGCGCAGGGCGTTGCGCATCTCCGGACTCTCGTCGACGACGACCAGGAAGACGCGTTCGCCGGTCTTGAGCTGCTCGTTCATGGCCCCTCTCCCTTCGATGTTCTAGAGACGCCGCATGAGGGCGCCGCCCAGCCAGCCGACCAGCAGCGCCATCAGGACGGCGCCGAGCCCGTACAGCACTCCCTCGTGCGCCGACCAACCTGCGAGCTGGGCGCTGAAGCCCACCTTGCCCACCGGCAGCGGCCGCGACACGGCCGCAACGATCTTCCCCTCCCGCAACAGATAGACCCGGATATCGTACACCCCTTCCGGCAGCCGCGACGGGAAGGGCAAGTCGACACGAAACAGCCGGCCGGCCTGGACCGTCACCTGGCCGATGGCCGCAGGATAGAGGCCCTCGCGCCGCTTCACCTCGACGAGGCCGGCACGGAAGCGCGCGAGCTCCGCGGCGTCGCGGGGCGTCGTCGGCTTCAGGCTGGACAACCGGTCCTCGAGCGACAGGATCTCGCCGCCGGCGCCGCGCGCCAGCAGACGCTGCAGCGGCTGGCTGGCCGCGATGGCGTAGTAGGCCGGCACATCGTCGAATGCCTGCCGTCCCGTGTTGAGCCAGATCCCCAGGAAGCGCTGCTTGCGCATCACGGTCTCGCGGGCGGGCGGGCCGGCGACGACGACCACGATCTCGCCGGGCGGGTCGAACATGCCGAACAGCAGGATGCTCTCGCCCTGGAAGGCCGAAGTGATCGACACGCGGGCGCGAGAGAGATCCATGATCAGGTCGGGCGTCGTGGGCTCGGTCGGCACGGAAGGCGGCGCGATGGCGTCGGGCGACCCGCCGATGGTCGGCGGCGGCCGGGCTCCCGGCACCGACTCCAGGCGTGGACCCTGGGCCAGGGCACCGGTCGCGCCGACGAGAATTGCAAGGCAGGCGAGGAGACCCAGCGACCTCACGGCAGCACCTCGCGGTTGCCCAGCGAGTAGAGCGAGCTGGGCGTGCGCAACAGCTCCGTCAGGAGCTCGGCGGCCACGAGCAGGATCAGGAGCGACATCAGGGCGCGCAGCGCCACGCCTGGCAGCTTGGCGGCCAGCCGCGCGCCGATCGGCGCGCCGACGACGCCGCCCAGGATCAGCAGCAGCGCCAGCACGACGTCGACGGTGCCGTTGGTCGCTGCCTGCAGGAAGGTGACGTTGGCCGCGACGAACAGGATCTGGAAGTTCGACGTGCCGATCACCACCGCCGTCGGCATGCCCAGCAGGTAGATCATGGCCGGCACCAGGACGAAGCCGCCACCGACGCCCAGGATCGCCGACAGGACACCGATGATGAAGCCCAGCCCGATCGGCAGCAGCGCGCTGATGTAGAGTTTCGACTTGTAGAAGCGCAGCTTCAGCGGCAGGCGGTGGACGAGATAGTGGGTATGGAGCTTGCCGCGCGGCCCGTCGGGATTGCGCCGGCGCTTGAAATAGGTGTTGAGACTCTCGAACATCATCAGCAGGCCGATGGTCGAGAGCATCACGACATAGAGCACCGCAATGACGAAATCGATCTGGCCGATGCGCTTCAGGTAGGTGAACAGCCAGACGCCGGCCGATGATCCAAGCATGCCGCCCGCCAGCAGGACCAGCCCCATGCGCAGGTCGACATTGCCGCGCCGCCACTGCACCTGCAGCGAGGAGATCGAGTTGGCCACCACCTGGTTGGCCTGGCTGGCGACCGCGACGGCCGGCGGGATACCGACGAAGATCAGCAGCGGCGTGGCGAGAAATCCGCCGCCGACGCCGAACATGCCCGACAGAAGGCCCGCTGCCGCGCCGAGGCCCAGCAGCACGAACACGTTCATCGAAAGCTCGGCGATGGGGAGATAGATCTCCACGCGGCCGCCTACTTCAGCAGGATGTTGGTGATCTCGCGCAGCTGCGTGCGGGCGCGCAGCAGGTAGAAGCCCTGCGCGAGCAGGTGATTGGGGATCAGCAGCGCATCGGGATAGCCGTTCCAGACGATCCACGGATCGAGCTGGGCGGCGATGCGGAAGGTATCGACCGTGCCGTTCCAGGCGGTGGTGAGTTCGCGGTCGCGAATGACGTTCTGGAAGTCCACGCCGAGATCGCGCAGCAGCAGGTAGTAGACGTAGAGGCGACCCTTGTTGAAGTAGAAGATGTCGTCGCACCTTGCGTCGAACAGGTCCCCTGCCTTCTCGATCACGTGCTGGTCGATCGCCGCCGAATCGGAGCCGAGATCGCTGGCGATGCGGTCGAGCAGGGCCTGGAGATTGTCGGCCCGTCGTTCGAACACCGCCTGACCGGTGCCCAGCCGCTTGTTGTAGGCCATCAGCCGGTCGCGGCCGGCGCGGTACTTCTGCGCCGAGGTCGTCGACGGCAACAGCGACACGCTGGGTTGCCAGAGCCAGATGTTGGGCTGTTCGTTCAGGAAGCCGCGGGCCTGCTCAAGGTCACGGTCGGTCTGGCTCGAGCCGCGCGTGCGGCCAAGCTGGTCCATCAGCTCCGTGCTGAAGCGGCCCAGCGCCGATATGATGCCGCGCTGGAAGTTCGGCATGTTGTCGAGCAGCCCCGCCGGCGTGAAGAAGGGCATCATCGGCGTCCAGGTGTGGACGTCGACCTCGCGGGTGACGAGGTCGGCCGCGGTGGCCACCGCCTTGCTTTCACCAGGTGCCACGCCGCGCGCCGTGAACTGCGGATCGTCGTCGATGTCTTCCGTCACCAGCGCGCCCACCGGATAGTAAAGGATGAGCAGCGCGAGGACGATGCGCCATGTCCATCTCCAGACAGTGCGGCCGCCGGACGATGGGGCGGAGGTCGAGCGGCCCGGGCGCCATGCCCGCAC